>DASRJP010000463.1:0-8390 GCA_035649415.1 Pirellulaceae bacterium | reverse complement strand
GCTGCACTTACATAGCCAGGCAGTGCCGACGATGGTGGAGTATTTGCGGACCTACTCCGAGCGCATCGTTCCGGTGCGACTGGCGCTGGCGGAAGTGCTGACGAGCCACTTGCAGCGGCCGGGCCAGGCGCTGGCCGTGCTGGACAAGATCGACGGCGCTTGGCTGGATGCCACCCAGCGCCAGGTGTTCGAAGCGCTATACGCCAAGGCCCAGGCGGCCTACGAGAAGGACCCGTATGAAGTCGCGCCGGAGGATTGGTGAGCGGTCGCGATGATCGGTGCCAAACTCGCAGGAAAGTTTCCTGACGATGACTCACCCCTAAAGGCGCTGAACGTTATGTAGAAAACCGGTGCAATTGAAGGCGTTTGTCGCTTGCCGCCGTCACGGACCAAATAGCGTCCTCGTCGGGCGCATACGACAGCGAATTGATGGGATGACCGCTGATTTTCCAGCGGCTGAGGAGCCGACCTTCGTCCGTATCCACGAATACGGCCTCTCCGGTCGCCAGCCCAATTGCCAATTGATTCAGCCGCGAGGAATTGGCCAGTGACGTGACCGCTCGATTCAATTCCACGTGAAATTCACGGAAGGACCAATCGCCCGGGTTCCAAACTCGAATGGTTCCGCTACGCGAAATGCTGGCTACCTTGTCTTGGGCTTCAAGTAAGCAGTGCTGCCACACGCCGTCGGCAGGCAGGTCAATTGTCTGCTCACAGATTCCGCTGTCAGCATTCCACACAAACAGAGACTGGTACGTTCCGCTGACGAGCGATTTATGACACGGGCGAAATGCGACAAAATCCACATTGGACTGATGTGGTCGGAAAAGCTCGGTCATCGACCGGGATTCCAAATTCCAGATCTTGGCGCTCATGTCCCAGCAGCCGGCGGCGAGCAGCCTGTCATCGTGGGAAAAGGCGATCATCGACACATGAGTTGACGATTGAGTCACTCCCGCAGCGTTACGCCGATAGGGAGGAGTGAGAAGCTTCTGCGTACTGTACTGTTGCGATGTCGCCAATTCCCAAAGTTCAATCGAATCCGTGACATGGCAAGCGGTCGCAACCAATCGCTGATCGCCGGAGACGGCCACGTTAGCAATCGCGGTTGCGCCAGCGCTCCAGACCGAGCGTCTGCTACAAGATCGAGCATCCCACACACTCACCCAGCCCGGTTGGCCCATCGCCCCACCGACGCCAACCACGAGGTCCCCGCGCGGAGAGACACGCGCAGTGTGGATTGCGAGACACTCGGAGTCATTGATGGTAACGGTCTTGAGCTTTCGCATAGGCCTGTTGGGGCTCAGGCCAGCCCCGTTACCGTTTTGCTGTTGGCGCACGTTACGAAATTACGCCAGAATCTCCTCGACCACATGCCCGCTAACGTCCGTCAGCCGGAAATCCCGCCCCTGGTAGCGGAAGGTGAATCGTTCGTGGTCGATCCCCAGCAGGTGCAGCATCGTCGCGTGCAGGTCGTGGACTTCGACGATCTTCTCCACCGCGTTGTAGCCCAGTTCGTCAGTCGCGCCGTACGTGATGCCCCCCTTAATGCCGCCGCCGGCCAGCCAGCAGGAAAATCCTTTCATGTGATGGTCGCGGCCGTTGCCTTGCGCCATCGGCGTGCGGCCGAACTCGCCCGTCCACAGGATGAGCGTCTCGGCCAGCATGCCCCGCTGCTTGAGATCCTGGATGAGTGCCGCACACGGCTGATCGACCTCCTTGGCGGTGCCGGCAATCTGGTCCTTGACGCCGCCGTGGTGGTCCCAGTCGCGATGATAAAGCTGGATGAACCGCACGCCGCGCTCGGCCAGCCGCCGCGCGAGCAGGCAATTCGACGCAAACGTCCCATCCCCCGGCTTGCAGCCGTACTGATCGAGAATGGTTTGCGGCTCGCCGCTGACGTCCATCAGCTCCGGCACGCTACTCTGCATCTTGAATGCCAGCTCGTACTGGGCGATCCGCGTGGCGATCTCCGGATCGTCCACCAGCGCATTTTCCGCCTGGTTCAGGCTCGTGACGGCATTCACCACATCCGCCTGCCGCACCGGCGACACGCCCCCAGGCCGGCCGACGTAGAGCACCGGGTCCCCTTTGCTCCGCAGCTCGACGCCCTGGAAGCGGCTGGGCAAAAAGCCGGCCGACCATTGACGCGAGGCGATCGGCTGCGCCTGGCCGAACTTTCCGGTGCTGGTCATCACGACGAAGCCAGGCAGGTTGTCGGTATCGGCCCCCAGGCCGTAGGTCAGCCACGAGCCCATGCTGGGGCGGCCGCTGATCGTCGTACCACTGTTCATGAACGTGTGGGCCGGGTCGTGGTTGATCGCCTGCGTCCGCAGCGAATTAATGATGCAGATCTCGTCCGCGATCGAGCCGATGTGCGGAAAGATTTCGGCCAGCTGCTGACCCGATTGGCCGAATTTCTTGAAGGGGTGCTGCGGCCCAAAGCAATTGAGCTTCGCTCCCTGGAGCTGGGCGATCGGCTGCCCCTTGGTGAACGACTCGGGCATCGGCTGGCCGTGCATTTCCGCCAGCTTGGGCTTGTAGTCCAGCGTCTCCAGGTGACTCGGTCCGCCGGCCATCGTCAGGATGATAACCCGCTTGATCTTCGGCGCGTGGTGCAGCGGCGAGAGAATGCCGCGGGATTGGCGCAAAGGGTCGCTGTCGGCGGCCCTGGCGGATCGGCCGGCCAGGGCCGGCGAAAGGAGCGACGCCAGGGCGGTCGCGCCGAGGCTCGTGGCGGCCTGCCGGAGGAAAACGCGGCGGGCAAGCATGTCGTGACTGGTCAATTCTGGCAACACGTTCATCTAATTCCTCGTGATCGTCTCGTGCAAATTCAGCACCACGCGGCAGACGTTCGTCCAAGCCGCCAGCTCCGCGGCATTCAGGCCGTCGGGGTTCTTCGATTCACCGACCGAAAGGAACTGCGTCGCGGCCGATTCGTCGGCCTTGTATTCCGCCAGATGCTTCTCATATAGCCGCCCGAGCACCTCCAGCTCCTGCGGCCGCGGCGAGCGGCACAGCACCTGCTGCAGCAAGAATTCCAGTCGCTGCGGCACATCGCCAGATGACTCCTTCAGCACGCGGCCGGCCAAGGCGCGAGCCGCCTCGACGTACGTCGGATCGTTGAGCAGCACCAGCGCCTGCTGTGGCGTGTTCGACCGCGGGCGGCTGGCGGCGCACTCCTCGCGGCTGGAGGCGTCGAACGCCAGCAGCGATGGCTGGAGGAACGTGCGCTGCCAATACGTGTACAGTCCGCGGCGATAGAGGTCCTCGCCATGGTCGTTCTGCCACTCCCGCGTGGGGAAGTTGAGGTACTGCCAGTAGCCGGCCGGCTGGTACTGCTTGACGCTTGGGCCGCCAATCTTGCGCGACAGCAAACCGCTCACCGCCAGCGCATTGTCGCGCACCAGCTCGGCGTCGAGCCGGAACCGATCCTGCCGCGCGAACCAGTTATTCGTGGGGTCCTTTTCGCGCAGCTCCGGCGTCACGAGCGAGGACTGCCGATACGTCCGCGACATGAGCATCTGCTTGTAGAGTCGCTTGATGTCCCAGCCATGCTCCTGAAAATCCACGGCCAGCCAGTCGAGCAGCTCCGGATGCGTGGGGTACTCGCTCTGCGTGCCGAAATCCTCGAGCGACCTGGCGATGCCGCGGCCGAAGGCCAGCTTCCACAGGCGATTGACGAAGACGCGGGCCGTCAGCGGATTCTCCTTGCCGACGAGCCACTGCGCCAGGTCCAGCCGCGTCAGCCGCCGCTGGCTGCTATCGAGCGTCGCCAGTGACGAGGGAACCGCGGGCTGCACGATCTCGCCGGAGTCGTCGAGCCAGTTGCCCCGCGGCAGGATCCGCACGACCCGCGGCTCGACCGACATCGACACGAGCGTCGATGGGGCCGCATCGAGAATCGCTTTCTTTTCCGCTTCCAGTTTCGCGTGCGCCTGCCGCGACGGCTCCAGCTCCGGGGCGACGCTGCGATAGTAGGCGGCTAGCGTCTGCTTTTGAGTATCCTTCCGCTCAGCGGTTGGCGCCTTGAGTGCCGTCACGACGTCGTCCGGGAACGGACTGCCCGACAGGCTCGGCTTGTCCGCACTTGTCACCGACAGGCGCAGCTTGCCGATGTTGTGCTGGGCAAACTCCGACTGGTGCAG
Organism: Pirellulaceae bacterium; assembly: GCA_035649415.1. Taxonomy (GTDB): domain Bacteria; phylum Planctomycetota; class Planctomycetia; order Pirellulales; family Pirellulaceae; genus DATKDU01. The sequence continues at coordinate 4,242 of DASRJP010000463.1, read as the reverse complement.
CAGCTTGACGACCACCTTGGCGCCGCTGCCGCCGGCGATCGGTTCGGCGAGCGTGAAGACCGCGACGTGATTTTCGCCCTTCACATGGCCGTTGATCGCCCAGCCCGTTTTGGGGTTGCCGTCGATCGCGTTGGCGACTGGGTAATCGTCCTGCGAGAAATCGGCGGCGGCCGCGGCCACTTTCACCGGCTTTGACTTTCCCGCCGCATCAACCGCTGCGACTTCAACTCCTGTGAGCACGAAATTGCCGTTGCCGCGCGAGAGGCTATTGTTCGTCAGGCTCGGATCGGTAAGTGCCTCCAGCCGAAAGCCGGTGATTTTTTCCTGCTCGGCCGGCAGCGTGATCTTATAAGTGTCCTGCGCTGGATTTTCGCCGCTGGCCAGGACGGACAGATCGTCCTGGACAGTCAACGTCTGTTTCCCCTGCGACTCGGCGGCAGCCGGCCGGACGGGAACCCAGCTGGACACGTTCTTGGCCAGTTGCTCCTGAGCGGTAACTTCCCACTTGTCTTGCACAGCGGCCAGCTCGGGGGTCGGCGTGTCGAGCTTTGTCCTGAGCTCGGCCAGTTCCGCCTCGACTTGCTTCAGCCGCACTTCCTGCTCGCCGATCGGGACCTTTGTTTGATCCTGTCGCCCGACCGCCTTCTCGCTCACGTCCGCGAAGAATGCCGCAAAGCTGTAAAAATCCTTGTTCGTGAACGGATCGAACTTGTGGCTGTGGCATTCGCAGCAGCCCATCGTCGTTGCCAGGAAGATCACCGACGTATTGCGGACGCGGTCCGCCTGGTACTTGGCGGCATATTCCTTCGGCTGGGCGCCCCCCTCTTCGGTCGTCTGGAGGAGCCGGTTGAATCCCGAAGCGATCCGCTGCTGGCCCGTGGCGTTGGGGAGCAAGTCGCCGGCGAGTTGCTCGAGAACGAACTGGTTGTAGGGCTTGTTGTCGTTGAACGCTCCAACTACCCAATCGCGATAGGCCCACACGTCGCGATGATTGTCGCTGTGGTAGCCGCCGGTGTCGGCATAGCGGACCACGTCGAGCCAGTAAATCGCCAGCCGCTCGCCAACGTGCTTCGACGCCAACAGACGATCGACAACCTTCTCATACGCTTGCGGCGACGAGTCGGCTTCAAATTCCGCCAATTCCTTAGGCGTGGGCGGCAGGCCGATGACGTCGAATGACAGCCGGCGGAGCAGCGTCCGCTTGTCGGCCTCGGGCGACGGGCTCAGTCCGTGTTCGCCAAACCCCGCCGCAATGAAGTGGTCGATCTCGTTGATTCTCCATGTGCTTTCCTCCACGGGTGGCAGCGGCGCCTTGACCGGCTTGACGTAGGCCCAGTGGGCATCGTACGCGGCTCCCTGCTCGATCCATTTTTTGATCAGGTCGATCTCCGACTGGGACAGCAGCGGCTTCTTGGATGCCGCCGGGGGCATTTGTTCGTCCGGGTCGCTGCTGGTGATCCGCTTGACCAGTTCGCTTTCCGCCGGCTTGCCCGCGTTGAGCGCGGCCTTGGCTTTCTCGTCGCCGATGTCCAGCCGCATCTCGGCCTGGCGTTCCTTGTCGTCGTGTCCGTGGCAGGCGTAGCAGCGTCCGGCCAGGATCGGCTTGATGTCGCGGCTGAAGCTGATCTTCCGCTCGGCCGCATATCCGCCGGCACTAACGGCGAGTCCCAATGCCGCAGCCAGCAGCGAGCGGATCAAGGAGCGTCGGGGGGCTAAACGCATGGCAAGCGTCCTCCAGCGAGGCAGGCAGGTGGGCATTGGGTTATGGGCGTGCCGAGCAGGGCACTGGGCGGGAAAATCTCATTTTAGGTTCGGCGACAGGGATCAACAAGCAAAGAGCGCTCGGACCCAGGGTATATTCCATACTGATCTGACCCCTGACCCCTGACGCCTGATCCCTGACTCCTGCCCCCAGACTACTGCCATGGCCACCCACGTCGAGCACAAGGCCCAGGGACCGCAGTCGCTGCGCTGCGCGGTCATCACTGTCAGCGATACGCGCACGCTCGAAAACGACACCGGAGGGCAGTCGGTGATTGACCACTTGAAGGACGCCGGCCACCAGGTCGTCTGCCGCGAAATCATCCCCGACGATCCGGCCCGGATGCGGCCGCTGCTGGACGAACTCTGCGGCCGCGCGGAATTGGACGTGATTCTGCTCACCGGCGGCACCGGCGTCGCCAGCCGCGACCAAACGTTTGAAACGATCAGCGGCATACTCGACAAGCCGATGCCCGGCTACGGCGAGATCTTCCGCATGCTGAGCTTCCAGGAAATCGGACCGGCTGCGTGTCTCAGCCGCGCCGTCGGCGGCATCGCTCGCGGCAAAGTCGTGCTCACGATGCCCGGTTCTCCGGCGGGCGTCCGCCTGGCGATGGAAAAGATCATCGTCCCCGAGCTGCGGCACTTCGTCCGCGAAGCGCGGCGCTAACGTAGGACAGGTTTTCAACCTGTCCAAAGGGAAATCGGGGCAGGTTGGAAACCTGTCCTACGACAGAATATCCGTCAGCAAGCCCCCTGCCACGTCGGTCAGGCGGAAGTCGCGGCCGGCATAGCGGTAGGTGAGCCGCTCGTGGTCGATGCCGAGCAGGTGCAGGATCGTGGCGTGGTAGTCGTGGACGTGGCAGGGCTTCTCGATGATTTCAATGCCGTAGTCGTCGGTTGAGCCATAAGTGATGCCGCCCTTGACGCCGGCGCCGCAGAGGATCGAGGAAAAGGCCTTGGCGTAGTGATTGCGGCCGAGCGTACCCGGGCCGTCGGTCCACGGTGTGCGGCCGAACTCAGTGCAGATGGCGATCAGCGTCTCATCAAGCAGCCCGCGTTGCTTCATGTCGCGGATCAGGGCCGACAGCGGCTGATCGACCCGCTGGGCCTTGGGGCGATGGTCCTGCATGTTACCGTGCGAATCCCAGTTGTTGCTCGCTCCCGTATCGATGACCTCGACGGTTCGCACGCCCCGCTCGACCAGCCGGCGGGCGGTGAGGCACTGGGCGGCAAACGATGTCTTCTCGTCCTGCCCGACTCCGTAGTCGGCAAGCGTCTGAGCCGATTCACGCGCGAGGTCAAACGCGTCGGGGGCCGCTTTCATCATCCCCTGGGCAATGTCGAAGCTGCTCGTGCGGGCCGCCAGGCTCAAATCGCCGCTGCGCGTTTGCGCGTGCAGCTCATTCGCGTCCCGGAGAAGCTGTTGCTCGAGCTCTGCGAGAGTGCCGGTACGGGCCAGCGATTTGAGGTTCGGAATCGGCTCGTTGCCCGGGACGATTCGCACCCCCTGGTGAACCGGCGGCAGGAAATTGCTGTCCCAGACCTGCGCACCGGCATATGGCAGGTGCTCGCACAGCACCATGTAGCTCGGCAGGTCGAGGTTAGTGGTGCCCAGGCCGTAGCTCAGCCACGCCCCGATGCTCGGCAGCGGCACCGTGGCACTGCCGGTGTGCATCGCCAGCACCGCTTGAAAATGCTCGACGATGTCGGTGTGGAGCGTGCGAATCACGCACAGCTCGTCGGCGACCTTGCCCAGATGCGGAAACAGCTCGCTGAGCCACAGTCCCGAATGCCCATATTGTTGGAACTTGAACGGCGATCCCAAGAGCGGTTTTTTCGCCGTTTCATCCGCCCGCAGGCCATGCGACGGCACGTCCTTACCGCTGTCCGCGCTTAGTTTTGGCTTGTAATCCAGCGTATCGACGTGCGACATGCCGCCGGTGAGGAAGATAAACAGCAGGTTCTTCGCCTCGGGCGCGTGATGGGACGGCCGCGGCGCGAGAGGATGGCCGGCATTGAGTTCCGCAGCGAGGGAGAGCGACGAATAGAGACCGAGCGAGGCGGCCGAAGCTCCGCAGCAAGAGAGAAAATCGCGTCGTCGCATGGCTGGCTCCTCTAGTCAATATAGACAAACTCATTGCTGCTCAAAATCGTCTTTGCCACACTTGCCCACGCTTCCAGCTCCGCCTGATTCGCTTCGACGCCGTTCTTCGCCAGCTCAGCGCGATAATTCTCAACAAACCGCACATACCGCTCGCTCTCTGCGCTGGTCGGCTCGCGGCTGTAGGCCAGGCGGAAGGCCATGCGAATCCGCTCCGTCGATTCACTGGCGGAAGCGACCAGCCGGCGGGCAAATGCGGCCGATTGCTCCTGGACCAGCGGGCTGTTCATCCAGAACAGGGCTTGCAGCGGTACCGTGGAGGCGGTGCGCTGGTCGGTGGTCGTGTTCGTGTCGGGGCCGTCGAACAGGGCCAGGAA
>DASRJP010000462.1:0-15750 GCA_035649415.1 Pirellulaceae bacterium | reverse complement strand
GCCGCCGACGAAGCGCAGTCATTTGCCTGCAATGCCGTGGTCGCCGGAAAGCACGTGGTTACTAACACGGGCTGCCCCGGGCTGCACGCGGCACTGAGGTCCCGCGGCTACGAACCGATCGAAACGCCGCTGAGCGAGTTTGTAAAAGCCGGCGGCAGCGCCAAGTGTCTGACCTTGCGTCTTGATGGGGAGGAAGCGGCGGGGTGGAAACTGCGAAAATGACTGCGGCCAAGCCATCATATCCCGACCACCTCCTCCAGCAGCTTCCTCGGCACTCCGATTTCCACGACGTGTACCTGTCCGAGATATTTCGCGGCGGCCGGATTGGAAAACCCGATCTTGGGGGCGACGAAGGTGCACGTATGATCGGCGCGGAACGTCGGCTCGGCCGCGCTGCCGCTGTCGCAGTCCAGGCCGCTGGGCAGGTCGATCGCCAGTTTTTTCCCTCCGGCGGCATTCAGCAGGCGAATCGCTCGGTCCAACGGCGGCCGCGGCGGACCGCTGGCGCCGGTGCCCAAAAGAGCGTCGATGACCCAGTCAACGTCCTGGGGAATGTGTAAGGACTCTTGCGCTTGCCAGCAAGGACGCATGGCAATGCCGCTCCGGCTGGCGATTTTGAAGTTAGCCAGAGCGTCGCCCGACAATTCAGCCGGATCGGCAAACAGGAGCACGCTGACGGGTATACGTTGCAAATCGAGAAAGCGGGCAACGACAAACCCGTCGCCGGCGTTGTTCCCTTTGCCGCAGGCGATGGTCACCGGCCCCCGAACGCCCAGTCGCAGCAGGACGTCCGCGCAGCCGCGCCCGGCGTTCTCCATGAGCACGAGCCCGGATATGCCGTAGTCCTCCATGGCCCGGCGGTCAACGTCGCGGATCTGCTGGCGACTGAGAGCGGGCATGTGCATTGCCGGGTTCTCGAATTGCGCCCCTTCCGTAAGAATAGTGGAATCGAACCAAGTCCCGTTTGTCGAGGTGATATCCGCGATGCCCCTGTATGAATATGCCTGTCGTGACTGCGACAGCCAGTTCGAGCTTCTGGTCCGCGGCAAAGACGTGCCGCACTGCCCGCAGTGCGACAGCGAGCAGTTGGAAAGACTGTTGAGCGTCCCTGCTGCCCACGCGAAAAAGTCCGCCGAGCTGCCGCTGTGCGAGCGTCCTGTGCCTGGCGGCTGCGGCCTGCCACAGTGCGGAATGGGCGGCTGCGCGATGGAGTAGTGATCGCATGGCGCGTGACCCGACGGAAATCTACCGAGCCGACACCGTTCAGCAGGCTCATCTGCTCGTGGGCTTTCTGGAGGAGTATGGCATCGAGGCGATGGTCATCAATGATGCACAGTCGGTGGCTGGGGGCGAAGTGCCGCTGGGCTGGTCGTCGCTGTCGCGGATTGTCGTTCCCAGGGAGCAAGCGGCGGCCGCGCGGCAGCTCGTGCTGAAGTTCGAGGAGGAAATCCGCGAGGGGAGGCTGCGAATCGCTGAGAAGCCTGACGCGGAACCGGAAGAAGAAACTTGGCGCGACTGGCCCCTCTGCCCGGAGTGTGGCCAGAAGCGGCAGGTGCTCTGCTCCATCTGCGGCAGTGCCGGGACCGACTTTCCGCTGATGGACGTCCTCCGATCGGGGGGAAATGAGCAGGTGCTGCTCTTTTGCCGCACCTGCGACGATCATTTCCGGCCCAAGTTTTACCGTCGTTGCCACGCCTGCGGCCACGAGTTTAGCGACGGCATTCGCGTGGGAGCTGAAGGGCCAATCGAACGGGAACCAGTATCGCCGCGGGTGTGGATTGTGGCCGGCGGCCTGGCGGTGGTTGTGGCCGCCATCGTGGGGTATTTCGCCTGGGTTTTGCGGTACTAATCCTCTGCTTCCCAATAAAGCAAAAAATCTGACTTTAAAACAATTGTTCAGATTGCGTTCGCATCAACGAATGCCCATCGTTATGGCGCTATCTGGGGAGGTGCCCCTCCCCCTGGGAAGTTTGGCACGGACGAACGGAACTGAGGGCATCGGCAATTCTTAGCCGCGGAACATCGGCTAGGAGAAGAGGACCAACGAATGTCGCTGCGCGCGATGCGCCGACACCGTTTGTTGCGCTCCCGTCGTTTGGGGAGTCGGTTTCGGCCAATCCAGTTTGGCGCTTTCGATCTTGATGCGCCGCTTCGTCGGGCCATGTTGGCTGCGCCGGTTGGACCGGCTGCGTGCGCTGTTTCCCCGAGCGTGCTTTCCATTTTTCTCGCAATCCTTTGGCAGTTTCTCGCGGCTGCCTTTGTCCTGTCGTGTCGAGCGCGAGCCAGATACGGGCCTTCATCGTTTCGTCATTGCCCTGATTCTGGCCAGTTTGGGACCCGCTCGCGCGCAGTTCTTCGGGCTGGCCGCATGCCGAACACGTCGTTTTTGTTTTCTTCATTCCTTTCTTCAGCGGAGGTCGAGCCATGCGTTTCCCATTCTTCCATCGTTCTCATTCGTCCAGCCGGCGTTCCAAACGGAGCCGTGCCGCCAATCGCTTTCGCCCCCGCCTCGAATGGCTCGAGGCCCGGCAGGTGCTGTCCACCATTGTGGTCACCACGTTTGCCGACGTCGTCGCCAATGACGGCCAGACCAGCCTGCGGGAGGCCATCGCCGAAGCGGCAGGCCTGGCCGGCGACGACACGATTGAATTGCCGGCGGGGAACTATCCTCTGGCCCTCGGTCAACTCACGATCAACGACGCCAGCGGCAGCGTGACCATCGAATCGGTTGGCGGCCCGGCGACGATCGACGCCGGCTTTACCAGCCGCGTGCTCGAGGTCACCGCGGCCAGCGACGTGACGCTCGACGGTTTGACGATCACCCTCGGTTTTGCCGACAAGGGCGCTGGCATCTTGAATGCCGGCATGCTATCGATCGAGGCGAGCACGTTTATCTTCAATTTTGCTTTCGGCACTTTTGGCGGCGCGATCTACAACAACTTGGGCAGCGTGACCGTCAGCGACACCGACTTCAATACGAACCTCGCCCTGCTGGGCGGCGCAATCGCCAATAACCATGATTTGGCGGTTGAGGGAGGCTCCTTCGTTAACAACACCGCCTTTGCCAATGGCGGCGGAATCTACAACACCGGGTCAGCATCGATTTCCGACGCGGACTTTACTCAAAACACCAATAGTGGAATCCATAACGCGTTCGGCGGCGTGCTCGACGTCGAGGACAGCTCGTTTACGTTCAACAACGCCAGCCGCGGCGGCGGAATTCACAACAACAACGGCACCGTCACCGTCGAGGGGAGCGAATTCCAGTCCAATCAAGCCAGCCAATTTGGCGGCGGCATCTACAGCGATGCCACGCTCCATGTTGAAGACACGGACCTCGTCGGCAACCTCGTCGGCGGATTCTTCGGGAGCCCAGGCCGCGGTGGTGGAATCTTCATTTCCGGGACGGCGACGATCGAAGGATCCACGCTTAGCGGCAATCAGGTTCAGTTCGGCGAAGGGGGTGGCATTTTTGTCAGTCAGTTCTCGACCGCTGCGATCGAAACGAGCACGCTCAGCGGCAACCAGGTGCTCTTTGGCGACGGCGGCGGGATTTTTAGTGGCGGCACATTGACGATCGAAGACACCAGCCTCAGCGGCAATCAGGCCGGCATTCAAGGAGGCGGCCTGGTCAATTTCGGGTCGGCGACGCTCAGTAGTGCCACGGTCGAGGGCAATTTCGCCAACGGCAATGGCGGCGGCATCCTCAACTTTAATTCGCTGACGGTCGGCGACAGCGACATCAACTTCAACTTCGCCGGCTTCGAGGGGGGCGGCATCGCCAACCAGGGCACGGCGACCATTACGGACAGCGCGCTAAGTGGGAATGTGGCCAGCAGCGGCGCCGGCGGCGCGATCGATAACCGCTTCACGGCGACGGTCACGGGCAGCACGTTCAGCGGAAACTCTGCTCCCCGCGGCGGCGGCATTGCCAACGAATCGGGGGCCACGATCTCGATCGCCAGCAGCGATTTCGCGGGCAACTCGGCGAGCGCCGGCGGCGGCATCAGCAATCAGGGGACGGCAACCGTTGCAGACAGCAACTTGGAGAATAATACTGCAACGTCCAATGGTGGCGGAATCGCCAACGAATCCGGGTTTGGAGGCCCGACTTCCATCACCATCACGGATAGTACCCTCAGTGGAAACGCTGCTTCCTCCGGAGGAGGCATCTACAATTTCTCGGCCACCGCGACGATCGAAGGCAGCACGCTCGACGACAACTCGGCCGTGTTCGGTTCCGGCGGTGGAATCTTCAATGCGAGCTTCGGCGGACCGACGGCCATCTTGAGCCTCACCGCCAGCACGGTCAGCGGCAACTCGGCCGATTTCGTGGGCGGCGGCATTGTCAACTTTCTCGGGGCGACGATGACGATCGCCGCCAGCACGATCAGCGACAACTCGGCGGGCGCGATTGGAGGGGGCGGCATCTTCAACCAGAGCTTCGGCGGCTTTACTTCGTCGATTACGATCACCAACAGCACGCTCAGCGGCAATACGGCCGTGGGCGATGGCGGCGCCATCTACAACGATGACGACTTCGGCGGCACCGCGACGATCGACATCACCTCCGGCACCATCAGCGGTAATTCAGCCACCGCCAATGGCGGGGGAATCTTCAATACCGGCACGGCGACGCTCCGCAACACGATTGTCGCTGTCAACACCGCGCCAAGTGGGCCGGATGTCTTTGGTGCCTTCGCAAGCCTGGGCTACAACCTCATTGGCATCGGTGACGGCTCGACCGGATTCGGCGCGACTGGCGACCAGGTGGGAACGGCCGCCAGCCCGATCGATCCGCTGCTTGGACCGCTTCAGGACAACGGCGGCCCGACCTTTACGATGGCCCTGCTCCCCGGCAGCCCGGCGCTGAATGCCGGTGATCCTGGCCTGACCGGAACAACGGACCAGCGCGGTGTGCTGCGGCCGCAGGGCCCCGGTGTCGATATCGGCGCGTTTGAGCTTGAGTACCAGGCGGTTGATGTCGTCGTGAAACCGGGAAGCAATGGCGGGCCAATCAATCTCCACAGCCATGGGCTGACCCCCGTGGCGATCCTGGGCAGCGTGGATTTCGACGCGGCTACCGCGGACCTGTCCGACCTGTCGCTGATCAAGGCGGAAGACCCCACGCTCGGCATTCAAGTCTCGCCAGTTGATGCCAGGCTGGAGGACACGAATGGAGACGGGCGGCTCGATCTACTGCTGTTCTTCTCGACCGACGAGCTTGCCGACGGAGTGCTCGATGCCGAAAGCATCGCGCTGTTGGTGACCGGCTTTACGACCGACGGTCAGGGCCTGTTCGGCACGGCCACAGTGCGAACGATAGGCGGAAGTCCGCGCACGTAAGACGGCTGAAGAATTCAAAAAAGGGGGCGCAGGAAGCGCCCTCTTTCTTTTGCTTGCGCTTTACCCCATCGCCCCTTTCAGCAGCCGATCAAAAAGTTTTTTCTGTTCGGCCAGCGCCGCGACGTAGTCCTCCTGCTTGCTGGCGGCCTCCAAAAGCAGCCAGCCCTCGTAGTTGTCTTTGACGAGCAGCTCGAACAATTTCGCGTAGGGATAATCCTTGCTCTCCAGCTCGTGGACGTGAACCGTCTGGCCAAAGCGCTTGGCGACCAGGCGGTAGTTGGCCTCCAGGCCGTCTCCCTTCAAGTCGGTCGGATTGCTGTTCCAGCAGACGGCGACGTTTTCATCCGTCGCGATGTCCATGATCGCCTTGATCGTCGGCAATTCCGCGCACTGGCCATGAACCTCTAGCCGCACCTGCTGGCCAAAGCCGGCGGCGTATTCGCCGAGTTCATTGAGCGTCTTGCCGATCTGCTCGATCGTCTTTTCCTGCGGCACTTCCTTGTGGAACGAGTCGGGCTTGACCTTCACGCCCGAGCCGCCGATGTCATGACTGAGGCGGATGAATTCCTTGGTCGCTTCGACGGCCTTCTTGAGTGCCGCCGGATCGGGATGGTCGAAGCGCTCGTTGCTCCCCAGGCCAACCAGCGTCACGCCGCTTTCGGCGAACCGGTTGCGGACCTCCTCCCGCCCCTTGGGATCCAGGTCGGGCTCGACCTTGTGCTTGTGCGTCGTGCGCAGCTCCAGGCCCAGAACCTTGGTCTCGCGACAGTTCTTGAGGAGCGTCGGCAGGTCCCACTCAGCGCCCCACATGTAGGTCACGAGGCCAAAGCCGAACGAAGCCTGGCCGCCGGCCTGCAACGCGGCGGAGCAGTTCGTTTGTAGTACACTAGCGGCGAAAGCGCCGCCGCCGGCTGCGGCCAGGCCGGCGAGGAATTCACGGCGATCGAGGGTGCGGGTCATGGGGAGCCTTTCAGAGTAGTTTGCGGGGTCAAGGATGCCAGATTGCTGGGCCGACGCCGCTGCTGCCGCCAACTCTCAGCTCTCAGCGTCGGGTTGAGTAGGAACTTCAAGGGGAGTCTCGCTTTGACCGATCGTCCGTTCCGCCTTGTCGAGTCCGACGGCCGTCAAGCGGATGGCGACCGGACCGGTCTGTGTTTCGACCAGCTGGTAGAATTGCCGCGGCGTCGTCACGCGGGTCGTGCCGACGTGGCTGATGAATTCCCCGGGCCGCATGCCGGCCTTCCAGGCGGGAGAGTCACGCGCGACCTCGACCACGGCCACGCAACCCTCGGCGTCCAGCAGCGGACTTTGGTCGCGGAAGGCAGGCGACGCCGTGGCATACTCGACTTTCATTCCTCGCCAGGCTGGATCGACCACCTCGGCAAAACCAGGCCGCAGGCTGGCAATCTGCTTTTTTGACAATTGCACTTTGATCTTAAGCGTGCGTCCGGGCCGCGTTTCGCTCGCGCCGCGCTGGAGCGTGATCGCGACCGTCTCGCCAGGCGGCAGCCCCCCGAGGTGACGCATGAGGTCGATCTCGTCGCTGACCGCGCGTGCATTGACGTGAGTGATCACGTCCCCCTCCTGAATGCCAGCCTTGGCCGCCGGGGTCGCCGCGGCTACGTGCCGGATGCGCGCTCCATGTCGCCCCTGCCGCCGCTCCTGCGCTTCGAGAATCTGCGGCTCGACTCCAAGAAATCCGTATTCGGGCAACTTGCCGGCCTTGAGCGATTCGACGGCGCGGCGAAAACTGTCGTCCACCGGAATGGCAAATCCTCCCGTGCGTTCGTAGCCCGACAGCGCCGCCAGCGACGTCGTCAGGCCGATCATCTCGCCTTTGAGGTTGATCAAGGCGCCGCCGCTGGAGCCAAGTTCCAGCTTGCAGTCGGTCTGGATCAGGTTGCCATAGTGGTGCAGCGTCTCGCGCCCTTCGCCGCGCTCGGCAGCTTCTTTGGGCCGGGGAGCGGGACGCAGGAGATTGGCGACAATGCCGTAGGACGCGCTGGGCTGTCCGTCGCGAGCGATGGCGTAGGGGTTGCCCAAGGCAATGACGATCTGCCCCTTCTTGAGGTCGTTGGCGTTGCCGAAACCGAGCGGCGTCAGATCGGACGCCTCGATGGACAGTACGGCCAGGTCGAGCCAGGGATCGGCGGCTCTGACTTTGGCACGATAGGGCTTGCGCTGCACCCAGACGTAGTAGGTCGAGTTCTTCAAATCTCCCAGCACGTGGTAGTTGGTCAGGATCAGCCCTTTGGCGTCGATCACGACGCCGCTGCCGAAGTCGTCGGGAACGACATCGGGCTGGGTGGCATCCTTGGCCCGCGGTTCGTTGTCCAGTGCCCCGTCGCTGTCACGGATCCGGGCCACGGCCACAACCGACCGCTCCGACTTGGCAATCGCGTCCACAAGGACGCTTTCCAGGGCCGAGGCCGCCTGCAGGCCGCTTGGCTCCTGGGCCAGCGCGGGAATGGTCGCCGGCGCTAGAAGCAGCGTGATCGCAGCAATAAACCGTGGCAGTGGGCGCATCGTCATGTCCGTGACTCCTGCCCTTGATTCTAGTCGAGCCGACAATGGACCTGGAAGATTGGCGGCTGCTAACGCATGGGCGGGGAGGTTGTGCCCCAGGCTTCCATCAGCTTGCGGTGATACGAGAGCACATCGGCTTGAATCTCGCACTGCGGCAAGGCGGCCTGAAGCTTTTGATAACCCGCCTCGGTAATCGCCGTGTTGCGCAGCCAGAGTTCCTTCAGCCGCGGCAGCCTGGCCAGGTGTTCGAGCCCGGCGTCGGTGATCTTCGTGCCACTGAGCGACAGCGATTCAAGGTCTTGAAATGCAGTGAGATGAGCAATGCCGGCGTCGGTGATCGGCAATTCATCGAGGCCGATGAACTTGAGCTTGGGACAGACTTTCAATAAGGGGATTCCCTCATCGGTGACCTTGGTGCGCGCCAGCCAAACCCGCTCCACGCTGGGAAGAATGGCCAGCAGTTTCAGGTCCTCGTTGGTGGCGGGCGTGTCAAGTAGCTGCACGCCGGTGACCTCTCCAAAGCACTCTTCGCCGATCATGTCCCGCAGCCAGTGGAGCCATTTGGGGATGATCGGCCTATAGTACTGATCTTTTCCCTGATAGCGATAGCCCATCGTGGTGAGCGAGTCGCCATGTTGGTCCTGTCGGCCGGCGGTCAACTCGTAGAATCGCCGCACTGCCGCCCGCTGCTGAAACGCCCGGTTGATCCACCACCCTCCGGCCAGGCAGCCGATGGTGACGATCACCAGCAGCGTGCGCAGACTGAACTGGAACCACGGTCGCTTGAGCAGGGTGGCGGCCACGTCACGTCTCGCTTAGGCGGAGGTGATTACTCCTCTGCGCCGGCCGGCGCCTCGGCATTGGCTGCCGTGCCGGCAAAACCGCTGGCCAGGACCTTCTCGCGGATTTCCTCCGTGACCTTGGGATTCTCCAGCAGGAATGCGCGGGCCTTTTCCTTCCCTTGGCCCAAGTAGACCTCGCCATACTTGAACCAGGCGCCGCTGCGGCTGATGACCTTTTCGTTGATGCCCATGTCGATGATGTCCCCTTCGTAGCTAATGCCGCTGGTGTGGAGCATGTCGAACTCCGCCAGACGGAAGGGAGGGGCGACCTTGTTTTTGACGACCTTGGCTCGCACGCGCTGCCCCACGACTTCCTCGCCGTCCTTGAGCTGGTTGATGCGGCGAACGTCGATGCGGCAGGACGAATAGAACTTGAGGGCCCGGCCCCCAGGAGTCGTTTCGGGACTGCCGTAAGAGACGCCGATCTTGTCGCGAATCTGGTTGATGAAGATCACGGCGGTCCTGCTCTTGGCGATGGCGCCGGTCAGCTTGCGCATGGACTGGCTCATCAGGCGGGCTTGCAGGCCGACGTGCGTGTCGCCGATTTCCCCTTCCAGCTCCTGCCGCGGAACCAGGGCGGCCACCGAGTCGATGACGATCACGTCCACGGCGTTGGACTTGACGAGCATTTCGGTGATCTGCATCGCCTCTTCGCCGCTGTTGGGCTGACTGACCAGCAGCGTGTCGAGCTGCACTCCCAGCTTCTTGCCCCAGGTGGGGTCAAAAGCGTGCTCGGCATCGATGATCGCCGCCACGCCTCCTAGTTTTTGGGCCTGGGCGATCACGTGCAGGGCCAGCGTCGTTTTGCCGCTCGATTCCGGCCCGAAAATTTCGATGATCCGTCCGCGAGGAATGCCGAAGCCGCCCAGCGCGATGTCGAGCGATAGGCTTCCTGTCGGAATTCCCGAAATGGAGAGGGTCCGATCGCCGCCCAGGGGCATGATCGAGCCTTCGCCGAATTGCTTTTCAATCTGCGACAGCGCCGTCTTGAGAGCCGAGTTCTGCTCGAGCAAGGCGTCCATCTTGGTCGCGCCGTCCGACTTGGCGGCCCCGCGCGACGGCCGTTCTTTTTCTTTCTTGACCATGCGACCGTTTGCCTTTTCTGTGGTGACCATGAGGAACCTCCTGTTATCGGGAACTTTCACTGGAGTTGCAAGCAATAGCCGACAAGATGAACCAGGCGGCACAAGACAAGTCGGACGTGAACATCAGATTAACAATGTACAGCGGATCAAGCGCCGGTCAATTGCCGGATGTCCCAGTATCGCGTCCCCGGTGACACGTTTGGTCACTAGTGGCGCCTGCGGCATGGATTGCCATGGTCCTAAGTCGCGTGATGGCAGCGACTTGCAGCATTCCGAAAAAAACTTTTCGGACGTCTTGCCGCCAGTCCGCACCGGAGTCAAATCAAGCCACTCATCCACTCAGTTCGGCTCGTCCCAAAGCCTCGTGCGTCGGCCCGCTCCGGCCGAGAAAACTGGCGAACACCACGACTTCCTCAATCACGGATAAATCCCCGTCGAAGGTCGCGTGTTTTTGCAGCAGTCCCGCGAGGTTGGAACGCGTTTGCTCGTCAAACCGCTTGACCCGACCCAGCGTCAGGTGCGGATGGAACCGCCGCTGCTCGCGGCCATAGCCCATTTCCTTTTTCAAGGCGTCGTCGATGGCGCGCTGTAGTTCGGTAAGCTCCTGGACCCCCTGGGTAAATCCCAGCCAGATCGTTCGCGGCTGACGGAGGTCCGGAAAAGCGCCGGCCCCGCGGCAGACGATTTCAAAGGGCTCGCAGCGGCTGGCAACGTCGGCGACGACGCGGCAAATATCGGGCGTTTCCGTGTCGGCGACGTCCCCCAGAAACTTCAGCGTCAGGTGCATCTGCGGCGCCTTGACCCAGTTCACATCCGCGCCCGCAGCTTGCAGCTCCTTGATGAGCTGCGCGGCCCTGGCCAGAACCGATCCGGCCAATTCGACGGCGATGAACGTGCGGAGGCGGGCCATGAAAGAGAGCAGAGTTCAGAGAGCAGAGGGTGATCTTAGTCTTGCGTGATGTACTGCCTACGATGGGCCATGTAGAGGTGATGCACCGTCTCCAGCGCCTCTCCACGAGCGCGATTCACGCCTTCGACTTTGTTGCGCACGTGTCTGTCGTTGTGTTTTTCGGCCAGATTGGCCGGCGCGCTATTAGAAGACCGTCGGGCCTGAGACGCCAGCTCGTAGCGCTCCTCCCAAGGCCAGCGGTGCGTCAAGTCACACACCTCCAGGTGCAAATCGCACAACCTCTGGTAAACGAGAAGATTCTCCACGCGAAATGCTTGAGCCATGATGCGCCTCCAGATTCAATCGCGAAACTCGTTCTGTTCGCCTCTCCTCTCTGACCTCTGCTCTCTGCTCTCTAGAAACTAAGCATCCTCCGATAGCGCTGCAGTCTCGCATCCAGGTCCGGCCGCTCGACCTTCTTCATGCGGTCCAGACCAAAGTCCTCGACGGTAAAACTCGCCACGACAATTCCGTAGGCCATCGCTTCCTTGAGCGCGCGGCTGTCGAATTGTCCGTGCGCGGCCAGGTATCCCATCATGCCGCCGGCAAAGCTGTCTCCGGCGCCTGTGGGATCCACGACGCGATCGGTGGGATATGCCGGCAGGACGTACGTCTCGTGCTCGGAAAAAAACATCGCGCCATGCTCCCCCTTTTTGATGACGACGAACTTCGGTCCCATTCGCCGCACCTGGTGTCCGGCGGCAACCAGATTCTCCTCTTCGGTGAGAAGCCTCGCCTCACTGTCGTTGAGGACCAGGCCGTCGAGCCGCTTGAAAAGCGCCAGCAGATCCTCGTGCTGCTCGCGAATCCACAGGTCCATCGTATCGGCGACGACCAATTTGGGCTTCTCGACCTGCTCCAGCGTCTTCATTTGCGTGATTGGCGAACCATTGGCCAGGAACAAGTAGTCGCTGCGGCGATAGTTGTCCGGCAGCTCCGGGAGATAGTCGCCAAACACATTGAGCTGCACCTCGAGCGTCTCCCGGTCGTTCATATTCGGCGCATACTTCCCCTTCCAGAAAAACGTCTTGCCCCCGGCCACGACCTTCAGCCCCGAGGTGTCAATGTTTCGGCTCGCCAAAAGCTGCGTGTGTTCCGCCGGCCAATCGTCGCCGACAACGCCGACCAGCCGGACTGGGGCAAAAAAACTGGCGGCATAGGAGAAGTGAACTGCCGAGCCGCCGAGCACGCGTTCCCGCACCGCAGTGGGAGTGTGAATGCTGTCGATGGCGACCGAACCGACGACCAGGAGCGACATGCAGTGCCTTTCCCCGCGACAAGCGCCAGAGAGACATGGAGACGAAAAAACCGGCTCGCATTATCCGCCAACAAGGGATCGATGCAAGGATTGCGCGGCAAAGGGGTCGGGAGTCGTTTCGGACCGATGGTTTTCTATCACCAGTGTCGGTTGGCCCGAAACGACTCCCGACCCCGTCGTCATGCGGCCGGCACGACGCGTAACGGAAGTCGCACAGCGAGCCATGCTATAATCGCCACTGGCATCTTCCGACCACCAGCCAGCCGAACGACGGAACATGGCACAAGGGCAAACCACTTCACCTGCCTTTTGGCTGGTCGCTGTTTTGTGCTTGTGCAGCGTTCTGGCCTCTTCCGCAAGCGCACAAAAGCCGCCGCGTTATTCCGGAATGCTGGCGGGTGGACAGCGGATCGCGGGGGAAAAACTTGCCGATTGGCATACTCCCGACGCCAAGCCCCGGCTGGACAACCAGGCCCTGCTCGATCCCGGCAATCCGCTCAAGTGGCTGCGCGACCGGTCGGTGCCGCTGGCAGCCGCTCCCGCAGCGTTTGTCGAGACTAACACGGGCGACGTCCTTCCCGGAACGGTCGTCGAGGCGCGCACCGGCCAGGAAGCGCCATTCGATCCATTGCCGCCGCACGTGCTGGTGGAGCCGGCCGTCGAACTTTCGCCACCAGCCAAGCCGGAACAAACGACGATCCGCGTGGTCACTTCCGCGCTGCGGCGCATCGTCTGGCAGCGGCTGTCGCAAAAAGCGTATCAGCCAGGCACGCTCTTCTTTCGCGACGGACGCGCCCTCACTTACCGGGCGTTGCGATTGGGCTCAGGCTTCGTGAGCGTCCTGCTGGAGGAGGGGAACCAGAGAATTCCGTGGACCGATCTGGCCGAGGTGCATTTTGCCAAGGCTGACTTCTGGCCAGCCTACTTCGACGAGCTAACAGCCAGTTGTACGTCGGCAACCTCGCGTCTGATGCAAGTGGAAACGACTTCCGGTTTGGTGGCGACGACCTCTCTCGAGCGCTTCGCCCAGCGATTTGACGGCAACCCACAGGAGAGCGACCGCTGGACTCATGGCATTCAGCCCGGCTGGAGCCTCGACATCCTTTGGATTCGCTGCCGCGAAATTGCCATGCGGCGGTTTTTCTCCGCCAGCGAGGTTCCGCTTACTCGCGTGCAGCCGTCGCGCGTGCTGGCGCAGTCGCTTCTGGCCGGGAGCGGACGTCCGCCGCAGGTAAATCGCAATGTCCATGGCGGCCCGCTGCAAACCGCTCAGCTCGACTTCGGCTGGGGGTTCGGCGTGCAAGCCCGCAGCGAGCTGGCCTTCGAGCTGCCGGTCGGAGTCAAGTCGCTGCGCAGCAGCGTGGCCATTGACCGCGCCAGCGGCGCGGGAGGATGCGTGCGGGCGCGAGTATTGTCTCAGGCGACTGGCTCACCGCCGTTGTGGGAAAGCCCGTTTCTCGTCGGCTCGCAAGCGGTAGCCGACTGCGGGACGATCGCTCTGCCTGGCTCCCAATCAGCACCCATTCATTTGGTGCTGCAAATCGATCCGGCGCACGAAGGGCGTCCGGCCGGCGCTGATCCGCTGGATATCCGCGATGCGGCCAATTGGCTCGACCCGCTGCTAGAACTCGATCCGGCCTACGTCCAGCGCGAGATGGATCGGAGGCTGGCGGAGCGATTCTCCGCCTGGCGCAACGGGACCGTGCGACTGGATCCAGGCCCCGCCGAACCGGGCGTGCAAGTTGCCTTTGTCCGCAATGAGCAGCTCCCGGCGCCGGGCCGCTTTGACACGCAGGTGGGTCATGCGACGCGCGGCATGGTCATCACCAAGTCATTCACGCTCCAGCCGCAGGATCAATGGCTCTTGATCTCGGCAGTCAGACGTCTCGACAGTCCCAAGCCGCCGAAGCTTGAAATCTACATTGGAAACGAGCCCGTCGCCGAATATGAACCGCCGCCCGCCCATCCTGATCCTCAAGAGGTCCGGCCGCTGGCAATTTCCCTGGCCCCCTACGTTGGACGCGCTGCGAAAACGCTGGAAGTCGCAGTGCGGCAGTCTCCCGTCGAAAAGCCAGGAGCAGTTCAGTGGCGCATGTTTCAGCTCGCAACGCAGTTGCCGACCCTCTTTCGTGTGTTTGAAGATGAGGCGACAGCCACCAACGTCGCTGGAGCGGTCGTTGACGACCAGCGGCATTACGGTCTGCGTTCTATCCGCGTGGAGTCGCCGGGAAAGGTCGAACTTTTGCTTGGCCAGCCAGTTGCCATCCGCGAACGTCCGAAGTGGGGCGAGTACCGCATATTGCGATTCGCCGTGCGAAAAAAGGGAAAGGGACGAATCGCGATCGAGTTTGGCACGGAGCCTCCGCGGACTGAAATCGTGCGTTACGACGGCGGCAAAGGAGAACCGGTCGGGGGCAAGTCCTTCCGCGTGTGGAACGACGAGCTTCCCGAGCAATGGATCGTAATGACGCGCGATCTCTATCCCGACTTTGGCAATTCCACCATAACGTCGCTCTCGCTGCATTCGCCGGATGGCGAGGCTGCCTGGTTCGACCATATCTACCTGGCGCGCGGCCAGGACGATTTCAATCTCATCCCCTTAGCTCCCTCCCCCGAGCAGACGAACGCGAAGGCCCGCGAGCAACTTGCTCAGCAGCTCGTGGAGCGAGCACGGCCGGCGCTGGTCACGCTGCGGCTTGCGGATGGGAGCATCGCTGGAGGCCTGCTGATCAGCAAGGAAGGCGAAATCCTGACGGCGGGGCACTTTTTGTGCTCGGCTAACCAGGACGTCACCGTCCGACTGGCGGACGGGAAAACGGCCGCGGCCCGCTCGCTGGGGATCAGCCGGGAATTGGATTTGGGGCTCGTCAAAATCAGTGCTGCTGGGCCCTGGCCGGCCAGTCCCATCACTGGACGGGCCGAATTGGACGCCGCGGCATCGTACGTGGCCCTGGTATTTCCCGGGCAAACCGCTTTAGAGACCGGGCCGGAGGTCCAAGTCGCGTCTCTGAGACGATTCTTTCGCACGATGCTTTGGACCGATGCCGATGGCGAAGCGTTTACCACCGGCGGAGTGCTCTTTAGCCCCCAGGCGGAAGCGGTGGGACTGCACGTTCGCCGCAGCCAGTTTGGCGGCTTTCTGTTCTCTCGGCTGAATGCCGGCGAACTGGCACCGCACCTGGAGCGGATGCGGCGCGGCGAGATCTGGGGCGCCTGGCTCAGCGGCAGCGAGCCTGTCCTGGGGCTGGAAGGCAAAGCCACGCTGACCGGACTGGAGGTGACGAAACTCACTGAAAATGGACCGGCTGCGAAGGCCGGCGTGCAGCCGGGCGACTTGATCGTACGAATTGGCGGCAAGCCTGTCGTCGGCGACGGCGATCTCTATCAGGCGCTGCGCGAAATGGATGCCGGCCAGCCGGTGCCCCTCGAGCTCACTCGCGGCGGCGCGGCGGTCAGCGCGACTGTGACGCTCGGCATTCGCAGCCCATGATGTGACTCGTCGCGCGGTGGAGTTGCCGCGTCGCCGAGAAAAATAATTTTCGCGACGGGGCGGAAAACTCATTGCCAACCTTGCGCTGGCTCGATTACGCTGTGGGATAGAAGAACGTGATCGGGGGGATGACTTGTCGCCGTCGCGATCGATCGTGACACCCATCGCGTCGTCAATCTCGGCTGAGCCGCCGCATGTTACGCGAGTTTGAAGCGTTCGCCAAAACGCCAACCGCCTCCAATTTTCTTTCCGCG
>DASRJP010000461.1:0-5517 GCA_035649415.1 Pirellulaceae bacterium | reverse complement strand
AGCTTCTTCTGCAAATTGACGATCTGGCTGCGGCGCAGCTGGAGCGCGCTGGCCATCCAGGAATAAAAGAAGTAACCGCCCACGACCACCGCCAGGGCGCCGACGACAATCGCCAGGATGCGTTCCCGCGAGTTCATGGCTTGCCTCCCTTCTTGGTCGTTGCGCGGGAGGTCGGGGCGGGCGACGGCGGCTTGGCCGCTGGGCGGGCCCCCTTGGCTTCGGCGGCACGGACCTTCTGTGACGCGTCTTTGGTGCCGCCGTCCGCGGGCACCAGAACGACTTGCTCGTTGAACCGCAAGGTGAGTCCGGTGAGCTTGGGATCGTTGACCACGTTGCTCCGCTGCACGATGCGTTCCTTCTCGCGCAGCGACTGCTCCCATTTTTCGATGTCTTCGGCCCCTTTGGCGACGGCCGTGATGCTGAGCTGGCCGCCCCCCGTCTTGTTGGCGACAGTGGTGAGCAATTCGACCTGGGTCACCTCCGCCGGAGGAGCGCTTTGCGAGAGCAGCCGCAGCTCGTCGAGCCAGACGATGTCGCCGCGACCGAAATTGTCGACCTTTTGCGCCCGCTCGCGGGTCAGCTTCCCCCCCTTCACAATCTTTTCCTGCTTGGCGATTTCGCTTTGCAAGGCGCTGATCTGCCCGTTGAGTCCGGCAAACTGCACCCAAATCAGTGACAGGATCAACATGAACACGCCGCCCAGGGCGCCTGCAGCCAGCGCATAGGTCCGTCGTCGATTAGGCGGCTTGGGTCGCCTGCGCGGGTGCAAAAAATCGACCTGCTGCGGGCGGCCGGCGGCAGCCTCGGCAAGCATCCCCAGCAGCGGCGCGAAGGTTCCTGGATAGTCGGGGCGGTGACGGCTCGCCTGACCTTCCAGCTCGACTCTGGTGAACGGGTCCTCGAGTTCGACGCCAGCTTCCAGCGTCAATTCCTCCTCGAGGAGCTTCTTCAGCGAGGCGTGGTGCCTGGGGTCGCCAAAGATCACGACTTGCTCGACCTTGCGTCCGCCGAGCTGATTTTGGGCCGCGATCACCGTCCGGCGAATTTCGCCCAGTAACGCTCGCCCTTGAGCTTCGCCGACGCCCCCTTCCGGCAGGCGGATCGTACGGGGAAAAATCACCTTTCCCCCGGCCATCACTGTCAGGTCCGCTTCATCGCTGAGCAGATCGACCAGCATGCGGCAGCGGTTGTCCGCCTGGTCGCCGATCAGCAGCGATGACGTCGCGAATGGCCGCAGCACAAGCTGCGAACAGGTGATGCCTGCGGCAGTGCAGGTCTCCCGAATCTGTTTCACGAGCTCCGGCGAAATAGCTGCCGCCAGCACGTTGATGCCGCCGTCGCGGTTTTCTTCCAGCGGCACGAAGTCGAGCGGCCAGTCATCCCCCAGCGTGGTGAACTGCCGCATCGCCTGGAAGCGAACCAGGTCGGGAAGTTCGTCGGGAGGAGTGGGGGGCGTGGTGAGAAACCGCAGCTCGATATTGGCGCGGCCGACGGCCACCAGCGCCTCGCTGCGCGACAGGCCGTGCTGCGCCAGCGCCGCGGCAATAGCGGCGCCGATTTCGTTTTCTCCGGCGGGTGCATCGGCCGCGCCGCGCTTGGGGAGCGGGACGGTAAACGCCTGCTCGACGACAACGCCGGACCCCCGCGCGCGGCCGACGGCCACGCGGGCTTCGGAAGCATCCCATTCAATAGCCAGCAAACGAGCCATAACCGGACTCACCTTTGTTTACGTCGATCGAGCAAGCTATGCCTCACTGGCTCGCCTCCGAAAAATCCACTCCCAGCGTCTCTACGGCGTAGCCTCGCCCCAGATGGCTGATATCTCTCCAGAATAATAGGCGTGGCGACGTGGTTGTAGCGTCAAAAACAGCTTCGGCGCGGCTGGAGGCCTGCCCCCCCTGGAAATATCCCACCACCTGCGCCCGAAAAACGTCCCCGCCGCCGGAGACAAACGGCATGAGCTGTTTCATTTGATCCAGCGTCACAATCCCTTCCACGAGGATCCAGGTTTCGTGCAAATGGTTGGGGCGGTCGGCCCCGCTGTCGTATTCCCGCGAGCTGATGATGGAGCTGACGATCTCCTCGTCCATGCCCGGAATGCCAGAGAGGACGGCCGCCGATGCCTGATTGATGTTGATGCGGCCGGGGA
This sequence comes from Pirellulaceae bacterium, assembly GCA_035649415.1. Classification (GTDB taxonomy): domain Bacteria; phylum Planctomycetota; class Planctomycetia; order Pirellulales; family Pirellulaceae; genus DATKDU01. The sequence continues at coordinate 3,368 of DASRJP010000461.1, read as the reverse complement.
TGGTCTTGGCAGGGTTCACCGTGACGTTGTCCATCAGCAGGGGAAAGCCCAGTGCCATCGAGCCCAGGTCCGCCCCGATTGGCGAGGCGATGAGTACCTGTTCGTCTTCTCCGTCGAAGCGAGCCTGGACCTTCGCTCCCACGAGGTCAAGGACGGTGGTGAACGTGCCCCGCGGCTGCTGCGTCAGGTCGAACGCTCCCGTCAGCCCCTGCTCCCCGTCCTCCATGCTCGTTGAAGGGCCAAACAGGCGGTAGGCGAGGATGAACGTGACCCAGTCCGCGGGAAACACTTCGGCCAGTTGTTCGCTGAGTGCCTCCAGGTCGCTCTCGTTGAGGTTGATCCGCGGCTGCCCGTCGGGGCGCAGGTTGTTCTCCATGCTGTAGAGCGTCAGGTAAGCAGACCAGCCCAGCGACGCCGTGCTGTCGCCGCCCGACTCGTGTTCGTCGATCGTGCCGTTGCGATTGACGTCGCCGCCGAAGAGCAGCTCAGGCGTCACGCCGCGCACCAGCAGCAACTCCTCGACCGTCTCCAGCGGGCCGTTCTTGGCGCCATAGGCAGGGCTCAGACCGGTGTAGTAGGCCGTCTCCGCTCCTAGTTCTCGCTCCTCTTCGTCGCTGTCGAGCCAGTCGAGGATCGCGTCGGCCACGTCCTCGGTCATGCCAGGCAGACCCATCAGCAGCGTCACGCCCGCACCGGGAATGGTCTGTTCGATCGTCGGCAGCACGTTCAGGTTGAGGCGCGTCGATTCGTCCTCCAGTCCGTGCCGCGTGCCCGATAGATTCCCTTCGCTGTCGAGATTGGGGGAAATGACGGCAAAGCTGCCGCGGCGATTGGGGTCGTCGTCCACGATCACGGTGCGGCAGCGAAAGGCGCTGGCATTGTCGAACACCCCGCCGGCATCGATTCGCTCCTCTTCGGTCTTGGCCAGAAAGAGCTTGACGTAGTCCACGCCGGAATCCACCAGGCACCGCGTCTGAAGCTGACGCCCCGCCAATTGGGCCGATTCATGATGCGTGAGCATCAGATCGGTGAACGTGTAAGCCCCCAGCGAGAGGAACACGATCACGATCAGCACCATGATCAGGACCAGGCCGCGGCGACGGGTCATCACTTTGTTTTCCCCTTCGTACTTGGCGAGCCTGTTTTCCCGTTGCTGCCTTTCGAGCTGGTGCCGCCTCCTGTGCCGCCGGGGTTATTCGTGTTACTGCCGGGACTGCCGCCGTTGTTGGTCGAGTTGTTTGTATTGTTTGTGCTGTTCGAGTTGCCCGAATTGCCTGTGTTGTTTGATCCCGACGAGTTGTTCGAGCCGCTGTTTCCGCTGGCATCGCCGGTCTCCATCGACTCGCTGGTCTCGGTGGTCTCTGCCGCGGGGGTAGTGCCCCCCACCGGCAACTGCACCACCATGCGATAGATCTTGCCCGTCGTCTCGCCGGTCGAAAGCGGACTGGCCAAAAACCCGCCAGCGGCCGAGCCCGTGGCGGCCTGCGAGCTGGAGCTGGCGATCGTGAGCTGCACCTCGATGGCCAGAGGCAGTCCCCCCTGATCGTCCGAATTCCATTCCGTCACCCACTCGGCGCCGTCAAAATACTGAAATTGCAGGGATGTCACTTCCTGCGCCAGGAGCTTCGCGCCGCCGTAGAGCGACTGCGGTGAACCGTTCATTTCGCCCCAGGCGCTGACGGCCCGGTCGCTTTCGGCCCGCATCAGGCCGGCGCCCGTGCCGGTGGAACTCGGCTCGACGCTGCCGCCGGTTAGTCCGCCGTCAGCCACCAGCGAATCGTCCGAGCGAAGAAAGTAAACGACGGTCTTAATGTCGCTGGGAATATCGACCGACATTCCATCGGCGGAACCGGCCGCCTGGTACTGGTCCACGCGCGGCAGGCGGCTAATGTCGAACTGAAGCTGCGTCGCCGTGCCGTACAGGCCGACCACCACGCTCGGACCATTAGCGGCACTGGCATCGCCGCTTACTTCCCCGCCCGTGCCTTGTGAATCTCCGCCCGACGTATCGCCGCTCGACGAATTGCCGCCGGAGCCGCTCGAATTGTTCGTGCCACTGCCGCCGGTTGTTGAGGCACCGCTCGTATTGCCACCGCCAGAGCTATTTCCTCCCGACGGCCCGCCGGAGGAATCAGGCGAACCCTGGGACGACGGATTGTTGGTTGAATCAGTTCCGTTTCCGCCTGTGCCTCCGCCGCCTGTTCCGTCCGAATTGCCGCCACCATTGCCGCTGCCGTCCCCGGTACCGCTGCCGTCCCCGGTCGTAGCGCCACCGCCGAGTGCGCCTGCCAGTGCTCCGGAGGCGACCGAGGTCAAGTTGAGGCCGGAAAGATCAGGCTGCTCAAACCTGAGCGTGCTCCGAATGTCGTCGCCGATATGGCGCAGCAGGGCCCGCGCCAGTTGGGCCTCTTCGACTCGCGCGCGGCGAACGTCGAACGCCTTCCAGTGAATGTGCAGCGCCATCGACACCGCCATCAGGAGCAGTCCCGCCAGGGCCAATGCCAGGATCAGCTCCAGCAGCGTCATGCCCCGCGGGCGGTTCGGCCTTGCGAACGTGACAGTGTGATTACGGCGCACTTGGCCCTCCTGACATTGGGTTTCCCGAATCGTCGGTCGTTTCCTCGGTCGGCAGGGCGGCCGGATCGACGACCCACCGCACCAGCGTGAACGACTGTGGCCGGCTGACGAATTGCGGGTCTTGCTGGACCGTCACGGTCACGGCGAGCAGTCCCGTCACGTCGGTTTGATCGGCCGCCACGGAGTAAGTCCACGTCTCGTCCTCCGGGCAGGCCGCGCCGGAAATCGACGTCGGCGGAACAACGCCGGCGGCAATCTCGTTCATCACATTGCTGCATATCCGCTGCCCATCGGTCAGGTCGCGTGCCGCCGCCGCGTTGATATTGCCGATTCGCACCAGCTCTCCAATGATCGCCAGCGCGGCGCCGAAGATGGCGATCGCCAGGATTACTTCCAACAGCGACAAACCGGGCCGCGCGCAAAGCCGCTGCGCCCGGCGGCTGAAAATGGCGGTCGAGATGGAAGTCGGCAAGCGCATGATTCACTCGAGCATCTGGTCCAGCAGCGAAACATCGCTGACCGTGGCCAGGCCGGTCAGGCCGCGGAGATCGACACGGACAGCTTCCTGGGAATCGTTGGCGACGATGACATACGCCTCGGATGCGGTGCCATCCGGGTAAAACAGGATCGGAGCGCCCCACTGCCCTCCTCCCCCGGCACTTCCGCCCAGCGCCTCCTCGACCGTCAAGGCGCGGGAATCGGACTGGGCATTGCCGCCGACGAAGATCACCCCCTCTGGGAGTCCCGGTCCTTCGTTCAACTCGACTCCGCCGGCCGTCGTGCCGCTGGCG
>DASRJP010000460.1:0-11778 GCA_035649415.1 Pirellulaceae bacterium | reverse complement strand
GATAGTGCGCCAGTTATCGCGATAGTGCTCTCAATTGCTCCGGATCCAACTCCCGATCAGCCGAGCAGGTCGGACACCACCTCGCCTTCGGCCACGATCTCGATGGGCCGGTCTCCCGGCGCCATCAGCTCCTTGTCGGCGACGATGCCGAGCTGGTGGTAGACCGTCGCGGCGAGGTCCTCGATCGTGAGGGGATCGTTCTCCGGCTCGGTGGCGGTGGCATCCGAAGAGCCGTAGACGAAGCCCTTCTTGATCCCGCCGCCCGCCAGCACCACGCTGAAGACCTTGGGCCAGTGGTCGCGGCCGGCCGTGGCGTTGATTTTCGGCGTGCGGCCGAACTCGCTGGAGACCATGATCATCGTACTCTTGAGCAGGCCCTGGGTTTCCAGGTCGGTAATCAGCGTGTGCAGCGCCTGATCGAGCGCCGGCATTTGGCCGCGCATCCCCTGGGTGATGCTGTTATGCATGTCCCAGCCGCCGTAGGTCAGCGTGACAAACCGCACGCCGGCAGCCACCAGACGGCGGGCCATGAGCAGCCGCTGCCCGGCCACATTTCGGCCGTACTGGTCGCGGACGTTGGCTGGCTCGGCATCGATGTTGAACGCTTCGCGAGCTTGCGGAGAGCTGATCAGGCTGTAGGCCCGCTCGTAGAAGGTGTTCATCGCGCCGACGTTGTCCGACTTGTCCTTCTTGGTGAAGTAGTCGTTCACCGCCTCCAGCGCCGTACGGCGGCGGGTGAAGCGGGCGTCGTTCACGTCGCCAGGCAGGTTCAAGTCCAGCACCTTGAAGCCGCCGTTGGCCGGGTCGGAACCGAGGCTGAACGGGGCAAACGAGGAGCTCAGATAGCCGTTGGCGGCAAATTCGTTGGGAACCGTTGGGATGCAGACGTACGGCGGCAGGTTATTCCGCGGGCCGTACTCGTGGCTGACCACGCTCCCCATGCTCGGGAAGATCAGTGCCGGGCTGGGGCGATAGCCCGTAAACATGTTGTGTGTACCGCGCTCGTGGGCTGCTTCGCCGTGCGTCATCGAGCGGATGATGGCCAGTTTGTCGCAGACCGTGGCCAACTTGGGCAGCGTTTCGCTGATCACCTCCCCCGTGTTGGTCTTGATCGAGCCCATTTCGCCCCGGTATTCCAGCGGCGAATAGGGCTTGGGATCGAACGATTCCTGGTGCGCCATCCCGCCGGGGAGAAAGATGTGAATGACGCTCTGGGCTTTGGCCTCGATGAAGTCATAGTGCTTCTGATCGGCCTGGGCCTTCCTTTGGAAGAAATCGGCCAAGGTGAGCCCAAGACCGCCAACAGCGCCAACCGTCAGCAGGCAGCGGCGACTCATTCGATTTCCAGCGCAGGACATGCTTACTCTCCGTGAGGGTGAATCGTGATGTGCGAACCCTGTGCCGGGCGCGCGGCAATTGGCCAATCAAGCCATCTGGTTATGGCCAACGGATGTTGTTCCGGTACGGCCGGGGGGTGGGGTTTGTGAGGTGGGTTGTCCGCCAGGGAGGGATAACTACAGGCTGCGGACGTACCCGGCAGGTTAAGCGAAGCCCGAGGAAATGTCAAACTGCTGGCCGGTAAACTGGGCAGTCGAACCCGCGATGGCAGACCCCCCTAAAGTATGGTTTTCGACTGCCTGCGCGGGAGGTCAGCGGTGGCGACAGTCTACGAAAAAAGCCCAGCCGAAGCTGGGCCCTTGTTTTGCAAAAAGCGTAGTGCGGCAATGCCGCGATCCTAGGCGGATGCCCGCATCGGCGGGTCTCCCTCCTCCGGCTTGGGCCGTGGCTGGAGTTCGTCGCGTAAGACGAGAACGTCTGGCGGCGCTTCGATGCCAAGCCGGACGCGGTCGCCCGATACGCGGACAACGGTTACCACAATATTGTCTCCGAGCCGGATGCGCTCGGTGGCTTTGCGAGAGAGAACCAGCATGGGGCAGATCTCCGGACGGTTGGTTCAGGTTGATCGAAACTCAGCAGCGGCAGGGATCAGTAAATAGCTGTGGGATATCGACTTAGGTTCAGGAGGCTAGGGCGCTGGTCAGTCGCGGAGCGGGGAGTAACTGGGTCTTTTGCGTTCGCTCACCGGAAGAGCCGTAGAACAGGATCGTGTTCCGCTCGGTCTCCCAGATGGCGGTCAACTTCACACTCCGCGGTCCATGCAGGCAGAAGAAAATGCCACAGGGACGCTGGCCACGTACCAAGATCCGTTCGGTGATGTCAAAAGCGCCTTTTTCCAGTTGATTTTGTTCACAAAGGGTGGAGTGGACAAAGTTTCGCAAGTCGTCGAGAGCCCGTATTTCAAGGGTGTCAGCCGACATGGCTCGCGGAATCTCCTTGGAAGGATGGGGAGGGTGAGAACAAGGCTGCGGGGCAGGTAGAGTTGGCAGCCTGGGGGAAGTGTCAGCAGAGTTAACTATCGGCTAGCGGCGTCAAACGATTTGAGAGCGAAGACTGGGCAAAATAAAGAACCTGCTCTCGCGCGCTGTCGAGTTTTCCGGATGGTCCATTGCAAGCGCACGCGCAAGTCAGCGCGAAAATCAGGCGCACGGTTTTTCGACGTGCGTAATTTGCTCGGAAGTTTCTCGCCGCGCGCTTAAGAATCTACTGCCGCGCGCGACGAGTCGCGCAGCGGCATCGCTATTTGCCCGCCGCGTACTCCTTGAACGCCTCGCCGATCTTCCCCTGCTTTTCGTCACCCTGATGGAAGATCACGCGGTAGCGCAGGGTGAGCGACTCCCCTTTCTTCAGCACATGATCGCCATGTTCTTTGCCACCCGTAAAGTCGCCCTGACCCCACGGATTGGCGGCAAACAGGCCGTACGTCCGCACGTGCCAGTGCGTGGGAAAGCGGAAGCTCAAAGGGTGATTGAGGATTGCAATGCCGAGCGTCTCGCCTTCCACCGGACCGTGATAATCGACCCAGGCGGCGGGCTTTCCCCAGGCGTCGGCGTCGGTCAGTCCCTCACTCGTGATGATTTTTCCGCCCAGTTTGCGGTCCGTCCGCATCGTTTCGGCAATCCGCAGTCCGAACGAGCCCTCCTTGGTGTCGCCGAACTTCACTTCCGGCGCGGCGGCCGTGAGAACGATGTCGAAATCGATCCAGCGGCTGTCCGCACCGCCACCGAAGCGCAGCGTCCGCCGATCGTTCAGCAGCGTCTGTCCATCGGAGCCGACCCAGTCGTTTGTCGTCACGATCGTGCCGACTTTGCCCCCTTCGGCTTTCACCAGCTCCTTGTGCTCCGTCTTCCCTTGCACTTTTGCGGTCTCGCCCCAGAAGTCCACGCCGTTGATGTTTCCGTGCGTGAACCAGAATGACCGCTGATGAGGATGGTCGGTCTTTTCATCCGGGTTCCCCTCGCGCATCGGCCAGGCTCGCGTCATCTCCTTACCCGTTGGGCCGAGCACTGGCCAGAGGATCGGTTTGACCCCGGACTTGAACAGGTACGTCGTGAACGGCTTGCCGTCGATCGCCACCTCGACGCCGGCATCCGTTTTCTTGAGCGTGACTTCCGCGCGGGCGGCGTAAGGAAACAAAACGGCGGCAGTGACGATAAGTACGGCCAGGCGGTTCATTGCGGGATCTCCAGCGGAGTTTCAGCGGGCTCCACAAACCAACGGCGGCATAATAACCGCGCGCAGACCGTGAATCCACTAACCGAGGACAATCTGTAGCCCACGTGCCGCCATCAGGCCGCCGACGAGGGCAACCACGGCGCCGAACACCACGTAGAAGATGCGGGCCCCGTTTCGTCCCATGGATCGAACGAATTGGGCGGCCGCTGGATGCTCGAAAAAGGCCTCCACGTTGAGTGCCGCGGCGCCGATGCACATTACACCGCCGACAAATAGCGTCAGGCCGCCGAAGAGGAGGATATGCGAGAAGTCCATGAATAATCCCCAAGGCTGGGGTGTTCCAAATGACCAATGACCAAGTCCCAATGACCAATGCGGCAGGTTTCATTGGTCATTGGGACTTGGTCATTGGTGCTTTCCTAATCACCGCCCGATGCAATACAGGGAATTCTTCCCCCGCAGGAAAATCTTGCCGTCACTCACCGTTGGCGAGGCGATAAATTCATCGTTCAGCTTGTTTTCCAGCAGCTTGTCGAATCGCGGGGCCGCCGAAATCACCGTGCACAGCCCCTCGGTGTTGACGAAATAGACCCGCGCCTCGGCGGCAATCGGCGAGGCCTTGTAGCTCCCCTTCAGCCGCTGCGTCCAGCGGAGTTGCCCGGTGTGTGCGTCATGGCAGCGGGCAATGCCGTTGTCGCTGATGAAGAAGATCAGCTCCCCCCACACGACCGGTGAGCACGTGTCGGGCGTTCCCTCCTGCTGCTGCCAGACGACACTGCGATTGGTCAGTTTCCCCCCCGCCTTGGCATCGACGGCAATCATCGCCCCTTTCATGCCGCGCGTGGCATAAATCAGGCCGTGGGCGGTCGTTGGGCCGGTGACGGTGCGGCCGCCAACGAGCCCCTCCAGCACCCAGAGCTGCTTTCCAGTCGCCGGATCGTAGGCGTCAAGCTGGTTGCCACCCATGATCACGAGCTGTACGTCGCCGCTCCGTGGCGCACTCGTTTGTAGGTCGCCGCTCCGCGGCGCACCAGCCGCGACGGAATCGCGGCCTACGAGCAGAGGCGTCGTGTAGGCATCGCACTCCTCGGCTTTGGCTGTGGTAGTGCGCGCCAGCTTCCAGCGCTCCCGGCCGCTGCGCAGCTCGTGCGCTACGACGTAGCTCTCGACCGGCTTGTCGCGCAGGTCGGCCAGCGAATCCTGCATGCAGACGCTGATCACCAGGTCCTTGTACAGGACCGGACTGTTGGCATGCCCCCACCAGATCGTGTAGCCGCCGTAATCCTCCTGAAGGTTCCGCTTCCATAGCTGCTTGCCCTCGAAGTTGTATGCCGCCAGGTCGCCGTTGCCGAAGTGGGCAACGACCGTCTTGCCGTCGGTGACGGGGGACGGGCTGGCCAGGTTGTGGAGCTGGTGGAACTTCTGCTTGTCGCGGCTGGGACCTTTTGCGCTATCGTCTTTGCGCGGGGCCTCGCCGCTGCCGACGCTCTTCATCCAGACGATCTCCCCCGACTTCTTGTTCAGCCTCAGCAGCAGCAGTTCGTTCTTGTCAGTGTGGCTGGTGACGAAGATCGCATCGCCCCAGACTGCCGGTGTGCTGGTCCCCCACGCTGGCAGCGGCGTCTTCCAGACAATGCCGCGGTTTTCGTGCCAGACGATTGGCAGGTCCTCTTCCTGGCTGACGCCAGTCCCCTCCGGCCCACGCCACTGGGGCCAGTTGTCGGCGAGAACAAGATTGGTAGCTCCTGCCAATAACATCAGCGAGTAGATGAGTGTGCGAGATTTCATAGTTGGATCGAACATCAGGAGTTTGCGAGATGCACAGTTCTTGGAGTTTAACACGGAGTCACGGAGGCACGAAGGCACAGAGATTTGCGAAAAACAAAGCGGCTCGCTCGCGTAAAGAGCTGTTACATGCCAGTTACGCCGCCCGCCCGCGGTTCCTAGTAAGATTGCGACGAAGTCACCCACACTCGAAGTCCTGGAGCCTGTCATGCGCTCGCCACTCTTTTTTGCCGCCCTGCTTGTGCTGTTCGCTTCGTGCAGCTCGCCGTCTATGGCCGCCGACCGCGATCCTAACGAACTGGAGCTCAAGACCGAGCGGGTCATCATCTTCAAGGACGGCTACTGCCTGGTCATCAAGCGCGGCGTCGCGACGACCGATGCCGATGGCGTGGCCTTCACCGATGAAGTGCCCGACGCGGCAGTCCTCGGCTCGTTCTGGGTCGTCCCCGACGAAGGGCGGCTGGTGAGCATCAATGCGGGCTGGAAAGTGGACGAGAGCACCGAGAGTCGCGAGTTCCCCTGCAAGGAGCACGTCGACGTTCTCGTGGCCAATCAAGGCAAGGAAGCCAAGGTCGAGCTGCACGACAAGACAATTCACAGCGGCATCATCCACGCCGTGCTCGTCGACGAGAATTTCGCGCCGCTGGTCCCCGATCAATGGGAGCAGATGATGGCGGCCAGCCGGCCAGGCGCGCGGGTCCGACTGCCAAACACCGATCCGGGAATCGCCGCCTGGGTGAGCGAGACGCGGGCCGCTGCCGCCGAGGGGCGCGTGCCGGCTGAAACGCGTTTCGTCAGCACGTACGCGGCCAGCAACTTCATCCTCCGCACGGCCGATGCGGACGTGCTGCTGCCGATCAATCAAATCCGCTCGCTGCAAATCAAGGAGATGAAGACGACGCTGAGCAAGACTCTCAAGGTCAAGAAAAACACCAAGCGACTGAGCCTCAAGTTTCCCGCCGCAGAAAAACAGCAGTCGGTTTCGCTGATGTACTTCCGCCCCGGCATTCGCTGGATTCCAACCTACCGCATCAACCTGGCCGACAACGGCAAAAAGATGGCCCAGATCTCGCTGCAAGCCGAACTGCTCAACGAGGCGGAAGACCTCAAGGACGTGCCGATCGACATCGTCGTCGGCGTGCCGAATTTCCGCTTCAAGGGAACGCCGAGCCCGCTGGTCCTCGAAGCGACCCTCCGCAACGCCCTGGCTGAAGCCGCACCCGCCATCATGGGACAAGCGATGGCCAACAACAGCTTTTCCAACGCCATGTACAGCCAGCGGTCAAGCGAATTCAGACGCACCTCAGCCGCCGCCAACGACGCGGCGGAAGGAGGCATCGTCAACCTGCCGGGCGAGCTGACCGCCACCGGCGCGCAGGACCTGTTCGTCTATCAGCTTCCCAAGATGACGCTGGCCAAGGGAGAGCGGGCAGCCGTGTCGATCTTTACGACCGAAGCCCCCTACAAGGACATTTACACCTGGGACGTCCACGTGGCGCGGGCCGACATCGAAGCCGCCCCCAGCGGCGCCGGCGTCGTATCTCCACTTACGCTCAGTAAGAACGAAGTCTGGCACCAGGTGGTCATCACCAACAACACGAACCTGCCCTGGACGACGGGGGCCGCCATGATCACCCAGGGAGACCAGCCGCTGGCCCAGGAGCTGCTCACTTATACTCCTCCCAAGGATGAGTGTCGCGTGCCGGTGACGATTGCCGTCGATGCTCGCGGGAGCTTTGACGAGCATGAAACGCGGCGCGACTTGAACGCCCTCTCCTGGGACGGATACCAGTACGCCAAGATCGTTAAAGAAGCCAAGGTGCACCTGTGCAATAACAAGAAACTTCCGATCGACGTCGAGATGACCGTGCGCGTCGGCGGCAAAGTGACCGACGCGACCGAAGACGGTAAGATCGTGCTCGGCGCATTTCGCGCGGAAGACTGGCAGAACTACCGTGGAAATCCCGCGGTCAACAATAGCTCGACGGTGACGTGGACCGCCACGCTCAAGCCGGGGGAGACCATCGAGCCGGTGGTGAGTTACTTCTACTTCACGCGGCACTAGCGGCGGGAGAAGCTTGCCAATGCGGTGATCAGAAATACGGTGTTGCGCGAAGCTCGACTCCTGGAACTTCCCGCTCCAATTTCGCTCGATCGTCGTCGCTGAGAAAGCCGACGTGGACCAGTCGCAGTTGCGGAAAGAGTTTCAGCCGCTCGATCAGGTACGAGAGCTGATCGCCGCGAACGTGAGTGGCATTCACGGCCGAAGGGGACGAAAGCAAGTCGTCGCCGAGATTCGCTCGCACAAATCGGTCCAAGGCAGGCCACTTGCGGAAAGAGCGGCCTAGTGTCGTCGGCTCGTATTGGTAAACATAAACTTGTATCCGATCCAGTTCGACAACGGCGGCCCGGCGACTGCGAGCAACCTGTAGTTCGCGCGCCAGCCAGCCAAGGCCGACGCTCGCTACCAGGACTGTAAACAGGAGTGTTCGCAGGCCGAATTGGAACCAGCGGCGTCTTGGCTTGGCTGCACGCTCTGGGTTGGTTGCATCGGGCATCGGGTCGATTATCGAGGCGCCGATGGACGCGAGCAATCGATCCATGAGCAGAGGACGCAATCCGGAGCGCGGATTGCCAATTCACAGTGTTCGACCGTCCCTACGCTGCTGCCCGCGTCGACGGTGACGGTGCGAGAGTCCGGATCGACCAGCCAGATCAGCGGCACTTGCGCATCGACGTACTCGCAGTCGTTCGTTCCGATTGTGCCGAATCGTTGGGCATTCAAGGGCGCTATTACCTCCGACCGGCTCTTGCCAAGAACTACTAGTGATGAACTTAGCGCCGCTATTGTCAACAACCCCGATCTTATGGAAGACATTTATCCGGTAGCTACTTCTGGCGGTACTACTGGCATCGATGCATACCTCTGCCTACTTTCTGTGCGTTCACTGATCGCCGTTCATTGACGGCCCGCTCTAACCCATTTACTATGAATGGGTTGTCGCTTGCTTTCGGGTCCTCTCGCTCCCTGCGGCTGGCATCGCCGGCCTGCCGCGGTCACAAAGGTCGTCTTTGGCCAGTCCATCGCGCAGCGGAGTGTTTTCCAAGGCAACGGATCGCCGCGTCGAGCAGTTCACCGAAAGCGTCAGCTTCGATCACCGCCTCTACGTCCACGACATTCAGGGGTCAATCGCCCACGCCCAAATGCTGGCCAAAGTCGGCCTGCTGACCGAGGGCGAATGCCGGCAGATCTGCCAGACCCTCGCCGAAATCAAGTCCGAGGTCGAATCGGGTGCCTTCCCGCCGTTCCGCACGGAGCTGGAAGACATCCACATGCACATCGAGCAGGCACTCATCGACCGGCTCGGCGACGTTGGCCGCAAGCTCCACACGGGACGCAGCCGCAACGACCAGGTCGCTACTGATTTGCGGCTGTGGGTGCGGGACGCCCTCGACCGGATCAACGTCCGGCTGACCGACTTGCAGAAGGCGTTCGTCGGCCGCTGCGATCGGGACCTCGACGTGATCCTCCCGGGATATACCCACCTTCAGCGCGCCCAGCCGGTCCTCGCCCCGCACTATTGGCTGGCTTACGTCGAAAAGCTGGCCCGTGACCGGCAGCGTGTGGCTGATTGCCGCCGTCGAACCAACGTCTCCAGCCTTGGCGTTGCTGCCCTGGCCGGCAGCACGCTCCCGATCGACCGGCAAGACGTCGCCCAGCGGCTCGGCTTCGAAGGCGTCGCCGCCAACAGCCTCGACGTGTCGAGCGACCGCGACTTCGCCGTCGAGTCGGCGTTTGTCCTGGCGCTGATTGCCGCCCACCTCAGCACTTGGGCGGAAGAATGGATCCTGTGGAGCACGACGGAATTTGGCTTCCTCAAACTGCCGCAGGAATTCTGCACCGGGTCGTCGATCATGCCGCAGAAGATCAATCCCGACGTGCTGGAGCTGACTCGCGGCAAGGCCAGCCGGGTGATCGGCAACTTGCAGACGCTCTTGGTGCTCATCAAGGGATTGCCACTGGCCTACAACCGCGATCTCCAGGAAGACAAGCCGGCCCTGTTCGACTCGTTCGATACGGTGGAGTCATGTCTCGAACTGGCCGCGCCCTTGGTCGCCGGAGCGGAACTCAATCGGGAGGCGATCTCCGCCCGGCTCGAACGCGGGCACCTCGATGCCACGGCCCTGATGGAGCATTTGATCGGCCGCGGCATTCCCCAGCGAACGGCGCATCACCTCGTCGGAGCGCTGGTTCGGACCGCGACCGAGCAGGGCGTAACTCTCGCCGACTTGCCGCTGCAAACGTTCCAGCAGGCAGACGCTGCGCTCGATGCGAGCGTCTTTGAGGTGCTGGGCGTGGAAAGGGCGGTGCAAGCATTTCGCAGCTACGGCTCGTCGGCCCCGGCCGAGGTCCGCCGGCAAATCGACCGCTGGAAAAAGGAATTGGGTCTGAACACGTAGGCAAACGATGTTCCACCAACCACAATCGCAACTTGAAACTGCCCACCGAGAAGAAGGCTGGTCCACAAACCATCACCGAAGTTGACATCTTTGAAGAGACTTCCATGAAGGCGATTCTCCGCTACGCCCGCTGCTTTGCCGCCGCGACGCTCTTGTTTGGCCCGGCTATCTGGTCGTTGGCCCTGGCTCAGGACCCGTTCGCCGAGGCGGGCAAAGCGCCCGCTGCTGCACCGGCCCCCGCTGGTCCTGCGGCCGCCGGTCCCGCGGCAGCCGCGCCTGCTCCTGCGGGAGCCAAGGCCAAAACCAAATCGAAATCGAGGCTCGTCCCTGGCATCGAAGAAAAGAAGCCGCTGATTCTCGAGTACCTCGACGAAAACAAGCCGACCACGCCCGAGCAGTTTCTCAAAGCGGCCGAGATCACGCTCAACAGCGGCTATCCGGACGAATGCAAGAAGTACCTGGCGAGTTTTCTGGCCGCCAGGCCGGACGAGGCGGCGCTGGCCGCGCTGGGATCCAAACTCGGCCCGGCATTCTTTTTCCGTCTCCAGCGCGAGAAGGAGATTCAGCCCGAAGGGACCGATACGGCGACGTTCGTTCTCGACGCGCTGAGCAACCAGGCCCGCGACCCGGCGCGAATTGCCCGTCTGATCGCCGAGTTGGGAAATGCTGACGCCGCTCAGCGGGCGCTGGCCCGTCACGATCTGGCCGAAGGGGGGACCGACGCCGTGCTGGCACTGCTATCGGCATTGGCCGATCCCGCCCAGGAGACAGTGCACACTCAGATTCAAGTGGCCCTCGGGGAAATGAAGATCGATAGCGAACGGCCACTGGTCGCGGCGCTGGAGAGCAGCGACGAGGCGCTGCTCGTCAGAGTCATCGACACCCTGGGGGCGATGGGATCGCGACAGGCTACGCCGCGGCTTGCGCGGTTGGCGGTCGATGGCGCCGCAGCGCCGGCCGTTCGTGCTGCCGCCGCCGATGCGCTGGTGCGGACTGTGGGCAGCGCTCCGCGCCAAGAGGATGCGCAGCGTTACTTGCAAAAGCTGCTCGAGCAGCGGCTCGATCAGGCGAACGTGCTCCAGCCCCAGCTCGACGGCTCGGTCAAAATCTGGCAATGGGATGCCGCCGCCAAGGCGCCGATCGCCAAGGAACTTGCGCCCGGGGACGCAGCCCTGCTGGAAGCACGCCAGATCGCGGCCGAGCTGAGTCGCATCGCGCCGCAAAACGCCCATGCCCAGCGGATGCGACTGCTCACGGCACTAGAAGCCGACAAGCTGCTCGGCGGGCTCGATCGCCCGCTGCCGCAAGGGGACGGAACCGCCGCCGCCATGGCCGCCGCGTCCGGGCCTGCGATGGTTAGCGAGGTTTTGGCCGAAGCGATGCGCCGCGGCCGCGTTGTAGCTGCGGTTGCAGCCGCCGAAACGCTGGGAACCCTTGGCGACAGCCGCGTCCTGGCCTCCCCCAGTGACTCGCAGGAAAGCCCGCTGGCCCTGGCCATGCGGCATTCCGATCGCCGCCTGCGTGTGACGGCGGCCCTGGCCATCGCCCGCATGAAACCGAGCGAGCCGTTCACCGGCGCCAGCCGCGTCGCCGAGACGCTCGCCCACTTTGCCGGCACGGGCGGCGGCCGACGCGTGCTCGTCGGCCATCCGCGGACTGAGGCGGGACAGACGCTCGTCGGCTACATGAATGAAAATGGTTACGAGGCGGAGGTCGCTCCCATAGGGCGGGCCGTGCAGCAAAAGATCGTCGAGAATGCCGATTACGAGTTCCTGCTGCTGAGCGACACGCTGGCTGCCCCGGAAACCAAGGAACTGGTGCAGTGGCTGCGGCGCGATTACCGCACGGCGCGGCTGCCGGTAGGAGTGATGGCCCGCGGCGACATGATCGACGCGCTGCGAGCGGACCTGGAGGACGACCGGCTGACGTATGTCTTTCCGGCCATTGCGGACTCCGAGG
>DASRJP010000459.1:0-14379 GCA_035649415.1 Pirellulaceae bacterium | reverse complement strand
CCAGATGAGGATGAAAAACGCTATCGGCAACGGCCCTTTCGCGCCGCAGCAGCGCGACGGCGATCCCGGCGGAGTCCGCTTGACGCGCGACTTTGACCAGGTAGTCCGTCGGCGCATCGGACGGCTGGGTCATTGGCCGGGCCTCGTAAAGCGCGGCGTGCTCCGATGCGAATTGTTGCCGCAGCAGTTGCCAGCGGTCCAGGACGCGTGCTGGCGGCGCGGCCGACTGCTGCGAATGGCGCGGAGCGATCGGCCGCGACGGACTGTCGGCGAGTGCCGAGGCGCGCAATCGCAGGGTGTCGGACGCGAGCCGCATGGCGCGAAGGGCAGAAATGCCGCACACCCCAACCGGTGCGCAGGGTAGACAGGAGGCTATCTCCATCATCGGCGGGCCGGCGCCACCGCAATCAGCAGGGTCGGTGTCGCGAGAGCCCCTTTCCAGCGCCGCTCTACTGGCAAGGATCGACCTTTAGGCTGACGGCGACTTTGCGGGGCCGCTTGCGGCCCGGCAATGCCAGAATTAAAATCCGAAGTTTTGACCTGGTAACCACTTGCGGGAGGACCGTTTCATGGTTCGTACGTGGCTGATCGTGCTGGCAGTAGCCCTTTTCTCCGCCGCCACAATCTGCGGCTGTAGCGGGCCGGACGCGAAGAAATCGTCGCTGGTGACGGAGACGAAGTAATCCTTTGCACCTGGGCCGTCCTTCGGATCCTCGCTGGCCCGTTCGCTGATTTCCTTCCTGTTGAGGCAAGTCATGTCTCCCGCTCGAAACTTCCTTCGTCTACTGATGGTCGCGCTGGCGCTGACTGCCATCGCGGCCGGCTGTTCGGAAAAACGCACGCGAATCGTTTTTCTGACCAACGGCAGCGACCCCTTCTGGGACGCCTGCCGCAGCGGGCTCGAGGAAGGAGCCAAAAAATACGAACTGGAGAAGGCCGGCTATACGGTCAGCATGGAAGTCAATAACGGCAAGCCGCAGGGGCAGATCGACAAGCTGCGGCAGTTTGCCAGCCAGGGGGACGTGGCGGCCGTCGCCATCTCCGTCATTCAGGCGGACAATGCGGCCATCATCGAGGAGATGAAGAACCTGCAGGCCAAGGGGATCAAGATCATCACGGTCGATGGGGACGTTAACCGCGAGAAGTTTCCGGATGCTCGGCCCTACTACATCGGGACCGACAACATCGTCGGCGGCCGCGTGCTGGGAACGGCCGGAAAAGCGATCCTCGAATCGCGAGGCAAGACGGAGGGTGGCTACGTGCAATTTGCCGGCTTCACCGACAACGATAACGCTCGCAATCGAATGAACGGCTTCAAGGAGGCGGTCGGCGAAGCTTTCACGGAGAAAGACCGCATGCCCGACGGCATGGACAAATCGAAGGCTCGGGACAACGTGCGTAATGCGATTGCCAACCACACCGATCTGGTGGCCCTCGTCGGCATCTGGGCCTACAACGCGCCTGCCATCGCCCAGGTGGTCACGGAGACTAATTCGCGCGACAAATACACGGTGGTGACGTTTGACGCGCAGGCCGTCGCCATCGAAGAAATGGCCAAAGGAAACATCGATGCGATGGTCGTTCAAAACCCGTTCGACATGGGGGTGCAGACGGTGCGGCTGCTCAAGGCGATGCTCACGGATGACCAGGCGACAATCAAGGAAATGTTCCCAAGTGCCGGCCAGCCAAATGGAGATATCTACACCACGGGGCTGCGAGTCGTGGCGCCCGATGGCGAGACGCCTCTCAAACCCGAGCTGTTCGATACGAAGACTGTGGAGTTCATGAAGCTTTCCGAGTTCCGAGAGTGGCTCGCCAAGTACAAGCTGACCAGTTCATGAGCCCTCCGTCCACGTCGCCCCAGTCCCGATTGCCACTGCGTTTCAATGAGCTGGCCTTGCTGGCCGCGATTGTGGTGGTCGTGATCATCACAGCCGCCGTCGACAGCAACCACAGCTACCTCCGCCAGCCGTACACGAGCTTCCGCGACATCGCCCGTAATGTCGCCCTGCTGGGCATCTTCGCCCTCGGAGCCGGCGTCGTCATCATCGCCGGTGGGATCGACCTCTCGGCCGGTTCGATGATCGCCTTCAGCGGCACGGTCTGCGCCAGCACGATGATGCTTCTGGCGCCCGAGACGATGATCAACATGCGGCCGGTTGGGCCGCTCGTTGCCTTTTGCGGCATTGCCGCGGCGATCCTGTCGGGATTTCTCGTCGGGACGCTGCACGCCTGGCTGATTACGGCCGTGCGCTTGCCCCCTTTCGTGGCTACGCTGGCCACGCTCGTCGGCCTGCGGAGCTTCGCCCGGGCACTGTGCGGCTACGTCACCGCGAAAACCCTCGGCGGCAGCGGCAACACCGAGATCAACGTCTACGATCCTTATTTCAGCTTCATCCGCGATCATATCTGGTACGTCTATGTGCCGGTGTTCGTCGCATTGGCGGCATTCACCTATTTACTGCTTGGCTCGACGGTGCTCGGCCGGCACATCTATGCGCTGGGTGGGAATGAAGAAGCCGCCCGGTTGTCGGGCATTCGCACGGACCGGGTGAAATGGTTCGCCTATTGCTTCAGCGCTGTCACGGCTTCGATCGCCGGCGTCTTCTACGTGGCGGACCAGAGCGTCGCTTCGCCGGTGAATCAGGGGGTCGGTTACGAATTGAATGCGATCGCGGCCGCGGTCGTCGGCGGATGCAGCCTGCAGGGAGGCATCGGGACCGTGCCGGGAATCATTTTCGGTGTCGTGTTTCTCCGCGTGGTGATCGATTCCGTCGCCAAGCTCATCAAATCGGGCTCGGATATTTACGAGGGGATGATCGTCGGCATCGTTGTTGTGCTGGCGGTGACGTTCGGGCAGATCAGGCAGATTCGCGCCAGCGGACGACAATTGTTTCCCGGCATGCTCGGGGTGATTGCCATTCCGACTCTCGCGCTTTCCATCGGTATCATCACCGCCATGACGACTGCCAACGTCACCTATCTCAAGGGGCTCGACGTCTGGATCGGACTAGGCGTCGCCCTGGTCGTGCTATTGACGCTGGCCAGCGTCAAGCTGACGCAGGTGAGCAGTAAGCCGTAGCCGGTGACGATATGGACGCTTCGTCCCCCATCATCTCGATCCGCAGCGTCACCAAGAAATTCCCCGGCGTTACCGCGCTGGCCGAGGTCTCGCTGGACATTACGGCCGGCGAACTGCACTCGATCGTGGGGGAAAACGGCGCCGGCAAAAGCACGCTGATGAAAATCCTCTCGGGTGTCATCACCGACTTCGAGGGGGAGTTCTTGCTGGCCGGCAAACCCGTCAAGTTCGGCGGCACCCGCGATGCCGAGGCCGCCGGGATCAGCATCATTCATCAGGAGCTAAACCTGGTGGAGCAGCTTTCGGCCGCGGCCAACATCTTTCTGGGGCGGGAGCTCCGCGGCTGGCTGGGCCTGCGCGATGATCGGGCGATGGAAGAAGCGGCCGGGCGTCTGCTGCGGGAGCTGGAATGCGAGATCGATCCGCGCGAGCTGGCCGGCAGTCTTCGCGTCGGTGATCAGCAGCTCATCGAAATCGCCAAAGCCCTGTCGCTACAGAGCGACATTCTGATCATGGATGAGCCGACCAGTGCTCTGACCGAATCAGAAGTAGCCCGCCTCTATCGCGTCATCGAAAGCCTCCGCAAACGCGGAGTGACGATTCTTTACATCTCGCACAAGATGGACGAGGTGTTTCACTTGTCGGACCGCATTACCGTGCTCCGGGACGGGCGGCTGGTGCGGACGCTGCGCCGCTCGGAAACATCCGCCAAGGAAGTCACCCATCTGATGGTCGGCCGGGAGATCGAGGCGGTCGATTTCGGCGGACAGCGCACGGCGGGCGAGGTGCTGCTGCGAGTCGAGAACCTGTCGCTCCCCTGGCCGGGACATGCCCGCGGCTATCGGCTCAAGGACGTGTCGCTGGAACTGCGGCGCGGCGAGATCCTGGGCATTGCCGGACTGATGGGAGCAGGTCGGACCGAGCTATTGGAGTGCCTGTTCGGTGCGGCCGCCGAAATCCCCAGCGGCAAAATCATCCTGGGCGGCCGCGAGGTCCGTTTTCGCCATCCGCGGGAAGCATGCCGGGCCGGCATCGGCCTGGTCACCGAGGACCGCAAGCGGCTGGGGCTCTTTGCCGCCATGAACGTTGGCGAGAACGTCTCGATTTGCACGCTGGACCGGACAGGGACATTCGGATGGATCAACTGCAGCAAAGAATGGGCCATGGCCGGGGACGTCTCGCAGAAGCTGGCGGTCAAGACGTCGAGCCTGGCGGCCGCGATCACCAGTCTGTCCGGGGGCAATCAACAGAAGTGCATTATCGGCCGCTGGCTGCTGACCGAGCCGCGAGTGCTCTTGCTGGATGACCCGACACGCGGCGTGGACGTCGGCGCCAAGGCGGAGCTGTACCGGCTGATGGATCAGCTTGTCCGCGGCGGAATCGGCATCATCATGACGTCCAGCGAATTGCCGGAATTGCTGACCGTCTGCGATCGCATCCTCGTCTTGAGCGAAGGACGGCTAACCGCCAGTTTCCTGCGCTCGGAAGCGACGGAGCAGAAGATCATGGAGGCCGCGACGCTGGGAGCTGCGTAATCGTTGCTATTAGCCGGAGAATAACGTCCGTCGGGACCCACACCGGATTCCGCAGGACGTTGTCCTCCGGCTGAGGGCATCATTTTGCGGCCGCCGTGTGATGGAACATGTTCCTCGCGGTCGGGTTGAACAGGCCAACTTTGTCGTACGGCAAAACCAGCTCGCGAACCCACGCCAGCCACTGGTGGAATGCGGCACTGCCGGTGGGCTGCATCTTCGCCTCCGGCAGCGACGCCACGACACGCTGGGCAATCTCCAATAGGCGGGAGTCTTCAGCGCCCAGGTAAAGCAGCTCGTCTCCGTTGCCGCCCGCTTGTCGGCGCCGCTCGCACGTGACGGTGCCTGCGAAATAGAGAAGGCACATCGTGGCAAACAGGTCGAACCGCGGGGTCGCGTCATAGCAGCCCGAAACATAGGTGTCGATCAGCCTGATTTCGCGGCCGATCTGCTCGGCATAATTTGACAAGGCCCGCGCTAGTTCCGCGCGGTCTTCCTTCCAGTGCCGCTCAAAGATCCGCCCCAGCTTCTCGATCCCAAATAGCGAGTGCGCGATACCCGTGCTCTGGAGCGGGTCGATAAAGCCCGCTGTATGCGGGAGCATTACCCAGTTGCTCCCCGCGCGGACCGACCACAGGCGCTGCATCCGTCCGGTCCGTCGGAGGCCGCCGGCCGGGGCGACGATCTCCGCGCCGGCAAACTGCTCACGGAGTGCGGGATAGCGCACCAGCCATTGGTCCCACTCCTGCTGTGGAGTAACGGATTCATCCAGCGGATGACGCCGCGGGTCGATGGCAAAGCCGGCACTGACCACCTCGCTGTCGAAGCGGAGCTGCCACATCCAGGCTCCGTCGAACACCTGGTGCAGTGCCGCCCGGTCGCAGTTGAAGGGATGGTCGTCGAGCTGCGCGCCACGCTCCAGGAGCATCTCGCGCCACAGCTTCATGCCGGCAAAATGGGCAAACAGCCCCCGCGAATGCGTTTTGAGAACAGGCGTTTCGCTGGGAATCGCGAGCACGCGGGCCAGGACGCTCCCTTCGCCCGACGCATCAATGACAAATCTGGCATCGATTCGCATGGAATCGTCGTCGTGCCGACCTTCGATGGTCCAGCCGACTTCACTCCGGCGCAGTTCGGCGATCTCGGCTCGTTCCCAGAGTGGAACGCCAGCGACCTGCACTTCGCCGGCGAAGAACGCATCCACGTCAGCCCGCAACCAGTGCGTGTCACTCTCGGCGTCGCTGGTGCTGGCGGCCACGAGCAGCTCGCTTCGATGCTCCGGAAGCGGGACAAAGTCGCGGCCAGCCTCGTGCTGGAAATAGCTGAAACCTCGCTTCAGCCCCCGCATCACGTGCGGATACGTCGCCATCCAGGTGCCGTACTTCGACAAGGGTGCCAGCCGCGGCAAATCGTACTCGCCCGCGATGTCCCGCAGCGCCATATCAGCCAGCGGAGTTGAGGACTCGCCAATGGCAAACCGCGGGTGAGCCTGGCGATCGAGGACGATTGACTCGATCCCCAGCCGATGCAGAACGAGCGCCATCAGGCTGCCGGCAAAGCCCGAGCCGAGGATGGCAATGTCGGTATCCAACCGCTTCATACCTCGTCTCCGCACCCGCAAGCAATCTCAGGCAGCGGCTGCTGGGACGAATTCAACTGCCGCAGTCGCTCAATTCGTCGACCGACGCACTGGCGGCAACTGGCCAGGCGCTCGATATCCCACAGGTCGGCAAAGACGCGCACGGCCCCGCTGGAAACAGCGGAGAGCCCCAAGCACGCATCAATCGCCGCTTCCAGCGACTCAAGCTTCGGCGGTGAAAACAGTCCGTCACGATCGAGCTGCTCCATGATGCCGTTTCCGCCGCGCGTAGGAATAATCGAGCAGCAGCGGACGCCATGGCTGATCGCGAACTCGACGCTCCTTACGGCCCAATCAACCGCAGCCAACTCGTCCGTGCAAAAAGGGGGCTTAAGCAATACGAACGCCCGCAGTTGAATGTCGTGGCCTCGCAGAAACCCAGCGGCCCGGGAAAAATCGTCAGGCGTCATCCGCTTGTTCAGCCGCGGCAGTACGTCGGGATCGACCGTCTCCAGGCCGATGGCCACTTCAAGCTCGCCCTCCAGCCGTCGGCGAAAATCGACGCAATGCTCATCGCAGAAGATCGGGTGGTTCTCGACGACAACCGTGGCAAAACCGCACACACGATGGCCGATCGCCGGCAAATCCTCGCGCGGGATCGCTTGCGGATCGAAAAAATTTCCGCTGTTATAGAGCTTGATGTGTCTGGCCGGTGGCAATCGCTTAAGGGCGAAGTCGATTTGCCGCGGGATGTTTCCGGTTTTGGCGCGAACATCGGTCGTGTTCTTCCACAGGTCGCAGTACACGCAGCGGAGAGGACACTCGCGATTGGTAAGGAACAGCGTCGCCACTGGCTCGACAATGCCGGCAGCGGAGCGTTCACCCTCCACCAGAAACGCATATGGCCGCTCTCGATCAACGGCATTCTTTGGCCCGCGGGCGGCGACGACCTGGTGATCGGTGATCAGCAAGGGATTACCCATGGATCGCCGCGAACGCCCGGCGATACTCGGCCGGATCGCTGGGGAAGAGCCCATCGCTGGCCGCCGACCCTGCCACACCGTGCTGAAACCGGCGCTTGGGGAACACAGGCATCGTCATCCCCGTAATTGCCTCGACGCCGCGGCGCACGATCTCCCCCTTGAGAGCGTATAACCGCTCGTGGTCCCACTGAGTCAGCTCGACGAACGGAATCCCCTCCGCCACAGCGATTACGTTTGGCAGAGCAAAGGGGCTGAAGCCCACGAAGCCCAAGTGTCGCGCAGGAGCATAGGTTCGCACGTGTCCGCGGCTCTGGCCGCCGCTGTAGGTGAGCGAGTGCTTGACGGCGAACACGCCCCACCCCTCGTGATACAAGAGCGGATTGTTCAGGACGCTGCGGATGGTCAATTCGGGATTCTCTTCGATGGGATAGTCCTTGAGGTTCTCATCGCCGCCGTCACCATCAACGAGGTATTTCCAATTGGGATATCGCTGGCGAATGCCGCGGCACAAGGTCAATGCCGCAGTGGCCGACTGCACGTCGAGCGGTTTGTAGTCCTCGATGACCCGCACGGCCGCGGCATAATCGACCGCGCTGCGGGGAACATCGACGACTTCGAGAAACAGCGCCAGGTCCAGTTCGGCAAGAAACTGCGCTGCCTGGCTGGCATCCGCGCCCTGCCCGTCCATGGACAGCGTAAAGGCCTTGAGCCGTGCCGGCGATTGACCGCTCGCCAGCAGCAAATGATACAGCACCAGAAACACGCAGCCGCTGTCAATGCCGCCTGAAAAGAGGACGCCGATCGGCTCGCGGCTGTCGATGCGCACCAACCATTTCTGGCACTCGCCTGCCAGCGCGCCGATGTAAGCCCGGCCGATTGCATCCAGGTCGGCCGGCAGAGAATTTCGCGTTGGCGTGAAGTAGCGCGTGTAGGTTGGATTGGGGTCGGGGCAGCCGACCAGCGCAATCTCCAGCAAGTAATGGGCCGGGACCATCCGCGTGTACGACGGATGGAACTGACCGGCCAGATCGAGCGACGTCAGGAAGTCACGAATCTCGTCGATCCGTTCCGCGACGACGAGCAGCGGCCCATCCTTCTGCTTGGCCAGGAAGTACCGCATGGGGCGACCGATCGATCGCGCCATGCGCACCAGGTTGCCAACTTGCTGCACGATGGCGAACTGGCCGTCGATCTGCCGCACGCGCTTGGAATCGCCGGAGGCCACTGCCGCGGCCGCCACGTCGGGCGTCATATTGAGCAGGACATTGGCCGCCGGGTCCATGAGCGACACGATCTGGCGGACGGCAGCAACGTGCATCGCAGTTTTTCCTTGACGGTCAGGTTCCGGAGTGAAAAGATCGAAGCAGGCATCACCAGCCACATGGCGGAGGATCATCTTGAAACTTCGGTCGCACGCACGCAAGGGGCGCACTGCGCCCGTGCCGGTAATGGCGGCTGGCGGTGCTATCGTCTTCCTAATGTTCTGCGTCGGCTGCGGGCAACCTGCCCGGCCGCTGGTCGTTGCGCCACGACCGCCGCCGGCGGCGCCAGCGTCTCCAGTTGTGTTCCGAGACGTGGCCCCGTTTGCTGGGCTTGAATTCAAGTACGATCACCACCCTGAAGCCGATTATCGAGCAATCCTGGAATCGCTCGGCGGCGGCGTGGCCATGATTGATTACGATGCTGACGGCCAATTTGATCTGTCGTTTCCCGGCGGCGGGTTGTATGGCAGTGAAAAAACACTGCGGGGACTCCCCTTGGGGCTGTTTCGCAACCGGGGCGAATGGAAATTCGAGCCGGTCTCGACACTCGCACGGACTGACACGCCGCGACATTACAGCCACGGCGCGGCAGTGGGCGACTATGATCGCGACGGATTTCCCGACCTGCTAGTGACGGGTTATGGGGGACTTCAGCTCTGGCACAACCTGGGAGACGGCACCTTTCTGGAGGTTCAGGATGCCGCGGGGCTCAGCGATCGGCTGTGGAGCACGAGCGCCGGCTGGGGAGACATCAATGGCGACGGAGAGCTCGACCTGTATGTCGTCCACTACGTGAACTGGTCGCTGGACAACAATCCGGCATGCCCCTCCCAGCAGGATCCGGGCGAACGCGACATCTGCTCTCCCAAGGAATTTGAGCCGCTGCCGGACACGCTCTATATCAATCAGGGGAACGGCACGTTTCGCGATGGTTCCAAAGAGGCGGGCCTTCGAACTGACGGCAAAGGGCTGGGGGTCGTCCTGGCCGATCTGGACGAAGATAGCGACGTCGACGTGTTTGTCGCCAACGACACGACGGCGAATTTTCTCTACCTCAACGACGGCCTGGGAAAGCTGAGTGAGGTGGGAGAAGTTAGCGGTGCGGCGGCCAGCGCCAGCGGCAGCATGGACGGCAGCATGGGTGTGGATGTGTGCGATTTCAATCGTGACGGTCTGCCCGATCTGTTCGTGGCGAATTTCGAATCGGAAGATTTCGCTCTGTACCGCAACGTCGGTCAGGCTCAGTTTGAGCACGATAGCCGGCGGGCTGGCATTTCGGCGGTCGGCACCGCCCAGGTCGCCTTCGGCACGCAGTGCGGCGATCTCGACCTCGATGGCGATAACGAAATTCTCGTGGCCAACGGCCACACCTCGCTGTTTCCGATCTTCTCGGAACGCAGACAGAAGCCGATCTTGTTCTGGTACGATGTGGGTGCGTTCCACGCGGTCAAAGACGGCGCGGGAAATTATCTCGATATGCCGCACCTCGGTCGCGGCCTGGCGCTGGGGGACCTGGATGGGGACGGCGACCTGGATGCGGCGATCTCGCACCTGGAAGAACCCGTGGCATTGCTTCGCAACGACCAGAATGCAGGCAACTCGTGGTTGGCGATCCGGCTGATCGGCGTACGCAGTCACCGCGACGCGATCGGCACGCGGGTTGTCCTGCACACATCCCGCGGCGACCAGGAGGCGCAGCGCTGCGGCGGCCGCAGCTATCTCTCCTCGCCCGAGAATTTGATCCGCTTCGGCATTCCGGCCGGCGACAGCATTCGCGGCCTGACGATCCACTGGCCTCGTGGCACGGTGCAGGAACTGCCGCCGCCGAAGCTGGATGCGGAGCTAACGGTCGTCGAGCCGTCGAATTGAGGCGGGAAATTCGCTGCGGTTTGCCGGGAAGCGGTGGTCGTGCGTGCGTGACGTTTCGCTCACGAATGCGATTTTCCCGCCTGCCCCCAATTCGCCTGGTTGTACTGCTGGGAGCCGCCCCGGGGGATTGTCAGCGTAGTCCAGTTTTCGCCGGCGTGGATACGGGAGACTTGAACGATCTGGCCGATGTGGTAGCAGGTGTGGCCCAGGGAGCGGGCCAGGGCAAGTGGAATGGTGTGGGGCTCGCCGCGGATGGTGACCGTCTTGTCGAGGTCCGTCGGCGTGAGACTCTGGAGTGTCGCCAGCAGGCAGGACCAGCCACGCTCCCAGTATTGCAGGAGTTCGTCGCGATTGCGGAAAGAATCTACGAACTCGTCATCCCGATTCCGCCACGGCTTTTCACCATCTGTCGTCAAAAAGTCCGTCCACCGCGAGAGCAGATTCCCCGCGACATGTTTCATGATGACGGCAATCGAGTTGGTGTTCTCGTCGAGTGCGACGTGCAGCTTGTTGTCCGGCACCTGCGCGATGGCCCGGTCCGCCAGCCGCTTGTTCGCCTCAAAGGCGTTGATGATGGCGGCGATGAATTCAGCGGAGATAGTCAAGCCTGTTCCCCTGATTGCAGAGTTGCGAAAGCGGCAGCTACTCTTCAGAAGTCAGCGTCACGGTGACTTCCACGAGCTCCCCCTCGCGGACAATGCCCAGGAGGGCACGCTCGCCAGGGCGGCGGCGCTCGATGAGCGACAGGAATTCGTCGCGAGTCGTCACCTGCTCGCCATCCACGGACACAATCATATCGGCCTGGCTGCGATCGACTTTCTTCCTCTCGACGACAAACGGTCCACGCCGCTCTTGCTCGCGCACGATGCGGAAGCCGCGCAGGCCGGCCCGCTCGGCCGGACCGCCGGGAGTGAGCATTACCACCAAGAGGCCATTTTCGGTCGGCAGAACGTGCGAAATGCCCGCGTCGGCCCGGATCACGCGACCGCTGCGGATGAGCTGCGTCGCCACTCGCTTGATCGTATCTGCCGGGATGGCGAAGCCGACTCCAGTATTTTCACCAGTGGAGCTGGCAATGGCGGTGTTCATGCCGATGAGCCGCCCGCGACTGTCCAGCAGCGGCCCGCCCGAATTGCCGCGATTGAGCGCGGCGTCGATCTGGATAATTGATTTCATCGTGCGGCCGGTCTTCGAAGGCAGCGAGCGGTTGAGGCTGGAAATGATCCCCGTCGTCATCGTCCGCTCGAGACCAAATGGATTGCCGATGGCATAGACGTTCTGGCCGACGCGCAGGCGGGAGGAGTCGCCCAGCTCGATGGGGACCAGAACCTCGGCAGGGGCCTCGATTTTCAGCACGGCCATGTCGTTGGGGACGTCACGGCCGACGATGTGAGCGTCGTACGACTCGCCGCTGGCCAGCGTAACGCGAATCTCCTGCGCGCCGTCGATCACGTGGTTGTTCGTCAGAATGTGGCCCTGCCGATCGAGAATGGATCCCGAGCCAGTCCCCTCGGTCGGAACTTCTAGGATCAAGAGCGCCGTGCGATCGGCCCTCGTCGTGATATGCACGACGCTCTGGTTAGCCCGCTCGTAGACCAGAATGTTCGTCTGTTCCTGCGGCGTGAATTCCGCCAGCTCGGCGGCATTGGCGGCAGGCACATCCGCGGGGATCGACTCCGCACTAGATCCGCGACGATTGATGGCCGCGTCCGCCTGGCGAAACGCCGGCGGCTGACGCAGCGGCTCTTGCGCCTGTGCCCGGTCGTCGGGCGGCGATTCGTGATACATGCTGGCAGCCAGGCCGCCGAGAACGCCGGAAATCAGGCACAGGATGATCGTGCGTCGCATGAATGTTTCTCCAACGGTTCGGGGCAGCGCCATCGGAACCAGGAATAGGCGGCGCAACTGCTGACAGCCAAAGCCAGCCCCAGCAGCGTTCCTGCCAGCCACGGCGGGCGATAAAGCAATTTCAGCTCGGTAGCGCTCGGCGGAGTATTCAACTTCAAGCGTCCCCATTCGTCAGTCGTATGCTCGATTCGGATCCCATCAGCATAGGCATAGAGAAATCTCGGCGGGAGAACATTCACGATGACGCTTTTGCCGCGGGCCGCCGGCGGCAGCGACACATCCGCTCCGCTCGAGTGGAAACGAATCGGCAGCGGCCTGGCTTCGTCGCCGGTAGCGAACGCCAGCGGCGCTGCACCGTCGATCTCGTACACAGCAACGCCGGGCGACCAATGTGTGAGCCGGCCGACTTGCTCGGCGGCCTGGTGCACTGCCCGCTCCGTGGGCTCCCAGTAATACCAGCGGAAATACGTTTGCCCTGGATACAGCTCCGGCAGCTCCTGTGTGGGATAGACGACGACATGCCGCACGCCAAAAGCTCGGAGCGTGGCGAGCGGGTTCTCGAGCAATCGGCGACGCAACTCCTTGTGCTGTGAGTTTTCCTCAATCAAAGGATCGTAACCGGTCAGGCTCAATGTGCCATAGATCGTCGGCAGGTTCAACATTTGCGACAACTCGTAATTCCGGGCGGCACAACGGCGCGGGGCGACGGGATAGAGCCGCCCGGATTTGTCGCTCGCAATCTGCTGGAGCCAACCTGGCGAATCGGGATACGGCGCAATACTCCACGAAAAGAACGCGGCGAACGCCAGATAGGTGTGGTAGGTCATCAGCACGGCACACGCCCCGGCAATGAGCCATTCCAATTGCGGGCGAGGGAAACGTCGCAAGAGCCGCTCGACGACGAGCCCGCCCCCGAGAATGCCGAATACGTGGACGAAGGCCAGAAATTTCATCGGATGGCGGAACTGCTTGAACACCGGCAGCTCGCCGGTAAGTCCCCACACCATTCCGGGACGACCGAGTGCGTAAATGAAGGCTACGAGTCCCAGTGCCAGCAGCACGTTGGCGGCGGCAACGCGCCGCGGCCAGCGGTGCCACAGACACGAGAACAGTCCGATGGCCGCAGCGGCCGTGAATATCGTGCCCGCATAGTAGAACTGGGTGATGAACCGCAGATTGTTGGCCTCGGCCATGCCCGGCCGATCCGCAAAGGATAATGGCCATGGCACAAACAACCCGAACAACCCCTTGACGATCGGCTCTCCGCCAGCAAACCGCTCCAGTCCGGACGTTTCCAAATACTGCGGCAAAAAGAGCGGAGACGCAATCGCCAGCCCCAGCCAGAGGGCACAGGCAACGGGAACGAGCAGCCGCCAAGACTGTCCGCCGTATAGCGCCAGGTACACACCCGCGATCCCCAAAAAACCCGCGGCATAGATCCACATCTGCGCATTTCCGGCATGAAACAAAATCCCCAGCAAAAGGCCCGTGCTCAGCACCCACGGCCAGCCGACTCGCCCGCCGCGCAGGCGCCAGATCGACACGGCCACAAGTGGCAGCCAGGTGGCCAGCGGGAGCATGTAGTACCAGGAACGCCCCCCAATGAGAAAAAAGCCACAGAGCGCAAAACAGAGGCCCGCGGCAGCGGACAGAGCAGGTCGCAGCCCGACCGAACGCGCGGCCCAAAACATCGTGCCATATCCGGCCGCCAAATGGATGACGCCAAAGATTTCGATCGTGGCGTATTCGTTGCCCAGCAGCCATCGCGCGGCGGCGTACGACAGATACGTGAGTGGATACGTAAGGGCGTACGTGCCCAGGCTGGCGGTCGGATACCCAGTGAATTGGTGCGGGTTCCAAGTGGAAAGGACGCCTTCGTCGAACAGGCTGCGGGCACCGTGCACAATGACCGGCAGAAACTGCGAGAGGTTGTCGTCGTGCGTAAACGTGAAAGGGTGGCGGAATTCCAGCCAGGCAAGGTTGGCGGCCACGAGCGACCAACCGGCCGCCAGCCAGGCGATTGTCATCACTCGCGACGGAGGGCTCCCAGATGCAGGTGCTTCTTCCAGGCAGAGCAGAATTCGCTGTTGGAAGCGCTCCTCGCGAGACAGCTTCCAAACAAGATACAGCACGCCAAGAATTGCTCCGTACCACGCCAGCCAATTGGCCGGCAGGTTCTGCCAGCCGTGGTAGAGCTTGACGACGGCATAAAAGCCCCAGAGCA
>DASRJP010000458.1:0-3761 GCA_035649415.1 Pirellulaceae bacterium | reverse complement strand
TGAAACCAGGCGGTGAGGTTCTTCTTGTCAAACGGCGAGCCCGACCAGCCGGGGAGCCGCCCTTCGGCCTGGGCGGTCTTATCCACCTTCTGGGGCACCGGAATGATCACGCCGTCGCGCGGGGCAACGACGATCAGCCGGTCCACCTCGGTCTGCTTGTCGGCCAGTTGCTTTTCGGCCGCCGCCAAGGTCTCGACCGCCTGCTCGGCCTGATCGACCGCGCCCGGATCGCTGAACTGCGCCCGCCGCAGATCGGCCAGCGCCTGCGCCGCCTCATCGCGGCGTCCCTTGAGCGACTGGAGCTCCGTGCGCAGCTTCGGATTATCGAGCACGAGAATCACGTCCCCCTGCTTGACCGTATCCCCCGGATGGGCCTTGATCTCGTGCAGGGCGCCCGCCACGCCGGCAAATACCTGCTTGCCGCCGCGCGGCTGCACCTCGAAAACGCACTTCACGGAAAATGGCAGCGGCACAAACAGGGCGAACGCCAGCGCCGCCGCCAGTACGCCGATCGTCGCGAATACTCGGTTCATTTTCACTTTGGTGAGACTCCCCGGCGTGTAGAGGAATTTCCACAGGGCCCAGGCCGGCTGCACGACCAAACCGATCAGGCCCGCCAGCGCAATCGTCTGGCCGATGATCTTGAGGCCATAGGGCTCGAAAACTCTATTCAAGAAGAAGAGGATGGAAAACGTCACCAGCCAGCGATACGCCACAGCCGCCACTGTGTACACGGCAAACAGCCAGCGGTTCCCCTGCGGCAAGAACGGATTCTCCGGCTGCTCCAGGCCCAGGCAGTATTCCTTCATGTACCGCTTGAGCACTTCGCTCGACTTCTGGCGAAGGTTGGGAATTTCCAGCAGGTCCATCAGGATGTAATAGCCGTCGAACCGCAGCAGCGGATTGCCGTTGAAGATCACCGTGCTGACCGAGCAGATGAACATCACGGAGAGGCAGATGTGGTTCATCAGGCCGGGGGAGGAGAACCACCACAGGAACGTGGCGATCGAGGCCAAAAACAGCTCCACGTACATGCCGGCCGCGCCGATCGCCGCCCGGTGCCACTTGTTGGGGAGCATCCACGAGTCGGAGACGTTGCAGTACAAGGCAGGCGTGAAGACCAGCAGCATCGCCCCCAGCTCGTGGCATTCGCCGCCGAAATGCTTGCACGACAGGCCGTGGCCAAACTCGTGCAGCACCTTCACCACGGCCATCGTGATTCCCAGCCAGAACCAGTTCTTGGGGCCGAAGAATTCATGGAAGGCCGGCAGGCGGGTTTGAAAGACGTCAAAGTTGACAACGACCAGCGACAGAGCGGCCAGGCCGAAGAGCATCACGCAGACCACGGCCGGCCAGGTGAAGAACCAGCCGGCGTATTTGTAAAGCCAGTTGAGAAACCGCTCCGGATCGACGCCGCGGAATCGCAGGGCGAAGACGTTGGCCAGTTTCCCCATCCATTCGCGCCACTTCTTTTCGCCGCGGCGCTTGACGAGCTGCTTCCCCTGGCCTCCCGCTTCGCTGATCACCAGGCCGCTGCGGTGCAGCATGCCGACGAACTGCAGCAGGTCGTGATACGTGATCTTCTGCGGCTGGAATTGCTGCTCGAACTGCTCTTTGATCTCTTCCAGGCTGGTGCGGCCATCGAGCATCTGCAGGATGGCGTATTCCTCTTCGTGGAAGCGGAAATAATTCAGCCCCACCGGCTCCTTGACCACCCAAAACGCGCGGCCGTGGTAACGATGCCGCCGCGCGGTCAGATCCGGCCGCGCCCGCAACAGCAGCGGGCGGCTGGTGGAACTGACGAGGCTTTCGGCAAGTGTGGCCACGGGGAGGGGCGGCGGTCAGGAATCAGGGGATCAGCGAGCCGCGGGGTTTATCCCCGCGGCCAGAGGCCAGAGGTCAGAGGTCAGGCAAACAAGGCAAAATGACCAGTGCAAAATGCAAAAGTTAAAATGTCTGGCCCCAGCTGGATTGCTGACTTTTGCATTTTGCATTTTGCAATGATCATTTTGCATTTCCGTCGATTGATTCACACACTCTCAGGAGTCAGAGTGCAGAAGTCAGAGTTCAGATCTTGATCTTGGTGCCCTTTGACGGCGTCTTGCCCCCCTTGTCCGTCGGCTTGTCGGCATCGGAAGGTTCGCTGGACTTGTCGTTCTTCCCGCTGTCATCGGCCGATTTGGCTGTGCTCGCTTTGGTTGCATCCGACTTCTCGGTTTTACGACTATCCGAATTGCCGGCGTCCGTTTTGGTTTTCTTGCTGGCCTTCGCTGCGTCCGTGCTGGTGTCCCCCGTTTTTGGTTTCTCGTCGGACTTGGCCGCCGATTTCGCATCGGTGTTGCCGCCAGCCTGCGTCTTGGCGCCTTTTCCGTCCAGGTCCGGAAGCGCCGGTTTGTACGCTTCGACTTTCGTACCCGGCAGCGACGACTTGGTGCCGCCTGGCAGGCCGGCTTTGGGAGCGACGGCCGGCTTGGGTGCCGGCGGCTCCAGGTGGATGACCATTTCCGCTTCGGTCCCGACTTGAATGATCCAGTGGTCGCCGTTTTTCTTGTTGTCGATTTCAGTGGATACGCGGAACTGGCGGATGCGGCCCGAGCCTTCCAGGACTGAGCTGGCAAACGTGATTTTGCCGCTGGCCTGGTACGTTTCGCCGCCGGCAAGCTGCACGATCACGTCCACTGGCTTGTCCAACACCTTGGCGGGGGACGCGTCGGCAGCGAAGACGAAACCCTCGATCTCCACGCGGTCCATGCGGATGATCTCCATGATGGGATCGCCGGGCTGGCACCACTCGCCGACGTGCTTGTAAACCTCGTTGACAAAGCCGTCGATCGGGGCCACGATCTTGAGCCGCTCGATCTCGTTCATGGCCCCTTCGATCTGCCCTTCTTTGGCAAGCTGCGTCGCCTGCGCGACCCGCTTCTCGACCTCCGCCACCGAAATCTGAGCCAGCGCCCGCTGCCATTCGAACCACGAGCGGCGGAGGTCGAACGGCGAGATCGCCCCCTGTTTTGTCTTGTTCAACTCCTCGTTGGCTTGATAGTTCAACCGCGTGACTTCTTCCCCCTTTTTGGCCGCATCAACTTGCGCGTCGCTTTCGGCCTGCTCCTTGGCCGCGTCGCGCTCTAGTTCCGCAATCTTCTTTTTCGTCAGCGCGTCCCGATCGTCGAGTTGGCCCAGGATTTCTTCAGCCTTCACCGCTACGCCTTTCTTCACCGTGAAAGACCGGATGGCTCCCGCGGAGCGGGCCGGCAGCTTGATCGGGTCGAGCGACGTGACCAGGGCATGGTCGATGCGAACCGACGTGCCGGAGGACAGCGACGACCCGGGGCTCAAATCGCCGCGGGACGAGCTGCCGCGGGAAGGGGAGAGCGATGAATCCAGGTCCGGCAAGCTGCGCGACGTCGTCAGCGGCGAGCGGGCGCCGCTGGTGGTCGTGCTTGACGGAAACAAGGGCGAAGAGGGCCGGCTGGAAGACGAGCCAGATGACGGCGTGAGGCGTGTGCTGGACGACGACGATGAGCTGGCGGGCGTGCCCGACGGCTTGCTCCCGCTGTCCGTGCTGCCACGGGTGCTCTTTCCACTGGCGGCGGTTCCAATGCCACTGGCAGTGCCGCTGGGCGGCGACTTTGCCTGTGACTTGTCGCTTGGCGACTGGGCCACGCTCCAGGCCGCGACCCCTACGACGCCGACCACGGCAACTGCGACTAGCGCGAGACGCTTGTTCATGTTTAGTTCTCCCTGATCAATCCCTGTTTTCC
>DASRJP010000457.1:0-18247 GCA_035649415.1 Pirellulaceae bacterium | reverse complement strand
CGATCAGGGCAGAGATTGGACGTCGGACGTCGGAGGTGGTGGGTCCGCGTATCGAGCTTCGAAATTCAGCTCGTGTTCCAGCCGTTCGAGGATGTTCCGCAATTGGTCCACTTCACGCGGAAGCGAGTTTTCACTGGGCACCGCTCGCGCTGCCGATTCGAGCGCCACCAGGTGGTGCCATGCTTCGCGCAGCTCGAGGTCGATCGATATCGAGGCCGCTCCATCGGCCCGCGCCACGATAACTGTTGCGTCAGACCGTAGTCCTGCGAACCCGGCATGTGGCCTGCCCACTTCGATCTTTGACTTCTGGCTGCTGCTTTCCAACCTCTGACCGCTGATATCTGACCTCTTGCCACCGCCATCCGCCCCGGCATTCGCCGGAGCTCTCTCAACGAGCGGCGGCAGCCAGGCATTCAGCGCTGCGACGAGCAGCATTCCCGCAACCAGGGCGATGCCGCTGCCGACGAATAAGCGAGGCGAAAGACGCGCGCTGCCCTGTTTCGGCGACGGCTTGGAAGCAATAATCGCGGGCGGAGAAAACGTTGTTGGCTGCTGCACGTGGGCCAACCATTTCCCCAGCAGCTCCGCGACTTCGTCGGCCGACTGAAATCTGTCCGCCGCGCTCTTGGCCAGTAGCCGCTCGACGATGGCCGCCAGCCAGGCGGGGACTTCCGGATTGACCTCGCACAGCGGCCGCGGCTGGTCGTCGCAGATCCGCCGCAGGACGGCCAGCGTGGTCTCCGCCCGGAATGGCGGATGCCCAGTGCACATCGCGTACATCACGCTGCCGAGGCTGAACAGGTCGGCCCGCGCGTCGACGCTCTCGCCGCGGGCCTGTTCGGGGGCCATGTACTGCGGGGTGCCGGCGATGAAGCCGCTCTGCGTCTGGCTAGCGTCATCGACCGCGCGGGCCAGGCCAAAGTCGGTGATCCGCACGCGCTCGACGCCGTTTTCCAGCAGAATGTTGGCCGGCTTGATGTCGCGGTGGACGAGCCCCTGCGCGTGGGCCGCCGCCAGCCCCTGGGCCGTCTGCATGGCGATCCGCAGCACTTCCTTCGTTTCCAATGGGCCCCGGTCGTCGATCCGCTCCTGGAGCGAGCGGCCGGTGATGAAGGGCATCACGAGAAACGGCGCAGGGCCGGAAGTGTCGATGTGGTGGATCGGGATCACGTGATCGTGCACGACGGCAGCGGCCGCTTTGGCCTCGCGGTCGAACCGCTTGCGGGCGGCAGAGCTGCGGACAAGCGTGCCGGATAGGGCCTTGATCGCAACGAAGCGATTGAGTCCCGGGTCGAACGCCTTGAGGACGATGCCGAATCCGCCGCGGCCGATGACCGACTCGATTTCATAGCTGCCCAGCCGGCCAAGCTTAGTGGGGTCGTCGCTCGGCGAAAGAAAGTCGAGGTCGATGGCGCCGTCATCCTCGTGCGGCGGCGTCGGCGCCAGTGGGACAGAGCGATCGCGTACAGAATGCCTGTGGTCAGAGAGGATCGGAGGCAAACCGGCTGGCGGCGTCATTTCCTGCACGGCGACCAGTTCATCCGACGAACTGAGGTATTGCCGCGCGTCGCTGACCCACCGCTCGCCGCCCGCCATGACTTCCAGCTCCTCGCGGCAATGCGGGCACGACTGCAAGTGGCGCGACAGCTCTCCCAGTCCTGCCTCGGGCAGTTCGCCGGCTAGCGCGAGCTGAAGCTTGCTCGAATCGCACAGTGTGAATCGGGCGACCATGGCGACCTCGCGGGACGGGTATTCAACCTGTCGTATCGATCCTATTTCTAATCAGGACAGGTTGGAAACCTGACCTACTACACGTTGGAAGCTTGTCCTACTGTTCTCCCTCAATTTCCGTCACTCGTTCGCGGAGCCTGGCCAACACGCGGCTTTTGGCGATGTACACAGCGCCGACGCTAATGCCGACTTGCGCCGCCGCGTCGCTGGCTGCGCGGTTCTCGACCGCGGTCAGCCAGAAGGCATCCCACGTGGCGGGAGCAAACTGGTCCCGGATTGATTCGGCCGCAAAGCGGAACAGCCGCCGCCGATAGTCCCGCTCCAGCATCTGCGACTGTTCGTCAGCCGGAGCTGGCCGCGATTCGAGCATGCGCTGGATGTCACTATCGCCTGTGCCGCGGACGTGGCGTCTGTCGCGGCGGAGCAGGTTGAGCATCAGGTTTCTCGCGATGCGAAACAGCCAGGTGCGAAACGAACCCTGCGCCGGATTCGGCTGGAACCGGCCGGCCGCTTTGGCAACCTCCCGAAACACGTCCTGGCACAGGTCCCGCGCGTCGGCATCCTGGAGGCCTTGCCGCCGGGCGAGGCCATAAACCAGCGGCTCGTATAGCGAGACGAACTCCCCCCAGGCCCGCTCGTTGTGCGGGTCCTGAATGCGAAGCAGCAGGCTGTAGCGGGTGCTGGCAGCGGACAAACCATCCTCCACACAGAGAATACACACCGGCTGGCGACGTTTCTTTCGCAGGACAGCAAAAAATCTTGCCGCTGGCCAACCAAGGACACCCGCCCGCTGGCGTAACGCCGAAGTAACGAATCCCGCCCTGGCATTGGGAATCCGGCCGCCGTAGCGATAAACTTGCCACAGATCTGACCCTTGCACCGCTAGCTAGGTGACTCATGAACCATCCACATGCCCCCCGAATCGCGTTACTCTTGCTTGCATCCGTCGGTGCGTCAATTGCGGCGGGCGCCGACTGGCCCCAATTCCTCGGACCCAATCGCAACGGGATTTCTGCCGAGACAGGGCTCGTCGATTCGATTCCCAAAAGCGGGCCGAAGGAAATCTGGCGGGTGAAAGGGGGCGTCGGCATGTCGGGTGTGGCGATCAGCGGCGGCCGCGCGCTGACGCTTATCCAGAAAGAAGGCCAGCAGTGGCTCATCGCTCTTGACGCCGCGACCGGAAAGTCTCTCTGGCAAACGCCGCTAGCCGCTGAATATGAAAACCAGATGGGCAATGGCCCGCGGGCCACGCCCACGATCGTCGCGGACAAGGTGTTCGTCTACTCGGGTGAGGGCATTCTGTCGGCACACAACTTCAGCGACGGCAAGCAGCTTTGGTCGCACAATGTCGTCAAGGACCACGGCGGCGAACCGGCCGATTACGGCATGGCCTGCTCGCCGCTGGTCGTCGGCAAGCTCGTCGTCGTTACGGCAGGCGCGCCGAAAGCGGCCGTCGTGGCGTACGACGCCGCCAGCGGCAAGGAAGCATGGGCAGTTGGCGACGAACTGTCTGGTTACTCCTCACCGGCCCTCTTGGAGGCCGGCGGCAAGAAGCAGATCGTCGCCTACACCGGTAGCGCCATCCTCGGCGTCGAGCCGGAGGACGGCAAGCGGCTTTGGCGATACGAATACGAGACTGACTTTGGCTGCAATATCGCGACGCCCTTGGCGGTGGAGGGCAATGTGTTTTGTTCGTCAGGCGAGAATCACGGCAGCGTGCTGCTCAGTCTCAAGCCAAACGGGACCACTTTTACGGCCAAATCAGTCTGGGAATCACAGGGACCTTCGAGCGTCCTACGGGCGGAGTGGCAGACGCCGATCCTTGTTGACGGCTATCTCTACGGCTTCGACAACGTCGGCAGTGCCGGCCCAGTGACGCATCTGACCTGCGTCGAAGCGGCTACCGGCAAGCGAATGTGGCAGCAGCCGCGATTCGGCAAGGGGAATCTCATTTATGCCGACGGGAAGCTGTTTCTCACCACGATGAAGGGGGAGCTGATCATCGCCCGCGCCATACCGAAGGCCTATGAAGAGCTTGGTCGAGCCACGATCCTCGGTCAGACGCGCCAGGCGCCGGCGCTGTCGGACGGGCGAATCTACCTGCGGGATGACAAGGAGATTGTGTGCGTGGAGGCGAGCAAATAGTTGGCGTGGCTTGATTGGCAGCCGAGAACGACGGACCTGCGCAGAAATGCTTGCCGCGGCATGCTACACTGAGCACCAGCCTGCCGTACCTTCCCGCCTTCCTGCCCCACCAAGACGCTTATGCCTCGCTCGCTTTGGTCCGCGGCCCCGGGACTCGTTGTTGCCGCCTTCACTTTCGCGATTGCCGTTGCTGCCGCCGAGTCCGAAAACTGGCCCGGTTGGCGCGGGCCGCGGGGCGATGGCACGAGCCTGGAGGCCAACGTCCCCACGCAGTGGGACGGCGCCGGCGGCCAGAATATTGCCTGGAAAGCGCCGATCCCCGGCACAGGACACAGTTCGCCTATTGTCTGGGAAGATCGCGTCTTCGTCGTTTCGTGCCTCTCCGACACACAAGAACGAGTCCTGATCTCGCTCGATCGCAAAACAGGAAAAACCCTCTGGCAAACGACCGTCCTCAAGGCCGCGCTCGAGAACAAGCACAATCTCAATAGCCATGCCAGCGGCACTCCGGCGACGGACGGCAAGCTGGTCTACGTCACCTTCCTGGAGATCGACGGCACCAGCGACGTCGGCGGTCGCCGCACGCCGGGTGAAATGGTAGTCGCCGCTTACGACTTTGACGGCCACCAGAAGTGGCAGGTCAAGCCGGGCCGATTCGCCAGCGTCCACGGCTACTGTAGCTGCCCGGTGATCTTCGAGGACAAGCTGATCGTCAACGGCGACCACGACGGCGATGGCTACATCGTGGCCCTCGATCGGCAGACGGGAAAGGAAATTTGGAAGATCACCCGCCCCAACAACACCCGCAGCTATGTCACGCCGATCATCCGCGACATTGCCGGGCGGACGCAGATGATCCTCACCGGCAGCAAGTGCACCGCCAGCTATGACCCGCGGACCGGCAAAGAGCTGTGGTACATGGACGGACCGACCGAACAGTTCGTCGCTTCCCCAGTGTACGACGGCAAGTACGTCTACCTCACCGCCGGCTTCCCCGAGTACCACATCCTGGCGGTCGATCCCAATCACAGCGGCCGCGTCAGCGACGAGGTGATCCAATGGCGCACAACCAAGGGGTGCTCATACGTTCCATCGCCCGTACTTTGCGGTGAATATTTCCTCGTCGTTTCCGACAACGGCATTGGCTCCTGCTACCACGCCCAAAGCGGCGAGCTGCTGTGGATGGAGCGCCTCGGCCGGCACTACAGTGCTTCGCTGGTGACTGCCGGCGGGTTGGTGTATTGCCTCGACGACGACGGGGTGATGAAAGTCGTGCGGCCGGGCGAGAAGCTGGAAGTCGTCGCCATTAGCAAGCTCGGCGAGTACTGCTACGCGTCTCCGGCCATCAGCCAAGGGCAAATCTTCATCCGCACGGACAAAAGCTTGTTTTGCATCGGTGGCAAATAGCCACGCGATCAGGCAATCAGCCGGTCAAAATCTGCGCGGGCAATATTTCCGCCAGTGAGCACGGCGCAGATCGGCTGCGGAAGCTGCTGGTCGTTTGACGCAATCCATGCCAGCGCCGCAGCGCTGGCAGGTTCAATCACCAGGCCGTGCTTCCAATACAGCGCGCGCATCGCGGCGACGATCTCTTCATCGCGTACCAGTGAGATGGGCATGCGCAATTCTTCGATCCTCGCCTGAACGGGCGGATGCGGCACTTCCAGGACCAAACCGTCCGCAATCGTTTTTGTCCGTGGATGGTCGAAGGGGGCGTACTTGGGACAGTTGTAGGCCTCGCAGCCGTGCAGCCTCACATCCGCCGGATGCCGTTGTAGATAAGCTGCCAGCCCCATCAATAGCCCGCCGCCTCCGACAGGAATCACCAGCGAGCGGCACTGGGGCAAATCGCGGAGAATTTCCTCCGCCATGGACTGATAACCGTCAGTCCAGAGGGGGTCTAGATGCGGATGGACAAAGTAGCCTCCGCTTTCTTTGGCGATCTCGGTGGCCCGATTCAAGAGGTCCGTTCCGCCGCCGGCGATCTTCACCAGCTCGACGCCGAGGGCCTTGAGCTTTTCGTCCTTGTCCCGGGAAATGGCATGGGGAACGACGCCCACCATCTGAAAGCCGAATTTGGCGGCTGCAGTCGCCACCCCCAGTGCCGTATTGCCCATCGAAGGCACCACCAGCAGCCGCGTCTGGGTCTCGCGGCGCAAATGTTCCAGCAAGTGCGTCGCCCCGCGGATTTTGAAGCAACCCGACGGAGCGAGGAACTCGCATTTGGCGTACACCTCGGCCTGCGGAAACATCTGGCTCAGGCGAATCAGCGGCGTCATGCGAGTTTCCTTGATCGGCGCAGCATAGCCGCTGGCCGGCCTCCTCTCCAGACTTGGCATCGGCCAATGCCGGTCTGATGTTCCCCGCCCGCGAACCCCCTTCTCGCAACCCCCTCTTTGGATTAGCGTTGCAGTTCCCATGCAGCGAACTGCAAAACACCCCCCCTCCGGTCGCTCCGATATGCCCACCACGGTCGGCTCCTTCCCCACCATCCGCCACCAAATCTCGGGCGTCAGCGTCGTTGAGATCGCCCGCCGCTTCGGCACGCCTGCCTACGTCTATGACGCCGCCAGCATCCTCGAGCGCATCAACGACTTGAGGCAGTTCGACGTGATTCGTTACGCCCAAAAGGCGTGCTCGAACCTGGCAATCCTCGATCTGGTGCGGCGCGCGGGCGTGCTGGTCGATGCGGTGAGTGCCGGCGAAGTGTACCGGGCGCTGAAGGCGGGATACACGCCGCGTGAGATCGTTTATACGGCGGACATCTTTGACCGCGAGTCGCTGGAAACAGTGCTTAAGCACGATCTGCACGTCAACTGCGGGTCGCCGGACATGATCGACCAGCTCGGCGAAAAGGCGCCAGGGAAAAATATCACGCTGCGAATCAACCCCGGATTCGGCCACGGACATAGCCAGAAGACAAACACTGGCGGCGAACAATCGAAGCACGGCATCTGGCACACCGACCTTGCCGATTGCCTGCTGCGGGCAGACCGGTACGGACTGATGGTCACCGGCATTCACATGCACATCGGCAGCGGCACCGACCTGCATCACCTGGCGCAAGTCTGCGGGGCGCTGGAGAAGGCGGTTGACGTCGTTGGCCGGAGCGTGACGACGATCAGTGCCGGCGGCGGACTGCCGATTCCCTACCGCACCGAGCAGACGTACGTCGATCTGGATCAATACTTCAAACTGTGGGACGCGACCCGGCAGCGACTGGCGGACCGTCTGGGGCACAAGATCACGCTGGAGATCGAGCCAGGGCGATATCTGGTCGCTGAGAGCGGCTACCTGATCAGCGAAATCCGGGCGATCAAGAAGATGGGGAGCAACCTGTTCTATTTGCTGGACGCCGGTTTCAATAACCTCGCCAGGCCGATCCTGTACGGCGCGTATCACCCCATGTCGATCGTGCCGGCCGACGGGGCGAATGAGCGTCCAGAGCAAGAGGTGGTAGTCGGGGGTCCGCTGTGTGAATCAGGAGACATATTCACGCAGGAAGAAGGAGGCTTCGTCTGCAAACGCTCGCTGCCCGCGGCCGCCGTCGGCGACTACCTCGTCCTGGAGCGGGCCGGCGCCTACGGGGCGGTCATGGCCAGCAATTACAACAGCAAGCCCCTCGCCGCCGAAGTCCTGATCCGCGACGGGAAACCGGAGCTCATCCGGCAGCGGCAGACGCTCGACGACATAGTGAAGGGGGAAGTGATTCCGTAGTGAGCCGTTGGCCGCTTGCTGATTTGCATCTATAATTGAAATGAGGCCTTGTGAAAAACGTCACAGGTCCCTCGGCTCCTGGCGTCGGCTTGCTCTAAACTATTGCTCCGCAAGGAGTTCTTCAAACATGGCCAAGCAAGGTCCCCGCAAAAAGCTGCCCAAGGAAGTGGCGATCATCAATGCCGACAACTGCACCGGCTGCGAGTCTTGCCTGGAGGTCTGCCCAGTCGATTGCATCGAGATGAAGACGATGCAGCACGCCGTGAAGGGGAGCCAGGCCTGGTGCGAGATCGACATCGAGCGCTGTGTGGGATGCGAGGTCTGCGTTCATATCCCGCAGAAGAAGACGAATCCCTACGAACTCACCGTCTGCCCGTGGAATGCGATCGAAATGGTTCCTACCGAGCTGGCGGCACAAACCGTGGCTCAAATCGGCGGTCCGCCGGAGTACATTGCCGCCAACTGGGACCGGCTCGTGGGAACGGCGCAGCATCTGGCCGAGCTGAAGGCCGCGGGTTAGTCGCGCGCTTTATCTGAGATAGGGCGCATAGTAGTTGTTCCACATGAACACCAGGAACAACCAGAACGCCCACAGCAGCACGACGGTGTAGGCCAGAACGACGATCGACAGGATCGTCTTGGCAGGCGCCGAGAAGCCGCGGCTGAGCCAGAGGATCGGCAAGCCAAGGGCGGCGGTGACGAAAAAAAGCATCGCCAGTATCAGCCATGGATTGTCGATCACGCGGCGCGCGGCACGCGCTGGCGGCGGCTGGGCGGCTGGCTTGTCCGTTGGCTTGTGCATCATGGTTTGTGCGAAGTATAGCTCAATCCCCTGCTGCGGCCAGCGTTGCGGGACTGGAACACCGTTATCGACACCGGCCGGTGCCACGCGCAGCGACTCGGCAGTCGCGCCGGCCCCAACCTACGCCGGCGCCTCTCGATCGGCTAGAATTAGCCGCCTCCACCCCGCTCGAGCCGCGCCATGCCCCGGAAGGTCATCATCGATTGCGATCCCGGCATCGACGATGCCGTCGCGCTCACGATGGCCCTGTTCGACTCGCGGCTGGAGGTGGCCGCGGTCACGGCAGTCGCGGGGAACGTCGATGCCGACCAGGCGACGCGGAACGTCCAGGCGATTATCGAGCAGCTCGATCCGCCGCGAATGCCGCGGATCGGGTCGGCCAGCTCAAGCGAGAATTCGCGAGCGCCGTTTGCCTATCAGATTCACGGCAAGGATGGGCTTGGCAACGCTGGCCTGGCGGTGTCGGAGCTGGTGCGTCAGCACCCATCGGAGAAGCTGATCTGCGACGAGGTCAAGGCAGCGCCGGGCGAGGTCACGATCATCTGCCTGGGACCGCTGACCAATGTGGCCCGGGCGCTGCAGCGCGATCCAAACCTCCCAGCGCAACTTGGGCGGCTGGTGATCATGGGG
Source organism: Pirellulaceae bacterium (assembly GCA_035649415.1). GTDB lineage: Bacteria > Planctomycetota > Planctomycetia > Pirellulales > Pirellulaceae > DATKDU01. Next base: position 9,222 of record DASRJP010000457.1, on the reverse strand, counting down.
GGCAGCGTTAACGGCATTGGGAACGCCACGCGCTGCGCCGAATTCAACTTTTACAGCGATCCTGAAGCGGCCCGAGAAGTGATCCGCTCGAGCGCAACCAAGACCATCATCCCGTTGGACGTGACGAGCCAGGTTGCCTGGTCGCTGGGGCTGTCCGATCAGTTGCCGCCAGAAACGTCGCGAGCTGGCGCGCTCTTGCGAAAAATCCTGCCGCATCTGTTCCGCACGTACCGGCACGAGTTGGGGCTGGAGACGATCCACTTGCACGACGCGGTGGCAATTGCCGCGACGGTGCATCCAGAGCTGTTCACCAGCCGGGAGCTGGAAGGGGACGTAGAGACGCTGGGAGAGCTGACGCGGGGAATGACGATTTTCGATCGTCGGCCGACCGCCATGTCGCGGAGCGACTTGGAGGTGGCCTTGGAGTGCGACGCCGCGGCGGTGACCGACTGCATTGTCCGGTGCCTGGCCGAGGCGGGGCGGCTGACGGGGTAACTTATTCGTCTGGAAGGGACGCGAGCGGGACGCGCCCTCAATTCATACTCCGGCGGACTCGCTCGCGGATGGTCAGCGCGATAAGGACCATTCCGAAAATCAATACCCCGCACGCCGTCGCCGCCACAGGTCCGAAAGGTTCCCTGCCCGACATGCTGATCCACGGCCCGGTCTGCTGCGATAGCGGTTCCAGAATCTGCGGAGTGCGCTCCAAAATCCAGTGATCCAACGGCGTCGAGGGGGCCAGGCCTCGTAGCCAGACGATGACCCACGGGTAAAGCGCGCCGCCGCTGGGGCCCACGGACGTAAATGTCCACTGGCAATATCCCAGGTAGAACGGCAAGAACAATAGCAGCGGCACTGCGGCCAGATGAATGCTCCACCTCCACTTGCCCTGCGAGCGAAGCCACGGCCAGGCCGCACACAGTGTCAGCCCCGCCAGATGCGCAATCTCGAAAACGATGTTCATCCAGAAACGGCCGAATCGCTTCCAGCGAACTTCAAAGAGCAGATCCTCCTTGAGCGTGTATTGATACGACCTTTCATTCCTTAGCTTCAGATCGTTCAGCGCTTTGTCGCGCGAGACTCGCAGAAATCGGTCGGGATCATGTTCGAGCGTGGCGCGCTGCCCGTGAATGACGGCATACGCCTGATTGATCAGTCGCAGCGGCTCGGAATGGTCGGCCTGCTCGATCAAATCCAACACGCGCGAATAGTCGGCGACCGCGACCGAGCGTCTGACGCGATAGATACGCTGTCCGTGGAGCGATTGATCGTAATAGATGTACCAGCCATCGCGCGGTGCGTAGATGCCGCCCCAGATTTCGGTGTCTGCGGCGTCGAGCTTGACCCCGCAGGCGTTCCTCCAGAATCCTGCCGAATTTCCTTCGTGAACTAGCTTCGTACGGCGGGCAAAGACGCCAACTGCAATCGCCTCGAGCAGGATCACTACGCCGACGATGATTAGCTTCGTCCGGACAGTCATGGCACGTGGTCGTTTACATCACGTCGCTTCTTGGGCAAGCGGGACGCTTGTCCCACGTTACGCCATCAGCTCCTCAATCACCTTCCCCCCGAACTGCGAAAGCTGCTTGAACCGGCCGGCGTGCAGGTAGGTGAGCTTGTTGTCATCCAGCCCCAGAAGGCGCAAAAGCGTCACGTGCAGGTCCCGGATCGGGTGGACGCACTCGACCGCCTGGGCACCCAGCTCGTCGGTCGCGCCGATCGTGCGCCCTGCCTTCACGCCGCCGCCGGCAAGCCAGATCGTCATTGCCTTGGCGTTGTGATCGCGGCCGTAGGCCACGCCGCCGCGAATGCCGTTGTCCGGGCTGCGGCCAAACTCCCCGCACCACACGATGAGCGTCTCATCCAAGAGCCCGCGCTGCTTCAGGTCCGCAATCAGAGCGGCAATCGGCCGGTCTACGGCTCGCACCAGGCTGCCGTGGGCCCTGGCAATGTAGTCGTGCGAGTCCCACGTGCCAGCATAAAGTTGCACGAATCGCACGCCGCGTTCCACCAGCCGCCGCGCCAGCAGGCATTTGCGGCCAAACGCGTCCGACTCCTTTTGATCGAGGCCGTACAGCCGCCGTGTCCGCTCGTCCTCCTCGGATAAATCGAGAATGCCCGGGACCTGCATCTGCATGCGGAAGGCCAGCTCGTAATTGGCTATCCGCGCGGCCAACTCCTCGTGCCGCGGATGCCTCTCGTGATGCAGCCGGTTCAGCGTCGCCAGCAGGTCGAGGTTTTCCCGCTGGTGCTCGGAGGTGATGCCGTCGGGCGGTTTCAGATCGAGAATCGGCGAGCCGCTTGCCCGCAGCGGCGTTCCCTGGAAGTGGGCGGGCAAAAAGCCGCTCCCCCAGTTGGCTGCGCCTCCTTGCGGGTACGACACCTCCGGCAGAACCAAAAAACCCGGCAGGTTCTCGTTCATCGATCCCAGGCCATAGGTCACCCACGCTCCGACAGCCGGATCGCCGCCGAAGCGATTGCCCGTGTTCATCTGATACATGGCGGTCGGGTGGTTGACCGAATCGACCTGGCAGCCGCGATAGAAGCAAAGATCGTCGGCGACATCCGCCAGGTGCTCCCAGTTCGTCGCCATGTCGGCACCGCAAGCGCCGGCCTTGCGAAATTCAAACGGGCTCTCGACGTAGTACCGCTTGCCGCTCTCCATGGCCGAGTTCTGCTTCCCCTCGCGGACAAACTCGGTCAGGTGCAGCTCCTTGAGCTTCGGCTTGGGGTCGAACGTGTCGATGTGGCTGGGGCCCCCTTCCATCATCAGGAAGATGCAAGCTTTGGCCTTGGCGGGCAAATGGCCCGGCCTGGAGGCCAGCGGCGGATCAGTAGCAGGCACACTCCGTGTGCCGTCCGAAGCCGGCGACTCGGCTGCAAACAAGGAGGTAAGCGCAACGCTGCCGAGGCTCGCCCCCAGGCTGTAAAGAAACTCGCGACGGTCGTGAGCGAATTCAGTACACATAGATGAACTCGTTGGCATTCATCAGCACCAGGCACACTTCCGCCAGGCCGCGGGTTCGGGCGTCCACGTCGGCCGGCTGCAAGTCGGGGACGAAATCGCCCGCGATGTTCAGCCGCTCGGCGAACGTGAACTTCTCCCCCGTGTTCTCCTCGACCGCCTCACAGACAACTTCCGTTGGTCGTTGCGGCGGGGCCAGCACGAGCCGCCCGTGGCGGGCGGCCATTTTTTCCCAGTGGGCCAGGCATGCCTGCGTCTCGGCCGAGATCGGCTGGCGACCGAAAGTCAGCTCGAAGGCTCGAGCGATGGCGGAAGACTCAGCAGAAGTCCCTCGCAGACGCTTCGGATTAGTATCGGTGTCCCGCAGCACGCGATTGGCGAGCGCTAGCGCCCGCTCGTACGACGCCCGGCTGTTGAAAAGCGAAAAAACCTGCGGCGTCACGGTCGAAGCCTCGCGGGCCTCGCACGCGAGGTCTGGGCTTGGCTCGTTGAACACCTCCATGGTTGGGTCGCGCAGGCCGCGCAGCTTCAGCACGTAGAGCGATCGCCGATGGCGCTGCGCAGGGAGCGGCGACGGCTGCCAGGCCGGAGCAAAAGTCCCCATCACCTGACGCGGCTGAAGGGCTACTTCCAGATTGATCTCCGGCCGCACGGGAATGCCGCCGACCGCGCGGTTCAGCTCCCCCGAGACAGCAAGCAGGCTGTCTCGCAATTCCTCCGCTGACAATCGCCTCGGCCGGAAGACCGCATAACTATCGCCGCTTGGGTCATTCGCGGCCAGTTCGTCTCCCAATGGATGATCGCACGAGCGGCGATAGGCCTGGGACGCCAGAATCAGCCGGTGCAATTCCTTGAGTGACCAGCCGCGCTCGACGAGCGTCGCCGCCAACCAGTCCAGCAGCTCCGGATGCGTCGGCCGCTTTCCCGTCGCGCCGAAGTTATTGGGATTGCCGGCAATGCCGCGGCCGAAGTGCCACGCCCAGACGCGGTTGGCAATCACCCGCGGCGTCAGCGGATTTTCGTGAGCGGCAATCCAACCGGCCAGCGCTCGGCGGCGGCCTTCGATTTCGCTGGGCAGGATTTCAACCCTCTCCAGATTGTCTCGCGACAGGTTGGAAGCCTGTCGTACCACGGCACTCAGCACGCCGGGAGTAACCGGCGACTTGGGCGAAAATGGATCGCCGCCGGCGAGGATGGCCGTCTGTTCGAGGTCGCCGGCCGTCATCCGGTCGGACGGGATGCGGAACGGCAAGTTGATCGACTTCACCTGCGGCGTGCGCCCGCTATAGACGCTGAGGGCCACGGACTCGTAGCGATCCAGCTCCCATTTCAGTCGCTCAATCCCCTTTTGCGCAATTCGCTCGTGGCCAAAATCCTCGACGGTGAAGCCGGCATGCCGCGGCGGAATCTGCTCCGCCTTGACGCCGACTTGCTGCATTCGCCGCCGCACGTCGTCGTACACGTCGCCGCCACGAGCTTTGCCGCCGCCCTGGGCCTCGGCCAACGCTTGCTCGAACGGCGCCGCATCAATCCCTTTTTCCTGGTACCACTTTCGGGCCGCGGCGATCGACTTGTCACTCAACCGCGAAATAACGGCCTGGTGTTCCGCCATCCGCTCCGCGAGATATTTTCGCTCCTCGAAGCCGGCGGTATTTTCGCTGGCGAGAAACGGGGCTGGCCGCTCGGCTGGCTGCGTCGTGGCAAACGCCGCCTGGATCGAGTAGTAGTCGCGCGTCGGCACCGGATCGAACTTGTGGTCATGGCAGCGAGCACACTGGAGGGCGTGGGCCAAGAAGACTTCGCCCACGCTTTGCGTCACGTCATCGAGAAATCGCTGGCGGGCGATCTTTGCCACTTCCATGCCAGTCAGCTCCCATGGACCCATGCGAAGGAAGCTGACCGCCACCAGCATCTCTGGATTATCCGGATTGATCTCGTCGCCGGCGATCTGCTCGCGGACGAATTGATCGTACGGCCGGTCTTCATTGAACGCTCGCACAACGTAGTCGCGATACCGCCAGGCATTGCCGCGCTCATAGTCATTGGCAAAGCCAGCCGAGTCGGCATAGCGGACGATATCCAGCCAATGTCGCCCCCAGTGCTCGCCGTAGTGCGGGCTGGCCAGCAGCCGCTCGATGAGTCGCGACCAGGCTTCGTCGTCGCTTGCTGGATCGGTGACAAACCGTTCGATCTCCTCGGGCGTCGGCGGCAGACCGAGCAGATCGTAGGTCAAGCGGCGAATGAGCGTTCGCCGATTGGCCAGCGGTGCTGATTCAATGCCAAGTGCGGCCATTTTCGCGGCCAGGAAAGCGTCGATCGGATGATCGCTGCCCGGGGCGACGGGAACGGCGGGCGTGACCAGAGGCTGATACGCCCAGAGCTGATTGGGTTTGTAGCGCCGGTTCGTCCATTCGTCTGTAAGCCCTCCGCTGGTGCGGACGACAATGCCGTCCTTGTCGCCGGCCGTCCACGCGCTAGCCAGCAGCCGCTTCTGCTCGGCTTCGTCGGGCCACGCCGCACCGGCGGCAATCCACTTGCCGATCGCCGCCACCTGCGCCGCCGAGAGGCGGTCGTTGGCCTTGGGAGGCATTTCCAGGCCGTCCCAGCGGATTGCCTTGTAGAGCAAGCTCCGATCGGGGCGGCCGGGAACAATGGCCGGCTCCGTGGACTCACCGCCGGCCAGCAGTCCCGCCCGGCTGGTGGCGTTCAGCTTGCCTTCGAGCTTGTCCGGCTTATCGCCATGGCAGGCAAAGCATTTCGCTTTCAGAACCGGAAGCACGTCGGTGACAAAGTGCCTGGCGGCGGCTTCGTCGGCCGGGGTCGCGACGGGCTGGTCAGCTCGGGCTGGGCTGGCCAGAGCGGCCGACAGACCGATGGCCAGCCAGGCGAAAGGACGCGAAATCACGCGCAGAGCGTTCACGGCGAATATCTCGCAGGCGGTTTGGCGAGGGCGACTTCATTGTAGCCCCCCGCGGCGACGCTGCGACATTGAGCCCAAAGCCACGGGAATTAGAGCACTGGCCAGTCTAGCGAATTACCCGTTCGTCGCTCACCTGGGCGACGGTTTCCTCCCGGCTGCCAAGTTCGCCTTGCAGGCGAGTGAGTCCCGCGTGGCTCGGGTGCATGGCCAGGCCGGCGCTGACCGACTGGCTGGCGGCAGTGCGATCGCCGGCCAAAACTTGCGTCTGCGCCAGTTCGCAGAGCATGTCAGGCGTCGTCGGGCCGCGTTTGACCGCCTTGGCAAGCTGCTCGACCGCGTCCTGATGGCGGCCGAGCCCCCGCAGGACCAGCCCCTCGCGATACGAGACCTCGGAGGGGATTTCATCCGGCGGATAGTGATCGGCCAGCGCCTGGAGCGTCGAGAGCGCCCGCTGCGGCCGATTCTGCTGGCCATACAGATCGGCCAGTGCGAATTGCACCTCCGGATAATGGGACTGGATGCTCAGCGCCCGGTGGTAGCTGGCCATGGCTTCGCTCCGCAGCCCTTCGGCCCGCAGCACGTCGCCGTGCAAGGCCCAGGCCGCCGCCGACTGACGATTGGCCGCAATCGCCTTCTCTGCTTGCAGCGACGCCTGGTGGACCTGGCCGCGCGCCAAATACATCTTGCCGAGCTGTACGCGCCGCTGCGGATCGCTGCCGGAAAGCCGCACCGCTTCTTCCATGTGCGCCACCGCCTCATCCTGCGCGCCGCGCTGCCAGAGCACCTCGGCATAGCAGCAGTGGGCTCGCTCGTCGTGCGGACAGCGCTGCACGGCGGCTGCAAAAAGTTCCTCGGCCTGGCCGGGCTGCCCCTTCTGCTGGGCGTCGATTCCCCGTAGGGAAAGGTCGCGGGCGGCACTTACCGCCTCGTCGCTTTTGGAACAATGAAAAATGCGGCAGCCGCACTGCGGCGCTACCGCCAGCGACGTCAGAAGGAATGCCACGGTGCTGCTGCGAGAAGGCGAAGCGATTCGCTCGAAGATCAGGCACAACAGCGGCAAGTGGCAGCTCGTTTTTGGCATCCGTGCCTGAGCCTTGAATTGCAAGCCAGGTTCGTCCGCGACGAACCCTCATCCCGTGGTATCGGTCGCACGCTTAACGATGCACTAGCGGATATCCGGCGCGGGCCCGGGAGATACCAGATTTTCCGGCTGAGGGCAAGGAAAACCGCGCTGCTAGCAAGGCCGACAGCAGCCACCGCTACCAGCCTGCCGCCGCCAAGGGTAGGCTGGCGGAAAGTCGGGTCCTCGATGGACCAAAGCGGTGCGTCTCCTCAGGGGAGCCTGTCCCGTGCCTGCGATTTACGAACATCAGGGGATCCGGTTCATGTACCCGGAGAACTGGTCCGTAATGGACGAGGAATACGACGCCTGGCCACACTCCGTGACGGTGCAAAGCCCGCAGACGGCGTTCTGGTCGCTCCACGTCTACCCCCCCAGACAGGAAGTCAGGCCTTTGGTGAAAGAGGTTGTGGAATCAATTCAGGCTTCGTTTCCCGACCAGGAGCTCGAGGTCTTGCCGGCGACCGACGAGGTGGCGGACACGGAAACCAAAGGGGTGGACATCTGCTTTTTCTATCTCGACCTGCTCGTCGAGGCCCGCATCCGCACGGTCAAGACTCCGTCGGCGACCCTCATCTGGCATTACCAGGCGGAAAGCCGCGAGCTGGAAGAAATGGAACAGGTCTTCAGGGCCATCGCGACGAGCCTGCTGCAAAACCAGGTGCCGGTGCCGTAGGTCAGGATTTTCAACCTGTCGCGGCTTCTTTGACGCTGCATCGCGGATCAAATGGTCTCATCACGGGAGAGAAAACGGCTCGGAGACGCACTTGATGAGCGAAGGGACTAACGCGTTCTTCAAAGGTGGTTCTGGCCATCTATAACCGGGGGGCGCCGCGATGTGGGCAATCCACCTAATGACACGGGACGACCGCGAATCGAATTCAATCCGCCGTTCTGGTGCCGCTTCGCAGCGAGTCCTCTTTCGCACCGTGCAGCGGCAATAGCAGCATCCGATCCAGTCGCTCGGTCTCGCGCTCGTCGCGCAGATGCGACAGGCCGATTTCCATGGCCGTGTGTCCCAGCGCCGGCTGATCGCGGTAGGTGCGAAACAGAAAATCCCACCACGGCAGGTTGAAGCCAAAATTGCTGTTGGTTTCGGTCGGGATGGTCGAATGATGGACGCGATGCATCTCGGGTGTAACCACGATCGCCCGCAGTGCCCGGTCCAGCGGCGCCGGTAAGAGCACGTTACTGTGATTGAACATGGACGTGCAGTTGAGCAGCACTTCAAACGCCAGCACGGCCCAGGGAGAAGGTCCGAGTGCGGCCACGGCAGCCAGCTTGATCAGTGCCGACAAGAGGATCTCCACAGTGTGAAATCTCAGCCCGGTCGTGACGTCGAAGTCGAGATCGGCGTGATGCACCAGATGCAGCCGCCACAGCAGCGGCACGGCATGGAAGAGCCGGTGCTGAAAGTAGATCGCCAGGTCGAGGACCGCGACGGCCAGGACCAACGAAACCCAGCCCGGCAGCGGCAGAAGCCGGAGCAGGCCCCAGTGCTTTTCTGTCAACCAGGCCGCCAGCGACACGGCGGAGATGGGAACAAGCACCCGCACCAGGAGCGAATTCAGCGTCGCCAGCGTGAGGTTGGAGAGCCAACGGATTGGACGACGAACTAGCAGCTTGCGGCGCGGCGCCAGAACTTCCCACACTGCCAATGCCAGAAAGACGGCGGCGAACGGCGCGAAACGATAGAGCGCCTCCTGGCCCGGCGTCATGCGGCTCCTCCGTGATTTGCCCATGGAAATGGGGCGGAATGCCGCTGAAGCTCTGGCCGACGGCATGGCAGACCGTGGCGTCGAAGACTCCGCCACAGCCACCTGACCGACACGCGGTCCTTCCGGCTTAGCGCTCAACCAAGCACGGAAGGATTCACCACATTCTCCGGCACTCCGCCGGTCAGACGGACGGCAACTTGCCTGGCCACGCGGAAGCGAAGGTCAGCGAGGGACTCCTCAGAAACGAATGCCGCGTGGGGCGTGACGATCACGCGCGGATCGCTATAGGGCGGCTGGGAGAGGTCGGGCGGCTCAGGATCCTGCACGTCGAGCGCCGCCCCGGCCAGTTTGCCATCCTTGAGAGCTGCGGCCAATGCGGCATGATCGACGAGCCCTCCGCGGGCCGTGTTGATCAGGTAGGCTGTCGGCTTCATCTTGGCAAGCTGCGCCGCGCCGATCAGGTGGCGATTCTCCTTAGAGAGCGGCAGATGGAGCGAAA
>DASRJP010000456.1:0-22007 GCA_035649415.1 Pirellulaceae bacterium | reverse complement strand
TGTCCATTCGGGCGACAACCAGTACCACTGGATTCTGGCCGTATTCCTCAACGTAATCCGCCTTCTTGCCCGCCGCGTCGGGCTTTTCGGCGTTCAGGACGGTGAGCGCCTGAAAAGGACCGGGAAGTTTTGCTCCGACCTGCGGGCCAGATTTCAACTCGCCCGCCGTGAGCAGTGGGCTGCACACCAGCGAGCCAACACATAAGACAACCGCAAAGACTTTCATTGTCATGGTACATCTCCTTGAAATCGTTGCTCAATTCGTCCTCATTTCCGAAGCCAAACGGGCATAGAGTGCGTCATAGACCATTCCACCGCGCTCCAGCGCCGCGGCATCATCGGGACTCGTCAGACGGATGCCTTCGCAAATCAGGTCGAGACCGGCCGCCGCCGGTTCGACCAGCGCCTCTTGCACGGTGTCCGCTTCGTCGATGATCCGGGCGATCCGGTGCAGTACTGGATCGTCGAGCTTGTACTCGCGCAGAAAAGCATGGAACGAGCAGTGCCCCTGATGATGCGACAGGCGCGCACCGGGGATGTCAAACGGCTCCGCTCCCTCGGGGAATACCGTGGTTCCCACGGGAACAAATAGGAACTTGGCCTTAGCGTCGATCTGCTTCCTAACCAGCCACGCGCAACCGATGCGATCAACGCCGACGTTTTGCCAGGTGACCCATTTCATCTATTGGTCTTCCTGTGCGGACAAGAGTCTCTGGCGAACTTTGCTCGCGAGCGGACACTGAAAATGATCCTGGACTTGCACCTGCTGGTAGCGCTTTGACAGCGCCGCCAGATCGGGATTGCGGCGTTTCAGTGCGGCCAGAATTTCGCCGTACGCCGCGCGCACCGGCGCCTCGAACTGCTCCTCTAGCGACTCCTGCTGACGGGAAAGGACGGCCTGCGACGTGAACAGCGATACCTCGCCTCCCAATTCCGCGATCTCCGCGGCGAGCCACTGGAACTGCTCGCGGGTGCGTGGCGTCGCCGGGAGCACCCACACGGCGTCCTGCACCGCAATTGCACCAAGCTGCTTTAGCTTTCGCCATACGTACACCCGCCCCGCCGTGGGCTCGCGCGGAATCTTGTACACCAGGAGAAGCCAATCCATGCCGCGCCTCGGACGATTAGTAACCGTGGTTACATCATAGAAAGCCGGTCGAATCGGGGCAACCCCCCTGGTTCCCACGATGACGGCATACATGCCGCGGAATGCTCCGTGTTTACCGTGGTTCGCCGATTCGCTGCTCCGCTCCGAGTAATTTGAGGTTCAGCGATCCTCCGGCAAACAACATTTCGTCGAGCGCGCTTTGTACGTCCTCCAGGGTCAGTTCCCCGGCCTCGCCAATGTCAATCTGCTCATATTGCGGCGGGCCGATGGCGATCGGATTGGCAAATGCCGCCAGGCTGCTGTCGAGCAACGCCGAAAAGTCCACACCTCCCAAGGCATGCTCGGTGCGCACGCTGCGGAAGGCGGTGACCGTCACATAGTGCAAAAATGCTTCGACGGCGCCTTGCACATCGGCCCGGATATGGAGCGGAAACTGCCTTTCGTTGACGGCGATGTTCGATACCGGCGCTCGGCCAAAGTGCTGACTCAGCATTTCGCCGATGGATTGCTTCTTGAGCCCCTTCCAGATCAGGTAAGCGACGAATGCAATGATCCCGATCACCGCGACAATGACTGCGATGCCGGCCAGGACTTCGAGCAGCCACTGCATCTTCGATACTCCCCATCCGGAGTTCGCTCATCAGCCTAATCACCGCCGCAATCGGCCCCATGGTGACGGACTCATTTTCTTAGCGTCCGAAGGTCCCCTTGCCGGCTTGTAAATCCGACCCTATCCCAGTATTCACACAGCGGCACGGCGTACTTGCGGCTGGTGCCGAGGATCTCGCGGATTTCACTGAGCGTCAGGCCGAGGCCGGCCAGGGAGTGGGCCACCTTCTGTCGGGCGTCTGCCTCAATGCTGGCGTGCAGGAAGTAATCGGCCGCGATTTCTACCAGCTCGCCGTCGCTCACCAGAAGTTGTACGAGCTGCGGCACCGACGCCTGGTTCTTGGCCGACCGCTGCTGGCAGTCCTTGACCGTCGGGGATTCCAGCCCCGCCTCGCGAAACCAGCCGGCCAGTTGCGTCAGCAGCGCCTGCTCGTTGCGCGACAGTTTGGGGCCGTGCCCGGCCAGCGCCAGTCCGCTGTCGGTCAGGCGGATGCGGCCGGCGGCCCGCATCGTTTCCAGAACGGCGTCGAGCACGGCCGCGTCGCCTACGTACTGAAACCCGGCGGCAACCTGAGCTCGCGGAAAGGAAGTGCGTAACGGATTTCGCTCATGCAGTGTGGCCAGTGCCGCGGCCACGCGGTCACCCAATCGTTCGACGACCTGGGAATGTAGCCGAACGGTCCGCATAGGAGAGACGGCAATTTCGCGCAGCTCCCCTTTTTCGAGCAGGACCTTCCGCGCCTCGGCAGTCTGCTCGACCCCTGCCAGCCGCGGCAAATCGGCAGGCTGCCAGTCGCGCAGTCCGGCAAAAAACAGGGACGCCCCGGATCGCTCCCATGGATCGCTCGACCGTAGCCGCCCAAGATGTAATAGATCGAGCGATTCGGGCCGTCTAAGACGCTCGGCATTCGGGTTGAGCACTCGGCCGCCGCCAATGGTCGCGACAGGCGACTCGTTGCGTACGACCAGCGGCTGGTTCCAGGTGGTAACCGCCGATTCGGCCAGAAAGAGCTGAATGGGGGCGGATTGCCCGGGTAAGAGCTGCGGATGCTCGAGCAATGCGACCGTGGCCAGAATCTCGGCAGTGCCGACGTGCACGCGGACTCGCATGCGGCTCTTGAGCAGCGGCGAACTGCCCAAGAGCATGAGCTGCGCAGTGATGATCTTGCTGGCGCGCAAGTGTCCCGGCTGCGCAAGCTCGTGGCCGCGGCGAATCGCGTCGTGATGAATGCCGGCGAGATTGATGGCGGCCCGCTGTCCGCGATGGACTTCGTCTACCGACTTGTCGTGGCTTTGTAATCCGCGGACGCGGACGGGAATGCCGCCCGGTTCGATCAGCAGTTCGTCCCCGACGTTGACGCATCCGCTGGCGACGCTGCCGGTGACGACGGTGCCGTGGCCGGCCACGCTAAACGTGCGGTCGATTGCCATGCGAAAGGGACCGCCGGTGGTGGCAACGCCGGCGGCGCGGGCCCGCTCTGCAGCGCGGCGCAGCTCGCGTTTGAGATCGTCGAGCCCCTGGCCGGTCGGTACGCTGGTCCTGACGATCGGCGCATCGGCCAGAAACGTTCCTTGCACGAGAGTTCGCACCTCGTCGGCGACAAGGTCCGTCCAGCCGGGATCGGCCAGATCGCATTTAGTGATCACGATCACGCCGGCCCGCAGGTCGAGCATGCGGAGGATTTCGAGGTGCTCCCGGGTTTGCTGCTTGATCGAATCGTCGGCGGCAACGACCAGCATCGCCAGGTCCATGCCGGTGGCGCCGGCAAGCATGTTGCGGACGAATTTTTCATGGCCCGGCACGTCCACGATGCCCAAGCGGAAGCCATCGAGCTCGAGGTGGGCAAAACCCAGGTCGATCGTGATTCCGCGCCGCTTTTCCTCCGGGAGCCGATCGGTATCGATGCCCGTGAGCGCGCGGATGAGCGAGGTTTTGCCGTGGTCGATGTGACCGGCGGTGCCGAGGATGAGATCCGTCGCCATAGAGGCCAATATACGGCCCCCATGGCGCTCTTGCGTAAGTAGCGGTTGTTAATAAAATGGACTGTAAGAGATCGCTCGGTGGTAATGAGGTATGTCAGGCCTGCTTGTGCCGGCCAGTTTTGAGGTTGTCGTCCCGCGGGACGACGGTTTGGAGGAATTCCTTGCTTACCGAATCTGAAGTGCAGCGGAGCTTCCGCAACCTCTTCAAGTCGAAAGAAGAAATCGGGGAAGGTACATTCGAGAAGGCCGAAGCGCTTCTGGATGAATTACGTGCGGAGAGTCCGCTGCGACATCGCTTGTGGATGGAACTGGAAGATATCCGCAAGCTTCATACCGCCAAGAGCTGACTGATCCGGCGGTGATGTCATCCGTCTGCCAGGGCGCGACCAGTGCCCGGTTTACGCCGCGGCAAGCGGTTGAGTCAGCCTGCGATCATATCTGGCCGAAGGTTGCCGGTCGTTGACAATGTGCCGGCACGATCGCGGACGAGGTCTGTCTAGCGATTGATGGTCACGCCGAACGTCACGCCGCCCATGAACACGTCCTGATTGTTCTTGGTGACCAGGATCGTGTCGCTGAAGGGGAACGGACGAACCACGTTGCTGCGGCCAATCCCCTGGCCAAGATCGAGCAGGAAGAAGCCAAACCGGAGGGAGACGTCGCGGGTCAGTTCGTAAGCTGCTTCGCCGCGAACTTCGCCGCCCCACACGAACTCGTTGAAGTCGGTGGTAGTGCTTCTGCGCTCCTTGATCTCGATTTCAACCACGCCACCTTCGGCAAAGTCGTCGACTCGCGTGAGCGTGACATCGACGTTCTGAGTCAGGAACTGCCAGTTCTGCATGGCAATGGCGCGGAATTCCCCGGACAGGAGCCAGTGGCCCGATTGCTTGTGCAGTCGGACGCCCAACTGGCCGCCGAGCATGCTGTTTTCAAAGACGTTTCGGCTGGTCTGGTAGATTTCCCAGGGACCTTCAAACTGTGGTGATCCAAGGTCGGGATCGCCGTCGGCATCTTCGTCAAACCGGTCATAGGCATCGACCCGGCCAAAATCCTTGAAGGTCATGTAGCGGACGCCCACAAACGGTTCGAGCACCGCGCCGTTGTGGAACTGCTTCCGCCGCCAGATGCGATTAAGCTCGAAGCTCGCCGTCCGGGCCACGTTCAGCGAGTCGACTACCTGGTAGATGCGCGGATTGCGGTCCTGGAGGATCGGTTCGTCGCCGCTTCCGGGTGGATCGTCGTCTTCGTTGAACCGGCCGAGCCGCTCCTGGGTGACGCCATTCACCTCATTGGGTCCATCCACGTGCCACGCGGACATCCCCCAACCGACGCAGTCGCACGTCATGAAACCGGCATCAAACCGGTTGCCCCAGGTAAAATCGCCGTCGTTCGACTCGAACGTGACGTCGCCATCTGAGCGGGTGACGTTCAGATACATCCGGTCGTAGGTAAAGTAAAAGCCCGTATTCGGGGGCTCGCCTCCGCCGTAATCTCCCACCGTAGCGGGAGCGAAGAACTGGAGATCCGGGTCGAAGCTGTCCAACTCGACAAACGGGTTGGCATGAGTGTGGAAGTAGGGCGCCGTCGAGGGGACATCATGCGCGTTGGTGGCGAAATTCGCATCGCGCTCCTGAGCATGGGCCGCGGCGGCCAGCGAGATGACCGCCACTACGGCGGCCAACCACGAAAGCGGTCTGGTCAGCGACATGGTTTCAGGCACCTTGAGCTGTGCTTGCGGTCCGCCGTGTCGTCCAAGGGGAGACGGCGTGGGAAATCCTCTTTCCACATGTGACGGATTTATCGGGTGTGCCTGTCGTTCAAGTTGAGTAAGAAAGGCAAGCAATTCCGAGAATTCCAGTTCTGAGGGCACAAGCGTCTCGCGGGGCGGAGGGACTTTTGTGCCGCTGCGGCTGCTGGTAACTCAGAACTGGCTCTGGCGGCGGTGAATTGTCGCAAACTATTGGCCGCCGTATACTTTGGGGGTTGCTTCGTCCCCAGATTCTTTGCGCGAGGAGACTTGTCTCATGTTCCGGCAGTGGCTGCTAGCGGCATTGCTTGCGGGCCTTGTGTCATCAATTGGCATTGGTCAGGAGGCACAGCCGGCCGCTGACTCGAAGGAAACGACTGCTGCCAAACCCCCGCTTGCGACCGAGCAGTTCATGCGCGTCCGCAAGGACCGCCGCGGACAACCGTTGTCAATGGATACGGCCATCGTCAGCTATGTTAGCGCCGATGGCAGCAAGCCAGATGTGCAGGTAGACCTGGTGGGTGCAATCCACGTTGGCGACAAGGCGTATTACGACGAACTGAACAAGCTGTTTGAGTCGTACGACGTCGTGCTTTACGAGTTGGTGGCCAAAGAAGGGGATCGAATTCCCAAAGGCGGGCGCCAAGGCAAGGCGAGCGGTCATCCCATCGGCGCTATGCAGGATGGCCTGAAGACGCTGCTCGATCTGGATCACCAGCTTGATTGCATCGACTACACCAAGGAGAACTTCGTCCATGCGGACATGTCGCCGGATGAGTTCGCCAAGACGATGGCCGACCGCGGGGAGAGCTTCATGCAAATGTTCTTCCGGCTGATGGGGGCGGGTCTGGCCCAGCAGGGGCAAGGGGGAACTTCCGACGCGGCAATCCTGATGGCACTCTTTGCCAGTCCGGCGGAGCGGACGCACCGGCTGAAAGTGGAGTTTGCCAAGCAGATGGGAGCCATGGAGGGACAGATGGAGGCCATCAACGGCGAGGATGGCTCCACGATCATCACCGAACGGAACAAGAAGGCGTTTGCGGTGCTCGACCGCGAACTAAAGGCCGGAAAGAAGAAGATTGCCGTCTTTTATGGCGCCGGCCACCTTCCAGACATGGAAGAACGCCTGCTCAAGGACTTTCAGTTGAAGCGCAACGGCCAGAAGTGGCTGACCGCCTGGTCGCTCATCAAACCCGAGCCTAAGGCCAAAGAACCGGATAGCAAGAAGTAACTCCGGCAGTCACGGTGGCAATGCGGCAGCCGCTCAGCCCGCCGGAACTTCCACGGCGTCCACGAGCCGACCGGCGCCTGCGGCGCGAATGCAGGACCGGATCGCTAGTTGCTTCTCATAGAACGATTTCACGCAGCCCCGCAGGTGCACGATCCCTTGCCGCACTTCTACTCCCAAGCGCTTGAGACTCAGGCGCTGAGTTTCCGCCAGCTCGCCCAAGACGCGGCGACAAAGCTCCTGGTCGGCAGTGGCGATCGGTGGCGAAAGAGTGGCGGGCATCGAATTGTGATTGGCGTTACTGGTGGTTAGGGCCGGAAATTCCATTGCCTTACTAGATGGCCGCATCGCCGGTTTCGCCGGTGCGAATGCGAATCGCATCAGCAACCTGCGTGACAAAAATCTTGCCGTCGCCGATTTGCCCGGTTTGGGCAGCTTTGATGATGGTGCCGATCACCTTCTCTCGCGCATCGTTCGGCACGACGATTTCAATTTTCAGCTTGGGAACGAAGTCGATCTTGTATTCGGCTCCGCGGTAGGTTTCCTTTTGCCCTTTCTGCCGGCCGAAGCCGCGGACTTCCGTCACGGTCATCCCGTGGAACCCCTGGTTCACGAGAAGATTCTTGATCTCATCCAGCTTGTGATGGCGAATAACAGCTTCAATCTTGACCATGGAAATCTCCTGGATGCCAGTTCTCCGCCAGGGAGAATTGTCCCCAGCCGCCTACAATCTGTCGGCCCCTGCCCCTCCCCTGCAATCCGTGTGCCGCGGCCACTCTGATGTGGAATTCGCCACGTATTGTCAGGATTTCCCGAAGCGCAATTGGCCGCCATGCGAAGGAACAACGCCGCCGATCGCGCCAGACACTGCCATAGAACGCCTGGAATCTGCGCGAATTGTGCTGAAATTCCTGGCAGTGCCGTTACCTACATTGTCGCCTTGCAGGCCGCCGCCAGCGATTCCTTTACAACCAGGGTGTGTTTGGGGATACTGTCGCACTTTCCGCCAATTGGGCTGAGCCCAAGCGATCCGTTCAGAGGAGGAATCAAGGATGGGGCGGTCGGCGATGAGTGAGATGACCACCTTTCGCTGGTCGTTCGACCAAGACATTGAGCACTTTGCTGCCGCCGGGTATTCAGCGGTGGGTGTGTGGCGGCAAAAGCTCTCCGATTACGGCGAAGAAAAAGGTGTGGAGTTGATCGCCGAGCATGGACTGGAGGTCTCCAGTTTGTGCTGGGCCGGAGGCTTTACAGGGAGCGAAGGATGGAGCCATGAGGAGGCCATTAGCGATGCACGCCAGGCGATCGAATTGGCTGCCGCTGCGAGAGCCCATTGCCTGGTGGTGCATAGCGGCGCGCGGGGGTTGCACACGCAGAACCACGTGCGTCGGCTATTGCACCAGGCCATCGATGCACTATTGCCCGTTGCCGAGTCGCTGCACGTGACGCTGGCCCTGGAGCCGATGCATCCCGCCGCCGGCGCCAAGTGGACTTTTTTGAACGATCTGGACGACGCACTCCATTTTTCGGAGTTCTACAGGTCCAAATACCTGAGGCTCGTACTGGACTGTTACGATTGGGGCCGTGCCGAAGTCATTCACGACCGCTTGGCGCAGCTTGTGCCCCAGCTAGCCCTCGTCCAATTAGCCGACGGCAAAGACGCGCCGTGCGGTGACCGCAATCGATGCCCACTGGGCACTGGAACGGTGCCGCTGGCCCGCCTTGTGCCGCAGCTAATCGAGGCCGGTTACGCCGGTCCTTTCGAGGTGGAACTGCTGGGCGAGGAAATCGAGAGCAGCGACTACAAGCAGTTGCTCAAGGATTCGCTGCGCCAGCTCAACGGTTGGATGCACTCGAAGTCTCGCAAAACGGTGCCGAGTGGGGCAGGAGCGGAACGCTTGGGGGCAGAATAGTGACCAGCAGCGTGCCGCTGCACAATCCCGCACAAATTGAATTGGCGAGCCAGGAGAAAACGAGTCCGCTTAATCTTCGCGACGATCGCGTTTTTTCGTCTGGCCTGGAGAATTCGCCGTCACGTCATAGCGACGATTGTATGGGTCAGCGCGCCGCTGCAATCCGGCGCTTTCCAGAAGCGACTTGCTCATGATGTTGACGATGTCCTCGTCGTCGCTCGGTGGCGGGCCAACCGCGCCCAGCTCGACGGGGTTATACCGCAGCTCGTACTTGTGCTTGGCGACCGAGAGCGTCGTCCCAGGGTCGAGCCGCTTACGCGTCACGCGGGAGCCGTTCACCTTCGTGCCGTTCTGGCTGTTAAGATCCTGCACGTACCAATAGCCGTTCTCGACCATCAACTGGCAATGGTTTCCCGAAACGTTGCCGAAGCGCAGAACGATATCACACGTTTCACGTCGGCCAACCAGGAGGCTCTTTTTAAGAAGCGGGATCGGATCACCACCGCCTACGGGCAATAATTCGCCGTACATGCTGTGTCCCTTGTCGGGGGCAGCGAGGATTCCTACGATCGTAGTGGAATATCCCCCGAGCAGCCCCTCTTTCTGTTCCGAGTCATCCGTATCTTTACCTCCCACGCCTAGTCTATATGAGGGGGTAAATGTCGTCAATGAAAAGCCCGGGCAATACTTTGACCGGCGCCGTCCCAGGCTGGCAGGCCGCGGGCTTACGCTACTTTTCATACAACTATTTCCTGCGGCAAAAATTCGGCCAGCGGGTACAGAAGGTTAGCGTGGACGCCGGATTCACCTGCCCTAATGTGGATGGCACGGTGACCATTGGCGGCTGTGCCTTTTGCGATAACCGCAGCTTCAGCCCCAGCCGCCGCGTCCGCCGACAAGACGTGCTGGACCAGATCAGCGACGGCATTCGCCGCTTGAAGACCCGCTACACGTGTGACCAGTTTCTGGCTTATTTCCAACCAGCCACGAACACCTACGCGCCAGTTGAAAAACTGCGAGCCCTGTACCAGCGGGCCCTAGAGCACCCGCAGGTAATCGGCCTGGCGATCGGTACTCGCCCTGACTGTGTGCCGGATGACGTGCTCGATCTGCTCGAGGAGATCGGCCGTCGGACGTATCTATCGCTCGAGTATGGAGTACAGACGATCCACGACCGCTCGCTGGATTGGATGAACCGCGGCCATCACTACGACGCGTTCCTCGACGCCATGCAGCGGAGCCGCGGGCGCGGCTTTGAGATCTGCGCGCATGTGATACTGGGACTGCCTGGCGAGACGCGCGAAGACATGCTCGACACCGCCCGGGAGATGGCCCGGCAGAAGCCGGACGCCATCAAGATCCACAATCTCTACGCAGTGAAAGATACGCCCCTGGCCCAGCAGGTAGCGACGGGCGAAGTGACGCTGTTGTCGCGCGAGCAATATGTTGCCGCCCTCATTGATTTTCTGGAGTTGCTCCCTCCCGACATGGTGGTCGAGCGGATCAGCGGCGATGCACCTCCCGAATACTTCGTCGGACCATCCTGGTGCCTCGACAAACCTAGCGTGCTGTTGGCACTGCGACAGGAACTGGAGCGCCGGGATACCTGTCAGGGGAGATTGTGGAACGCGGAGCGCGGGGTGCGGAATGCGGAGTAACGTCTTGTCGAATTCAAGCATTCCTTGGTCACTGCGGCCTGGCGTTTGTCGATCGTTCATCCCGCACTTGCTAGCATCCCAAACCGCCGTGGCCCCGTTTCTCTCATTCCGCTAAACTGCCGCGCTTGACGATCCGCATGGCGCCGAGACAAGGAGGGTCTCATGTCGGGGTTGGTCCGTTTCCTGCACGCCAGCGATTTCCATTTGGAAGAGGTGCCGCACGCTCTAGTGGAATTGCCGCCGCCGCTTCGCGAGTCGCTCCTGGACGCTCCTTATCTGGCCGCCCGGCGAGTGATCGATGCAGCTATCGCGGAGCATGTGGACTTTGTGATCCTCGCAGGCGACCTGCTGGATGTTCATCTGGCCGGGCCCCGCGGCATTGCGTTCCTCGTCGAGCAGTTCGAGCGGCTGGAAGGAGCGGGAATTGCGATCTACTGGGTGGCAGGGAAAGTTGACCAGCCGCAAGAGTGGCCCGCGGCCGTAAAGATGCCGGCGAGCGTACAAGTCTTTCCAACCTTCAAGACGGAAGAAGTATCGCACTTTCGCGGCGATCGCGCGCTGGCAAATGTCGTCGGCCGCAGCTTTGCCGGCGCGATGACCATCCAGCCCGCCGATTTTGGCGGCGACAGCGGCGGCCTGCCATCTATAGGCATTTCTTACGGCCGGGCTGATGTCGAACGGCTGGCGGCGCGGCCGATCGATTACTGGGCTCTTGGCAGCCGGCACGATCGGCAGTCGTTGAGCGTGCGGAAACTCGGGGGAGAAGAGGCGGCCGAGTGGCACGCCGCGGGCCTGATCCATTATCCGGGTTCGCCGCAAGGATTGGGACTGGATGAGAGTGGTCCGCACGGCTGCACGCTGGTTCATATCAGTGACGAGCGAACGGTGCGGACGCAGTTCGTCGCCACCGACCTGGTCCGCTGGCACGACGAGCACCTGACCATTGACAGTGAGGAAACCCGCAACGACGTCAAGCGCCGCACGGCGGAACGAATGAAGCTGCTGGTCTCTCAATCCGGCCAGCGTCCGCTGCTGGTGCAATGGACGCTGCACGGCGGAGAACGTCTCGGCACGCCGTATCAAAAGCGGCAGTGGTGCGGCGAATTGTTCGACTGGCTTCGCAGCGAATTCGGCCGAGAGGAAACCCCAGCCTGGACGCTGGGAGTCTGCATGGATCACGCATCCATGCTCCCTCGCGGCTGGGAGGACGAAGACTCGATGCTCGGCGATTTTCTGCGCGTCATCGAGGAGCAACGGTCTGCATCGTCCGAGCCGCTGGAGATAGCGGGCCATCTGCCCGCGGACCTTTCCGAGGCAGACCGCCTGCAACTCGCCGAGTGGATGGCCGCCGAGACGAAGGATGAGGTGCTGCGCGAAGCAGCCGCGCTTGGTTCCCAGTTGCTCGGGGCGGAGGAAGGCTTGTTCAAGGACGAGCAGGAGGCAGGGAGCAGGAGACAGGCTTCACGGCTCGCAGTCTGAGTGCGAGAGATTTATTTGCCAAACGGCCATTTTGCAATTGCCTATCTGACCTTCGATCCCTGACTTCTGGCCTCCGACCTCGCTCCTCGCAAGGATTGCGGTCATGCGAATCAAAGACATCCTGATCGACGGCTTCGGCGTCTGGAAGGGACTGAAGATCGAAGAACTCCCCGAGGGAGTGACGGTGTTCTTCGGTCCCAATGAGGCCGGCAAAACCACGGTCATGCAATTCGTACGGACGGTGCTCTATGGCTTCTCCGCCGAGCGCCGTACGAGGTACCTGCCACCGGTCAATGGCGGCACTCCCGGCGGCCGGCTGCGCGTCGATGCCGGCGGCGCCGACTTCACGCTGGAGCGAAGCGGTCCGGCCGCCGACGTTTCCGACGACGTCGGCCGATTGAACGTCCTCGATGGCCAGGACAAGCCGCGCGATGAGGCCCATCTGGGACTGCTACTGGCGGGTGTGGACGAGCCGACTTTCAACAACGTGTTTGCTTGTGGCCTCCGCGAAATCCAAGAACTCAGCACGCTCGACGACACCACGGCCGCGGAACTGCTTTACAAACTGACGACTGGCCTCGATCGCGTGTCGATCATTGATGTAATCCGCGATCTGGCCAAAGCGCGAGAAAGCCTCCTTTCTACGAGCGATCAGCCGTCGCAGATTCCCCAGCTTACGGCCCGCCGCCAGCAATTGACCGATCAGCTTGCGTCGCTGTCCGCCAGCAGTCGCCGCTACGGCGAGCTGGCCGTACAGCGCGGAGCCCTGGCCGATGAAGCGGCCGAGTTGGAGCAGGCGCTCGAGCGAACCGACGCTCATCACCGCCTCCTCAAGGCGGCACTCGACATCCAGCCACTGTGGAACGCCCGTGCCGAGATCGATAAGCGGCTCGAGGCACTGCGGGATATTCCCCAGCTTCCCGAGCGGGCAGTGGAAAGGATGCACTCTCTCCGCCGCCGCGTGATCCGCGAAAAGCGGCGACTGAAGCGGATTGCCGCGGAGCGCAAACGCCTCAAGGCCCACGCCCACGGCCTGGAAACGAACAAGCAGGTCCTCAATCACGCCACGCGAATCGACGCCCTGGGAGACCAGGCGCAGTGGCTGACCACGCTGGACGGCCAGATCAAAAAGCTCCGCGCCGAGATTCAGCGGCTCGACGACGAGATCCAGCAGCAGCTCGGCGGAATCCAGGGAAAGACCAGCCCTGAAGAGCTGTCCCAGGACGCGTTCGCCGCCCTGCGCCGTCCGGGCATGCTTCTCCGCGAACAAAGCGAACAGCTTGACCGCGCCAAACAGGAACTCGAGGCGGCCCAGAGCGACTTCGAGCACCTGTCGGGCAAGTTCACAACTGCCGCTCGCGGCCGCCGAGCTGAGGATTTGCAGCAGTCGCTCTCAGAAGCTGGCCAAAATGTCGCCTTGCTCCGCCGCCGGCTGCAAATTGAGGAGCGGCTCGACGAGCTGGCCCGTCGTCGCGAGGAACTCGAATTCGCAGGCGATGAAATGCAGGAATTCGACGGTCTGCCGCTGCGATATACGGTGGCGCTCGGCATGGTCTTCTCGCTGGGGGTCATGCTGCTTCTTATTGGTCTGGTCGGTGGCTGGAATGGCTGGTTTGCCAGCAGCATGCCGTATTGGCTGTTCGGGGTGCTGTTTGCCGGCGGGTCTGCCCTCACGAAACTCTTTCTGGAGCGCAGGACGGATGACAAGCAGTCGGACAACACGCGGCATCGCGAGCACGTCCGCGTTCAATTGGCCGACATCAAAAAAGAACGGGACGAGATCGATGCCGTGCTTCCTCCGGGTGGCGGCGCTCTCGACGCCCGGGTGCGCGAGGCGGAGTCTGAGCTGCGCGAGATTGAACGGCTGATGCCGCTGCTGGGCGATCGCACGGCAGCGGAGGAAAAGGTCAAGGCTTCTGCGCGCAAGCTGGAAACGGCGCAGGAGGCGTTCAAGTCGGCCCGCGGTCGGTGGCGGGAAGCGCTCAAGGCAGTTGGCCTGCCAGAGGATTTCGCCCCGCAGAAGGTGCGGCACGTGGTTCGCCGTGGGGATGCCGTGGTCGAAATGCGGCGCCGCCGTGAGATTCGCCGCGACGAACTGGAACAGCGGGAGCGGGAGATGCTCGCCATGGCGGCTCGCATTGGCCAGCTCATGGCCGACTGCCGCCTGACGCCAAAATTGAGCGACCCGCAGGAACAGCTCCGGCAGCTCACGCAGACGCTGGCCCAGGAGAAGGAGATTCTCGCACTCAAGGAGAACACGCTGCGGGCCGCCCGCAAGCTGCGGGCGGGACGGTCGCGGTCCGTCCATTTGATCCGCCAGGCACTGCGCCGCCGCAGCGCACTGCTGGCCCTGGCTGGCGTGGGCGATATGGTCGCCTTCCGCCAGGTCGCATCCGATACCGCCAAAGCACACGAGCTCCGCCACGGGCGCGATTCCACAACGGAAAAGATCGCCGGCGATCTGGCCGGCCGATACACCGAGGAGGAGATTTCCGTCGTGATGGTCAGCGAAGGCCCGGACTTGCAGTCCCGCTGGGACCAGCGGGGAACCCACGTCCAGGAACTTCGCACCCGGATCGCCACACTCCACGAGCGTCGCGGGGCCTGCACCCACGAGATGCAGCAGTTGGCCGCCGACCGCCGCCTGGCCGTGACGCAGTGGGAGCTGGCGTCGGTGGAGGAGCAATTGCGCCAGTCGCGCCGTCGCTGGCAAGTGCTGTCGGTCATCGGCCAGGTGCTCGATGTCGTCCGCCGCAAGTATGAAACCGAGCGGCAGCCGGAGACGCTCCAGAAAGCGTCGGTCTATCTCAAGGAATTGACACAGGGGCAGTACGTACGCGTGTGGATGCCACTCGACCGCCGGGCGCTGCTGGCCGAGGATGAGTTGGGCCGGTCGCTGCCTTTAGAAGTTCTCAGCCGCGGCACCCACGAGGCGATCTACATCAGCCTGCGGCTGGCGCTGGCCTCGAGCTTTGCTCGCCGCGGGGCGCTGTTGCCTTTGGTATTCGACGACGTGCTTGTGAACCTCGACCGGTCGCGCACGCAAGCAGCGGCTCGCGTCTTCAAAGAGTTCGCGGCCGATGGCAGGCAGATTTTGATGTTCACATGCCACGAGCATATCGTCGAGATCTTCCGCGAGGCCCAGGTCGAAGTGCGGATGATCCCAACTCGGAATCAGCGGCCCGCCGCTGAGCCGGAGAAGCCGAAACGCAAACGAAAGGAGCTGGCCAAGACCCCTGTCGTCGAATTGCCGCCACCGCCACCGCCGCCTGTCGTCCCCGAGATCGAGCCGGCCGAACCTCGGTACGCGGCTGACCCCAATTCGCTTTTCATGCAGGCCGGCCTGGAGGATGGCTACGATCCGACAAACGCCTACGAGCTTGCCAGGCCGGCCAAACCGGCTCGCAAGCGCGCTGTGGCGATGCCCCCACCTCCGCCGCCGCGATACCAGATCGTGACTAACTACCGGCTCCCGGAAACTTGGCCACTGGCCCAAACTCCGCAGCCATTGCCGCCCGCTGCACCTCCGCCACCACAATACGCTCCCCCACCCCCTGCTCCGCCGGCGGCTACTTCACCACCGATGACAGCGCCAAAGGTCGTCATTTCACAGCGGCGGCAGCGTTTCACGTGGGAGTCGCCGGAGATGTACTGGGAAGAGCAGCACGTCGAGGACGACAAGGGCGCAGCCCCGCAGACCGTTCCTTCGCCCCATTTTCCCGTAGTCTCCGCCAAGCCAGCTGCCAGTCGCGACATCGATGTGGCAGAGTATCCGCAGGGCTGGCATTTCTAAACCGGCCCCCTTCGTAGCCGAATTCGTATGAATTTGGACTAGCGCCCGCAACCCTTTCGAACTGGGATGAGTTCGGCTACGGTAGCGTTGCTGCCGTCTCGCTTCTCGTTCGCCTGCGAGCCTACCATGCCCCCTCTCATTGCCGGCGTTCTGCCGATAGTTCATACGCCGTTCACAACGGCCGACGACATTGACTATGCCAGCTTCCAGAAACAGATCGACTGGGCCTACTCTGTCGGCGCCGACGGCATATGCACGGGCATGGTTTCGGAGACGCTCCGACTGACTTACGACGAGCGGCAGGAACTGGCCGGGCGGCTGGTGGAATTGAATGCGGGCCGCGGCGCGGTGATCGTCAGCGTCGGCGCCGAGAGCACCGGGCAGGCCGTCGTTTACGCTCGGCGGGCGGAAGAAGCGGGCGCGACGTCCGTCATGGCGATCGCCCCTATCAGCACGGCACTGCCCGATGCCGCGGTGCAGGCGTACTACGAAGCGATTGCCGATGCGATTTCGCTGCCGATCATCGTGCAGGATGCGTCGTCGTACGTGGGCAAGGCGCTGTCAATCGACGTCTACGTGCGGCTGCTCGACAAGTTCGGGCCGGAAAAGATTCTCTTCAAGCCAGAGGCAGCGCCGATCGGGCCGAATCTCTCGCTCCTGCGCGACCGAACTGGCGGCCGTGCGCGGGTTTATGAAGGCTCCGGCGGAATCTTGCTGATTGACAGCTTCCGCCGCGGCATCGCTGGCACGATGCCGGGCATGGAATTTCTCGACGGGATCGTGCCGCTATGGCGAGCCCTTCAGCGCGGCGATGACGAGTCGGCATACCGGCTGTACTTCCCGATCTGTGCCCTCGTGGCCCTTCAGCTTCAAGCGGGGCTCGACGGATTTCTGGCCATCGAGAAGTACGTGCTCCACAAGCGAGGTCTGTTTGCCACCGACCGCCGACGGGAGCCGTATGCCTGGAGCCTGGATGAGGAGACTCGGCGGGAAGTGGACCGGCTGATGGAAAGGCTAGCCAGTGCAATTGCCAGAGGTCAACGACCTCCGGAACACGCGTCGCATTCCGGAGGTCGTTGACCTCCGGCTAGGGGTCTTGTCAGAGACTCTCCAACATCTTCGCCAGCAGCTCCATCGGCAGCCCGACGACGTTTGACTCGCTGCCGTGGACGACATGCACCCAGTCGAGGCCGTCCTGGTAACCGAACGCGCCGGCCTTACCTTCCCACTGCTCGGTGTCGAGATACGCTTCGAGCTGGCGGTCGCTGATCGGGTCCATCACCAGCCGCGTCACGTCCACCTGCACGTGATGCTCCTCCCCCGGCCGCAGCCACACGCACAAGCCGCTGTAAACATGATGGTCGCGCCCCCGCAGCAGCGACAGCATCTCCCGCGCGAGATCGCGGTTTTTGGGCTTGCCCAGGATAATGCCGCAGCATTCGGCGACCGTATCGCAGCCGACAACGATCCCCCGTTCGACACGCTGTGCCACATCAGCCGCCTTCTGCCACGCCAGCCGGGCCACCATCTCCGGCGGCGTCTCGCGGCTGCAAATACCGCACTCGGCTGCGTCATGCGGGGGAATGACCTCGAACTTGTATCCGTGCTCGGCCAACAGCAATCGCCGGCGGGGCGAGTTGCTGGCGAGGATCAGTTGTAGGGACGATACAGGCATCCCTTCACACTAACCCGAAGCGTGAGCAAGGGACAACGGGATGGCAAGGGTCAAGAGTCAGGAGTCAGGTCGAATTCGGTCCACGACTTCGGCACGGCCGCGCTGAACGTCAGCGGTTCCTTCTTCACTGGATGAGCGATCTCCAGCTTCCGCGCGTGCAGGGCAATGCCGCTGGCGAAGGGGCGGCGGCTGCCGTATTTGCGGTCGCCGAGGATGGGACTGCCGTGGTGGGCGAGCTGCACGCGGATCTGGTGCTTGCGGCCTGTTTCCAGCTCGATCTCCAATAGCGCCCCAATCGGCAGCCGCTTGAGAACGCGGTACGACAGGCGGGCTTTTTGTGCCCCCACAGCATGCGGCGGGGCGACGACCATCCGCTGCGTCTTCTCGTCCTTCTTTAGCCAGTCGGTCAGCGTCGCTTCGTTCTGTTTCGGCGGCTTGTCCACTATCGCCCAGTAGACCTTTCGCGTGGTGCGCTCGCGGAACTGTTCGGAAAGGCGTGCCGCCGCCTTGCTCGTGCGGGCCAGCACCAGCACCCCGCTGACGGCCGCATCGAGCCGGCTGACGACGCCGAGATAAACGTTTCCAGGCTTGTTGTATTTGCGCTTCAGATACTCTTTGGCCAGCTTTACAGCACTCGGCTCCTCGTCGCCGACCCCCTGTGTGGGCAGGCCCGCCGGCTTGTTCACCACCAGCAAGTGGTTGTCTTCGTAGAGCATGTCGAGCGCGGGGCGGGCGGGGCGCGGCATGGGGAGCATTTTAGTGCGCGAGTGTGAGAGTGCGAGGGTAACGCGGTCTCCCCTTCACTTGCTTACCCGCATACCGTCGCACCCTCATACCCTCATACCGCCTTTCTCTCGCGCTCCTGTAGCCACTTTCACAAGCGGGACGCTTGTCCTACAGCTTGGCGCAGAGGCCCTCTCTGAGCTACCGTAAGCACTGGGGATCCTCTCTCGGAGGTCTGGCCATTCGTTCGAATGCCTTCTGAGTCGTCGCTTCCCCCGGAATCGCGGCCTTGGCAACTCGCTCCACATTTCGCCACTACGCGCTGATGAGCGGCCTGGTAACCCAGGAGCAGCTCCAGCATGCGATTTCGGCGCTGACAAGCGCCCCCGACGGGCCGCAGGCCACGCTGATGGCGGTCGATGACGCCGAGCTGGCCAACAAACTCGTCGAGATGGGGGTTCTCACCACCTACCAGGCGGAGCAGATCCTCGGCGGCCGCTCTAAGTTCAAACTGGGCCTGTACATCGTTACCGAATCCATCGGCAAGGGGGGGATGGGTCAGGTCTTCAAGGCGGTCCATGAGATGATGGGGCGCGTCTGCGCCGTGAAAGTCCTGCCGCTGGAAAAATCGACCCCCGAGGCGATCAACCATTTCATTCGCGAGGTCCGCACCCACGCCCAGCTCGATCATCCCAACCTGGTGCGGGCCTACGACGCGGGCCGCGACAAGGACGTGCCTTACTTGGTGACCGAGTACGTCCCGGGCAGCGATCTGCGGAAGCTGATCCGCTCCCGCGGACGCCTCAGCCAGCAGCAGGCGGCCAGCGTGATCATGCAGGCGGCCCGCGGTCTGGAGTACGCCCACCAGCGCGGCCTGATCCACCGCGACATCAAACCGGGGAACATCCTCGTTACTCCCGATGGCATCGCCAAGGTATCCGACCTTGGCCTGGCCGGTTTCATCCACGGCCTGGAAGACGACCCGCGGGCGGGAAAGATCGTCGGCACAGCCGACTACTTGGCACCTGAACAGATCAACAACCCCAACGAGATCACCCACGTCAGCGACATCTACTCGCTTGGCTGCACTCTATATTACGCGGTCTCCGGCAAGGTCCCCTTTCCTGGCGGCACCGCCCGCGACAAGGCCCGCCGGCACAGGGAAGAAACGCCCTGGCACCCGCGGCGGTTCAACCCCGAGCTCAACGAGGAGTTCGTGGACATCATTGCCGACATGATGGAAAAGGAGCCCGTGAAGCGGATTCAGTCGGCTTCCGAAGTTGTCGCGCGGCTGGAGCAGTGGGCCAGCGAGGTGGCGCCGATTGCCGGCAGCGTACAATCGCCGTGGAAATCGGGCCCGCTGCCGACCGCGGAGGAGGAATCCCGCGGCATTGGCCAGGACACGGAAGCCAGCGAATATCCTTCGGGGGCCAACCAACTCTCGCAGGGGACCAGCCCGATTGCCTCCGCAGGCCATGAGACGCTTCCCGTGCGATCGCGTTCGCCGGCGGAATTTTCCATGGGAAGCGCCGTGAACTGGTCGCACGTGATGCTGACGCTGATCGTGGCCGTCCCGATCTCGATGTTGGCCGGGGCCATTCTAGCGACGGCGCTGTCGTGGCTGATGCGTTAGGCGCTGGGGGCAGCCTGCTGGTCAATTTCATTAAGGGCCCACTGGCACGCTTCGCGAACGAGCGGCTCGGTGTCGGACAGCCCCCGAGTCAGGGTAGGGATTCCCTCTCGGCATTTTTGATTGCCCAGGATGACGGCGGCGTTGCGAAGAATGCCGCGGCGTTTGGCGCGCCACAGGGGGGTATAACGGAAGCGGCGGCGGAAGGCGTCGTCGTCGAGATCGAAAAGGGGAATCAAGTCGAGGGGGTTGGCGTCGAGGGCGGGGGCGAAAAGGGGACGGGAGTCGTTTTCGGCCGACGATTTTGCAGATGGATGCGTAACGGGGTCGGGAGTCGATTTCGGTCCACGACTTTTCATTCCCAATGACGATTGGCCGATAACGACTCCCGACCACATCTGCGCGGCCTTGTCGTTCCAGGGGCAAACTTCCTGACAAATGTCGCAGCCAAAGAGCCAGTCGCCGATGCCGGAGCGGAGGTCGCGGGGAATTTCATCGCGGAGCTCAATCGTCAGATAGCTGATGCATCGCGTGGCGTCCAGGACATACGGCTGCGGGAATGCCTTGGTGGGGCAAGCGTCGAGACAGGCGGTGCAAGTGCCGCAGTGGTCGGCGTTGAAAGGCTGGTCGTAGGACAGCTCCTGGTCGGTGAGAAGTGCCGCCAGGAAGAAGTAGCTGCCACGGTGTTTGTTCAACAGGAGCGAGTTCTTGCCTACCCAGCCGAGGCCGGCGAGCTGGGCGAATTCGCGTTCCAGGAGCGGGGCCGAGTCCACGACGCCGCGGGCCAGCGCGGCGGGGACAACTTCTTTGACGACGGCAACGAGCTGGTTGAGCCGCTCGTGAATCACGTCGTGGTAATCGACGGGGCTCCAGGCGTACCGCGAGATGCGTCCTTGACCGAGCCGCGGCATTTGCGGCTCGGTGGTGGCGTATTCCATGGCAAGCATCAGGATGCTGCGAGCGCCATCCAGGACGTATCGCGGGTGTTCGTAGGCGCTGCGCCGCTCCTCGAGATAATCCATCTGACCGCCATAGCCTCGGTCGAGCCACTGGCCGAACTGACCTACGCCCGTCGGCGTCACCGCGGGGCACGCGCCGGCCAGCGCGAAGCCAAGCCGGCGGGCGTCGTCTTTCAATCGGGTTGTCAATTCCTCGGCATTCACTCAAGCACTTCCATCGCGGAGCGGATTGCGTATTCTTACCAGTGCAAGGGTTCAGGGTTCAGTGGTCAGGGTTCAGCCAGCAAGGTTTCCCCGACTTCCTCCTGAACCCTGAACCCTGAACCCTGAACCCTGAACCCTAAACCTCGGATGCCCTATCAATACGACAAGTCCCGCAAAACCAAAGTTGCCGTCGTGCAGATGACCTGCACCGCGGAGAAGGAGCCTAACGTCGTCAAGGCACTGGCGCGGATTGCCGAGGCCGCGGCGAAGGGGGCCAACGTCGTGTGTCTTCAGGAGCTGTTTGCGGGACATTACTTCTGCCAGAGCGAGGACCACGCCCGCTTTGCCGAGGCCGAGCCGATCCCCGGCCCGACGAGCGAGCGGCTGGCGGCAGCGGCAAAAAAGCATGGCGTGGTGGTCGTCGGCTCGCTATTTGAAAAACGGGCGGCGGGCATCTATCACAACACGGCAGTCGTGTTCGATGCCGACGGGCAGCAGATCGGACTCTATCGCAAGATGCACATCCCGGACGACCCGCTGTACTACGAAAAATTCTATTTTACCCCCGGAGACCTGGGCTTTCGCAGCTTCGACACGCAGTTTGGCAAGACTGGCGTCTGCGTCTGCTGGGACCAGTGGTATCCCGAGGCGGCACGGCTGACGGCACTGGCGGGGGCGGAGATTCTGTTCTATCCCACCGCAATTGGCTGGCTGCCGGACGAGAAGGCAGAGTTCGGGGCCAGCCAGCACTTGGCGTGGGAAACGATGATGCGGAGCCACGCCATCGCCAACGGCGTCTTCGTCGCGGCCCCCAATCGCGTCGGCCGCGAAGGAAAACTCGAATTCTGGGGGGGCTCGTTCATCTGCGATCCCAACGGCAACTTGCTGGCCAAAGCCTCGCACGACAAGGAAGAGATCGTCCTCGCCGAGTGCGACCTGGGATTGGTCGATGTCGTCCGAACGCACTGGCCCTTTTTGCGCGACCGGCGGATTGACGCGTATGGGGATTTGACGAAGCGGTATTTGAAATGATGTGGTCCACTCGCTCCGCGAGTGGACAAAGCGCCGTGAATTCCACGCGACTGCGATTTTCGATCCTTCAATTCGCTGAAGCGACAGCCGTCGTCGCGGTCGCCCTTGCGGTCGGTCGAGCCGTCGCGGCTGACTATGTGTCATTCCGCCACGCAGCACCAACGTTTGTCTGTTTTGCACCGCCCGTGTTACCGCAGCTCCTGACAGGAGGAATTTGCGGGGCCTATCTTGGAATACG
This sequence comes from Pirellulaceae bacterium, assembly GCA_035649415.1. GTDB lineage: Bacteria > Planctomycetota > Planctomycetia > Pirellulales > Pirellulaceae > DATKDU01. Next base: position 28 of record DASRJP010000456.1, on the reverse strand, counting down.
TTGGTTTTGGAACCATCACCTACTCTGG
>DASRJP010000455.1:0-6959 GCA_035649415.1 Pirellulaceae bacterium | reverse complement strand
CGTCGTCGTGGTCACCAGCTCGCACGCGATGCCGTAGTGCCAGGGGTGATCCGCCAGACGGACCTCGCGGCCGACGTAGTTCATCTTGTTGCCCCAGGCGCGGCCGGTCCCGGCCAGGTCGCAGCGGTCGATTTTCTGCTGCGAGCGGTCGTAGGAGATTTCGCCGAGGAGCCGCAGCTCGCAGCCGCGCGTTTCTGGCTTGTCGCGCGACCCGTCGCCGAATTCCTTGCCGAGCCTGGCATAGCCATCGACGCGCAGCAGCACCTGCCGGTCGTCGGCCTTTTCCACGGTGAACGTCAGCGTGCTCTCGCGCAGCGGCACTGAGTTGACGCTCCCTTCCATGTAGTCGATGCCGACGGTGCTGTAGAACCGCTTCTGGATTGCCGGTGAGGCCTCGACCTTGACGCCCGGTTTCGGATCGGCCGGGATCAGCGATTTCCATTCCGCCTCGGTCAGCCAGAGCAGGTCGCTCTGCGTCTCGGCCATCCAGCGATCGGGGTTTTCCTTGTAGTAGTATTCGTCCGAGCGGACGAAGCGCCGCTGGCCATCGCGCTTCAAGTACGTGCAGTAGCCGCGGAGGACCAGGCCACCAGCCGGCGGCTGCGGGACCGGCCGCTGCGGCGGTTTGGCCAGCGACGGGTCGGGCAGCTCCGGCGTCCGCTCATCTTTCGGCAGCCGCGAATACGCGGTCAGCGCCGGCGCCAATTCCTTTTCCCGCAGCCGCAGGTCCTGCTTGGCGATCACATCGCCGCCGGCCGTCACGACCACCACGTGATTGCCGCCGGCGCCGACGCGCTGGCAGAACTCCACTTCCTGCGAATTGCCGCGGAAGTAAGTGTCGAGGGCCAGTGGGATGAAATGCTCTTGGACGTACTTCGGCTCGACCGAGGTCCCGGTGAACCACCGGGCCCGGTTCGCTGTGCAGGCGCCTCACGTCCGCGACAGCGGACTGCCGTCGGCCGCGGTGAAGATGACGATCGGCTTGTCCTCGGCAATCGCGCGGCGGCGGGCCTCGGTGACGCTGGTCAGCCAGGGGATCTCGCGCCAGGGGCTTTCGCCAGGTTGCGGTTTGATCTCGGAGAGCAGCCGCGGCAGGTCGCTCCTGGAAATGTCCGGGATTGCTTCTTGTCCGCGCGCCAGCGGCAGAGCGATGAACAGAAGCAGGGCAATGACGAGCTGTCGTCCTGGCCACTTAAAGCCCTCACCCGGCCTTCGGCCACCCTCTCCCGGTGGGAGAGGGATTTTGGTGGGGGCGGCGACAGCGAATCGTGCATTCATGAGGTCGTCCTCGGAGGTTTCCCGTCGTCGGTGAAGAAGGTTCCTTCTTTCAGACTAAGCATGGTCTGGATGGCGATGTGCAGCGTGAGCCCAAACAGCAGGAATCGCCAACCGGTGCGATAAGGTTCGTCAGCGTAAAGCGATAAATGCACCAAGGCGAAATAGACCGCGGCCACCACGGTGACTCCCAGCAGCCAGCGGATGCTGAATTGGGGCTTCATACCGGCAATTGTAACCGGCGGAATCGCTGCCAACACTGTCTTGCTGCCGCCGGCGTGTTTTTCACAGCCCCACGCTAAACCACTCGCCCGCCGGCACGACGGCCTCCGGCGCGCAAGGCCAGGCCGCAGCCGAATCGTTCAGCCGCGGAGCGCGCGGACTACTGTGCGCCTCTGCCGCCAGCGTCTCCACATACTCGCACGCATCCTCGACAGAATCCGCGTGCCGGATCAAGTAATTCTGCACCGCGGACATCGCCAGTTGCTCGTCCGGCAGCGCAGCGGCAAATGTCTCCGCCAGCGAGGCGTCCGCCTGCGGAAAGAATCGCCGGAAAATCCGCCGCAATTGATCCCGGTCGGCATACGACACTTCCAACTTGCGATCGATGCGGCCCGGACGGACCAGCGCCTGGTCGAGCTTCTCGATGTGGTTTGTCGTGGCAAAAAGCAAGCGCCCTTCGCCGGCGGCCACGCCGTCGATAGCATTCAAGAGGCCGCTGAAGCTCAGCTTGCTCGTCTTGTCCGGCTCCGCGCCGCGGCCGGCAAACGCGCAGTCGATGTCCTCGATCAGCACGACCGCGTTGATCGGCACTTCCGCCAGCAGGTCCGCGAGCTGCGCATCGTCGAGCGAGCCATTGGCCAGGCTGAGAATGGCGATGTCCATTTGCAGCGCGGACGCCACCGCGATTACGGCGCTGCTCTTGCCCGTTCCCGGCGGGCCATACAGGAGGTAGCCGCGGCGGTACGGAATGCCGCGGTCGAGGTACCACTGGCGGCCGGCGAGAAAGGCCCGGGCGTCAGCAATCAGCTCCTCCATCTGCCCCGCGCGGAGGACGACCGAGTCCGGCGACCGCGGGGAGCGCTGCTTGAGCTGGCTCCAACTGCTGTAGTCGGGGCGATGGATGTCGAGCCGCTTCTCGCCGCGCGGCAGGGCCACCTCGCGGGCGTCCTCGAGGAGCTGCCTGGCGATGCGGCGGTCGCGGCTGAAAATCGTGACGCTGAACGACTCGCGGACGTTGACCGCCTGCTGTGCCGCCTGCTGGAGGCGCGGCCGCACGCGGTGCAGGATCACCAGCCGCCCGCGGTAGAAGAGCAAGTGCCGCCCGGGGGCCGGGCAGAACAGCACCTGCGGCCGCGCGTCGGCAGCCGGATCGCTCTGGCGCTCGTCGTAGTTGACCGGCCGGGTCTTGACGGTCAGGGAGCGGGCGCGGTCGCGCGAATAGCTGTGTGCCGCCAGCCACTGCTCGACCCATTCGAAGGCCGGATCGCGGTCCAGGATATCGATTTCCAGGACGAGCTGGCTGCGGAGCCAGGCCCAGAGCTGGCCGGGGAGCGCGCGGCAGTACGCCGCCAGCGCTCCGGCGGCCATCAGGATCAGACCGCCGCTGAAGAGCTGGTTGTGCTTGAGTTGATGCTCGATGAAGTTCCAGATCGATTCCATAGTTTTCATTTGCCGGCAGTGCCGGCGCGCAGGGCGATCCCGCCAGGGATCGGGGTGCTGCGAAAGAGAAAGCCGCGCGAAGCAAGGACAATACAAATCGCCCAAAGGTTCGCGCTGAGGAAGAAACGCTGCGCCGAAAGAAGGGGGCGAGCGGATAACGCACGGCAATGAACTGCCGGCGAAACAGGACAAGTTGTTGTGGTCGAACGGCGCTCCATATGGGGTAAAAACTATGCGGCTGAACAATGCGGCGCTTTGACGCAACCGCAAAGCCACTCGAATTACCCCAAGATAATCACTGTTGGCCTACGACAGCAACTCCTCATCGGCGCATATCTTGAAGACTTGTGCCAATGCTGCCGGACTGGACACGGAACCCAGACGCTGGGCTTCGGCCAAGCGTACCGGCAACGACTTATGCAGCGTTGCACATAGCCACTCCATTAGCTGCTGTAACGCACGCGTATCAGTCTCGACTGACGCGCGTGGCGAACCCTCTGTCGTCTTTGGCTCACCCAACAGCGCGCATTTGCCAAAACCAATCAACTTGGCGCAGTTATCCGCGGTGACCATGACATTGGACGGAACCAAATTGCCATGGGCGATTCCCAGAGCGTGCACGCGCCCCACGGTTTCGGCAATCGAAGATAGGATCCGCAAGCCGCATGGCAGATCGATGGACCGGCGGCTCGCAGCCTGTTCGAGCGTGGCGCCCTCGATGAATTCGCGAGCATAAAAGGGCTGACCATTCTGGTCAGCAACCAAGTGAATTTTTGGGATGTTCGCGTTCGGTTGGACAGTGAGCGCGGCTAGCGCCCGCGCCTCACCGATGAATTGCCTGATTCGCAGCTCGAGGTTTGCGTCATTCCCCGGCAGCAATGCCTTGAGAGCAAGACGGCGATTGAGCCTCTTGTTGCGTGTTTCGTAGACGACGCCGGTCGTCCCCCGGCCAAGTTCCGCCAGAATCTCAAAGTCCGGGAATTTTTCCGTCTCGTGAGCCATTTGCGGCTTCTGATTGCGATGTTCAGCAGGCGAATAAAGTACGTTGGCCGGAGTTGCTCTTCATTCCGAAACTTCGTCGCAACTTACTTTAGTTACCCATGAGCTTGAGTAACTCGGTGCGGAATTTTTCCAGCGTGACGTCGTGCCTGGTCAGAACTCGTGCCGCCATACAGTCGTCATAGGCCAGAAGACCTAACACGAGATGCTCGGTGCCCAGATAAATGTTGGAAGTCCGCCGGTAGACGTCGGCAATTGTCATTGCTTGCGCCCACGCAAGATCGAGGACCCGCTGCAGCTCCGGGCTGAATGTCGCTGATTTCCCGTTGCCGTCCGCCGGCATGGCCGCCAGCCAAGCCGCCAACCGCGTTGTGTCTGTAAGATCGACGCCCATGCGCGCCAGCAGCAGGCGCGCGACTCCGCTGTCAACAATGCCCATGGCGCACAACAGGTGCTCCGGAGTAACGATCTGATGGCGGTGGGCTGCGGCACAATGTCTGGCCGTGGCGAGGACCCTCATCACGCGATCCGTCGCACGCTGGAGCGCCCGATGTAGCGAGCGGTCCATGGGTCGCACGTTCACTTGCGGCGGAGTATTCGGTACGAAAAAGGGACGCAGCAGTGGATCAGTTAAGCCGATGAGTAGGCCCAATCCGCCACCGGCTACGATTACAGCGATAAATCCCAGTAGGGGACGAAGGTCGTACATCCCGATCGCGAGCAAGATCGGATACCAACCAAAGCAGAGGCCGGCGATGACTGCCCCGGACAACATTCCGCGGCGAATGCGCGACGGCCAGCACGGCGGTCCTTTGGAAACGACAATCGCCGTGCCCATCACAACAACAACCAGCTCGCTGCCAACCGCAACGATCAGACCGCTCCAGAAAACATCAAGCCGGCGGAGTGCGAGAAAAACCGCCGTAACGGTCATGAACCAGAAAAGATGCCAGATGAGGAACTGGACTGGGCGGCGGCTGACAGTTGATGAAGCCAAAGGCATAAGCAGCCAGCTCCGCATCGAAAGGCGCACTCTATTACACCAGCGACTGCATCGGTCGTCAACAACAATGTCCGGCGGGCACACGGCGCAGCCGATTTGATCCGCGTCATCCGCGAAATCCCTGTCCGCGCACTGTCGCTGCTACCTTCCGCTGAAAACGGAATGAATTCCTTTCTACGGCGGTAGAGCATACAATCAGAGGACCAGGGGAAATGCCACTTTCGAGTTCTGTATGCGCCCCTTCTCTGCCGCTTCCTTGATTGCCGCTGCGCTGCTTTTCTGTACGCTCGTGCCGCGGGCGTCGGCCCAGGTCCCCAAGCTGCCTTTCCCGGGGCTCAAAGGCGTCCCCAAGGGGTTCGAAGATTTTTCCGATCCGCAGAAGTTCTTCGACCAGTTTTTCGGCGAGGGGTTCGGCGGCAAGGTCGATCCGGCCGAGCTGGACAAGGTCGAGTTCACGTGGAAAGAAGAGCAGCAGTACGGCGCGGCGCAGCTCGAGGCCCTCAAACGCGACCTCAAGCAGCGGAAGATTTCGCTCTCCGAAAAAGGGAAGGACGCGCAGTACGTCGCGCGGCTGATTGCCGCGATCCGGCCGCTGATGCGGCAGCAGGAGCGATACCGCGAGCTGCACGTTTACTTGGCCGACACCGACATCACCGACGCTTACACCCTGGCTGGCGGCCACGTGATCGTCAGCCGCGGAATGCTCGACGTCGTGGGGAGCGAGGCGGCACTCGTCTGCGTGCTGGGGCACGAGCTGTCGCATCTCGACCGCGGCCATCTGGTGCGGCAGCCCAAGCAGGTCAAGCTGGCGCAGGAGTCGCTCAAGCCGGGCGAGCGCGGCTTTACGTTCGACGACTTTTTGTCCAAAACGCGGGCCATGACCGGCCTCTTCCGCCGGCCGTTCGGTCCGGACGAAGAATTGGAAGCCGATCGCGACGGCATTACGTGGGCGTACAAGCTGGGCTACGACCCGCGGGCCCTCGGCGATTTGTTCGACCACTTAGCGGCGAAAAACAACAATCCCGCGCTGGCCTTCATGCCCGCTTTTTTTCGCACCCATCCGCCTAGCGGCGAGCGGAAGGAGCAAGTGGCGGCCGTGTTTGGCGAACTGCAAGGAACGCTTCCGCGTAGCGAATTGTATCTCGGCCGGCAGAACCTCCAGCGGCGGCTGACAAAGGAGCAGAAGCGGTTTGCCGAGTAGGGCAGGTTTCCAACCTGTCCAAAGTGGATTGGGACAGGTTGAAAACCTGTCCTACGAAGTGCCATGATCACCCCCGAGCGAGCACCGGTCCGCCCGCGCGTGAAGCGCAAGGGGGGCGATACTACGTTCTTGCTGGAAGACGAGATTGCGGAGCTGGCCCGGGACTGCCGGCGCCGCGTCGTCGTGCTGACCGGGCCGCCGGGAAGCGGCAAAACTACTGCCATAGCACATCTGTCAGCGGTTATTTCGCCTTCCCGGTTTATCAAGCTCATCGACCCGAGCCCAGATGACAGGCAGTTCCATCGCGAACTGGCCCCGCTCATCATGGCTCAAGATTGTCTAGTCGTGACGACAGTGCCGATCCCCGTGGACGCAACACAAGTCGAATTGGAACTCGTCCCGTGGGGTCAGGACGAATGGATCGAATACCTCCTCGCCTGCCATCCCGCGCAGTGCAAGTCGGTCATGGCTCGGCTGCTGACCGGCGACGAAAACCGCAGCGCAAGTTACTCCGCCGAAATCTGGCGAGTCATTCTCGACGAGATGGCTGCCGATGAAACCGTCTCCTCGCCGCTGGATGCGATGATCTGCCGGCTGTCGAAACGGTTCTCGCGCGAGCAGCAACTGGCGCTCTCCCCATCGGCACTCGACGAGATGCGGATCTCGCAGATGATTCCCTGGCGAGAGGCCCTGAAGTTCGTCCCCGATATCGATCGTATGTCGTGGCGGCTGCTAAATCAGCCGCAGGTCATCATCTGGATCGCAGCCGCGTATGCCGTGAGGGTCCTCAAGCTGGGGCTGGCAGAAGACACTCGATGT
>DASRJP010000454.1:0-2421 GCA_035649415.1 Pirellulaceae bacterium | reverse complement strand
GCCTTGCAATCCTGCGCCAAGATCGCTTTGCGCCCTGAAGGCCCATCCATGTCCCGATTCAGCTCGCCATCCCGCAACTTTCGTCGCCGTCGCCGCGGCGGGCTGACCATTGAGTTCCTGCTGATCTTCCTGATGCTGCTTGTAGCGGTGCTGGCCTCATTCCAGTTCGGCATTGCGATGGTCATCCGCCAGGCGATCTCCCACTCGGCCACGGTCGCGGCGCGGGAAGCGGGAAAGTTCGCTGATGCCGACGAACTGGTCGAGGTGGTCAACCAGATCCTCTGCGTTCATCAGTTGGCGGTTGGCGACGACGTGACGGTGATTCTGGAAGACCCCGAGAATCTGGACGAGCCAGTTGCCGTCCGCGGCAACGTGGTTTGTGATCCGCCGGCCAATCCCGTCCTGATTCCCCATGCTGTCCGCGTCACCGTCTGCGTGCGGATCGATTCAGCCCCGTTCTATAGGGCCCTGGCTTGCTACGGCATTGACTTTACCGGCAAGCACTTTCAGTTCAGTTCCGTGGTGCTCAAGGAAGTGAACCTGTAAGGAGTTTTTCGTCATGACCCGCTCCGCTTCCCGCCGCCGCGATCGGCGCGGCTTTTTGACACTCGAGTGGATCATCCTCGTGACGGTCGTCATCATTGGCACGATTGGCGCCGTCGGCCTGATCCGCAATCGGCTGATCGAAGAATACCAGGAATTGACCGAATCGATCTGCGAGACAAACCTCTGCGACTAAGGCAGACGCTCGGCTGCGCCAACTCAGGCATGGTCTAAATCCATCTCAGTCGCAAGCGCAAAAGAAAATGTCCGCTGCGACCCGGGCAGTCTGAATTCAGACGGCCTCTCCCTCCGCTGGACGCAGACGCCGGGTGCAGGCGGACATTGACTCGACGGCAAGCTTGGTCTCCGGCGGGAGTTTTCGGCCGCTCACTGCGACCGGCAGGCCGCCAGGCCAGGCGTGCACGCCGATGATTTGTAGTAGGACCGGCTTCCTAGCCCGCCGAGTAAAGGACGGGCTGGGAAGCCCGTCCTACGGTTATTCCGTCGCTGGGGCGAGTTCTGGCATTGCCGCCGGCTCAGGAGCAGGTTGGGTATGGGGGATCAGTTTCACCGTCAGGGCTAGTAGTGAGGAAACAGTGACGGCAATCCCAAGTATCAATAAACCGGTGGACCAGTCGAGCGAGCCTTTGAACAAAAAGCCGGCCGCAACCGCCCCGGCATTGCCGCCAGCGCCGACAATTCCACTGACAGCGCCGAGGGCCTTGCGGTTCACGAAGGGGACGACGGCGTAAGTCGCGCCGTTGGACATTTTCACGAACAAGCCAAACGCCAGAAGCAGGGGAATGGCCGCCAAAAGCACGTGTGCCCGTGAAAAACAGGCCAGGAGAATTCCTTCCGCGGCCAAAGCGACAAATAGCCAGCCAACGCGGCCCCGCAGGCCCCAGCGGGCGCTGCACTTATCGGAAATCAGGCCGCCGAGCGCTCGAGCAACGATGTTCATCGCCCCAAACAAGCCGGCGGCAACACCGGCCCAGGTCACGCTCAGACCGAATTTGTCCACGAAGTAAAGGTGGGCGATGTTGTCGATGGTCAGTTCGATGCCGAAACAGGCGCCGTAAATCACAAACAAGGCCCACACGCGGCCGTCGCGAAACGCCTCCCAAAAGCCGCTCCAGCTTTTGGCGACCGACGGCAGCTTTCCAGCGGCTCGCAAATCGGAAACGTTTCCTTCGGGGGCGTCCTGCGTGAAGCGCCAGTAGGCGATTCCTGCGAGCAGGCAAACGATCCCGGCCGCGACCATCGCCAGCCGCCAGCCCATCGCCGCGGACAAGCCGCACACGCTGACGAAAAACGCGAACACCAGCGGCATCGCCATCTGCGTCACGCCGCCCCCCAGATTCCCCCAGCCGGCGGCAGCAGCATTGGCCGTGCCGACACAGTTGGGGGCGAACATGACCGACGTGTGAAACTGCGTGATGACGAACGACGCGCCGATGGCCCCGATGAGCAGCCGAAACACCAGGAACGATTCAAAATTCCACGACAGGCCGATGAGCATCACCGGCAATGAGCCTAGGATCAGCAGCCAGGTGTAAGTCAATCGCGGACCATAGCGCTCGCAGAGCCAGCCGATCCAGAGGCGCGCGAGGATCGTGATCGAGACCGAGGCGATGATGCACCAGCCGACCTGATCCTTCGTGAGCTGGAGTTCTTCGCGCACCATGGCCATCAGCGGCGCGATGCCGAACCAGGCAAAGAAGCACAGGAAAAATGCGATCCACGACATGTGGAAAGCCCGCATCTGCGGCGATGTGAAATCGAGCAGCGTGATGCGGGTAGCTTTGCCCTGAATCTCCACAGAGACCTCAGCTGCGCGGGGTGGAATCCCATCCGTGCCACCGACGCCTCGGTCGCAAG
>DASRJP010000453.1:0-6310 GCA_035649415.1 Pirellulaceae bacterium | reverse complement strand
TTGTGCTGGACGATGTAGTTGTACCAGTCGAGGACCCAGACATTGCCGTCGGGGCCGACCTCGGCCATGATCGGCGCGGTCCATTCGTCATGGCTGGCAAACAGGTTCCAGGAGTTTTTGCTTTTGAACCCCGCGCCGTCGGGGCGGATCACGAACGTCGCTACGAGGTGCCCGGTCGGCTCACAGACGAAGGCAGTCCGGTTCCAGTATTCGCGCGGATAATTGCGGGCCGTGTAGAGGGCGTGTCCGGCCGCAGCCGTGAACCCGCCGTGGAAATCGACCTGCCGTACCTTCTCCGTCACCGGTTCGTACTTGTTGCTGTCGGCAATGCCGGTGAGGACCGAGGATGACCAGCCGCGGACCGCCTCGTAGTAGCGGTTGGGGATCGGCATGTACTCGCTCGGATTGCCATTGGCGGTCGAACCGAAGACGATCCCTTCTTCGCTGAAGCCCAGACCCCACGTGTTGTTGTTGGTCGAGCGGAGGAATTCGAGATCTGTGACGGCCGTGTTTTCCCCCTCGCCTTCGACCTTGAAGCGGAAGAAGCCCTGGCGGAAGCCGGTGACTTGCTTGCCGTTGGTCAGCACGGGGCGCGAGTCGTTGTACCCTTGCATGGCCCAGTACCAATTGTCAAATCCATACTGGAAATTGCTCACGCCGCCATGCGTGTCGCGCATGTTCCAGCCGGTGATCAGCGTCTTCTTGAGGTCGGCTTTGTCGTCGCCGCTGGTGTCCTTGAGGTAGATCGTTTCGCGGCCGTTCTGGACGATCGCTCCGCCGCGGTAGAACGCGATGGCAGTCGGAATGGAGAGTTTCTCCGCAAAGACCGTGAACTTGTCCGATTTGCCGTCGCCGTCGGTGTCTTCGCAGATGCGGATGCGGTCGCGGCCTTGGCCCTCGGGCTGAAGCTCGTTGGGGTAGTCGTAAGTTTCGCAAATCCACATCCGTCCGCGCTCGTCCCAGGTCATGAAGATCGGCTTCCCTTCAAGCTGCGGCTCGCTGACGACGAGCTCCACCTTGAATCCCACCGGCGTGACGATGTGTTTCATCGATTCCTGCGGCGACAGAGGCAATTGCATCTGCCGCTTCCCTTCTTCGAGCGTACCCCAGCGGCGGCCCGGCGGATAAAAGGGCACATTCGCTTCCACATATTCAAACGGCTTGGCGTCCGTGGCCGGTTTGGTCATCTCCGGCTTGTCCACGAAGGGCGGAACGACGCTCACTTCTTGCCCGATCGCCCAGCGAATGCCCCGTTCGACCAGGTTGTGAAATCCCGGATTGCCGAAGGTCCGCTCGTCGTGCCCCCAGGCCGTGTAGAAGATGCGCCCTTTGCCTTGTGTGCGGATCCAGGTCCAGGGCTCTTTGCTGCCGCGCTCGTCGCGATATTCGAGGACCGTCCGGTCCTTCTCGTTGTGCCGCTTGTGGACGTACGTCTCGTCCCAGCTCTCGAAGCTCTTGTAGCCGGATAGCAGCGGATGCTTCGCCCCGTCTTCGGTTGGGGCGACGCGGAACGTCCCCGTGCCGTGCCGGTCGAATTGTGCTCCCACCAGCTCAACGTACTTGGGCGAGTTCAAAAAGCAGTACGACGCGCAGTGGAGCGGAATGAACCCTTTGCCGCTTTCGACATAGTCGAGCAGCGCCTGCTCCTGCTCGGGCGAAATCCGCTCCTGATTGGCGTAGATCACCAGCCCGTCGTACTTCGCCAGATTCTCGGCATTCAAATCCTCGAGCTTGTCAGTGTAGACCAGCTCAATGCCGCGCTCTTTCATGACCGGCGCGAGGATCTTGAAGCGCGTAGCCGGCTGATGGTGGCCGTTGTCGCCGAGGAAGAGGAGTTTGGCGGGAGGCGGTTCGGCAGCAAAACCGATAGATGCCAATAGCAGCAGGAAGACGCCGGCAAGAAATCTGCGCATGGCTGAAGACCCTTGTATGACTCAACGTCTCACTCAGACTACCGAGCAGCGGCATCCGCCTTTGCCGCCACACCCGCATATGGATATGCCGACACGGTCTCCCACGCGATCTTCTGCAAAATCGCGTGCTGGGCCTCATCGACGCCGGGGACTCCATTTTGAGTCCCTCGGGGCTGATGCGATAGATGGCCGCGAAGTTGCAGTAGGAGGCCAGGGCATGAATGTGGCCCCCGCCGTGGCCGATCGGGTCGGTGAAGAGCTCTGATTGCTTCCCCACGCCGGGATACTTCCCTTCCACCACCAGCGCCCGCAGCTTCACGACCGCGTCGCCGACCGGGACGATGAACAGGGCCTGCTTGCCGTGCTGGCGGTTCAGGTCATCGACTTGAGCTTCTAGCTTCTTCCGCCAGTCATCCACGGCGGCTTGCAAGTCTTCGATCTTGGCGTCGTCGCGCTGCTTGTTGTCACGAATTCGCTTGTCCGGCTCGGGCCCGTCGAACGGATACCACGAACATTGGAGGAGCAGCCGCAAATTTGGATTGTGCTTCAGTCCCAGCTCGGCGAACTTTGTGATGCCTTCGTCGGGGACCATCAGGTGGGGCGACATCGTGAACACATCGACCTGGCCGCTTTCCAGTGCCGGCTTGGCCTTGTTCTTCCCGTCCTCCAGATCCCAGTGCTGAATGACCTTCGAGCCGCCGATCCCTTGCGTCCCGGCCAGCTTGTGCCCCTCGATCCTGGCCGACTTCACCAGTTGCTCGACGCGCTGCGGCACGAACATATGGAAGCTGTGGCCGGTGTAGAAGACGCGGAGACCAGCGGGGGGCGCATTGGGCTCGTCAGCGATCGCGCTACTATTGACGAGCCAGAGAAGAGCGAGGCAGCAAAGGAATCTTGCGGTGTACGTCATCGACGAAGCTCCAAGAGTGAATGAGAGCCAGCGCGGATTGTTTTTCACACAGAGACACGAAGGCACGGAGACACAGAAAAGCATTTACGGGATTTTGCTCTGCGACTCTGTGCCTCCGCGCCTCCGTGTGAAAACACAAAGGGCGTTTTGGCCCGTTTGACTACTTCAGCGTGAACCCCGGCAGCTTGACGATCTTGCCCCCCTTCTTGGCCGACTTGTGGGCGCACAGGCCGACGCACGTCCAGTTGGCGCTCGTCCGGGCGTTGGGCCAGGGGTCCCGCTTCTCGATCAGTGCCGAGACCATTTCGTTCACCAGGTGGGGGTGCGAGCCACCGTGGCCGCCCCCTTGGATGAATGACAGGTGCTGGGCGTCGTGAATCTCCGCCGGCCGCGTGAATTTTCGTATTGGTTCCGGCAGAAGATGAGCATAATCCGGAACCGTTACTTTCTCTGGGATCTCTGGTTCCGGTTTCTTCGCCGTGTGGATGATGTGCGGCTCGTGCTCGGTGAGCGTCCATTCAAAACTCTTCTTGGTGCCGTAGACGTCGAAGCTCTCGCGGTACTGGCGGGCCACGTCGTACAGGAACCGCCAGATGTGGGCTGTGACGTCGGAGTTCTTGAGCTTGATATGGCAGCTCTCGACGGCGAACTTGTTCTTCGACTGCTTGGCGATGTCCTTGCGGACGGTGCCGCTGCCGAAGCAGGAGACGTACTCGGCCCGCGCGTCGAGGAGCCCTAGGCACGGGCTGACAACGTGCGTGGCGTAGTGCATAGGGATCATCTTCTGCCAGTAGTCGGGCCAGCCGTCCATGTCCTGCGGGTGCGACGCGGCCAGGTGCTGGATCTCCCCTAGCTCCCCCTGCTGGTACAGCTCCTTGATGAACAAAAACTCGCGGCTGTAAACCACCGTCTCGGCCATCATGTACTTGCGCTTCGTCTTCTTCACCAGGTCGCAGATTTTCTGGCACTCCTTGATCGTCGTGGCCATCGGCACCGTGCACATCACGTGCTTGCCCGCCTTGAGGGCCTCGATCGACATCCAGCCGTGGTCGGGAATGGGCGAATTGATGTGGACGAAATCGACGTTCTCGTCGTTGAGCACGTCCTCGAACTCGGTGTACCGCTTCTCGACGCCAAAGCCGTCGCCCACCTTGTTCAGCTTCTCCTCGCTGCGCTGGCAGATGGCGTACATGTTCGCGCTGGGATGGGCCTGGTAGATCGGAATGAACTCCGACCCGAATCCCAAGCCGATGATCGCCACGCTGACTTTCTTGTCTGACCCGTTCTTGGCCATGGTGCACGTCTCCGCTGGTGATAATGTCCCATTGAATTGCCGAAATGCGGCCGAGAAAGCCACAGTAACAGACGCTAGAATGCCCTATCTTTTACGGTGCGGCCAAGCGGGCTGCAATGGCCGGGATGCGGCTAACTAGAGCCCAAACTCATACTTGCTCATGGACCACGCGGCCAGCGCCGGCACGGTAAACCCCAGCGCATTGGCCGTCCCATGCAAGGCTCGCATCAGCGGAATGTCGAGCCACGGCACCGGCACAAGTGAGCGACTGCCGTAGAGGATGGAGAGCAGCATGCCGCAGGCGAGGAAGAGCGCGCCGAAGACCCACAGCTCGCGGGTGATTCGCGCCGTCGTGGGCTGAAATGCCAGTTGCAGATAGAGCCAGGCGACTCCCAGCCCGGACAGCGACATGCACCAGGCGGCAATCAGCTCGGCCAGCGGCGACCAGCCCAGCTGCGTCGCTGTGATGCCGACGGCGGTCAGCGGCACGCTGGCGATGACGCCGAGGGAAATCCACAAGCCCGAAGCGCCAGCGAGGGAAACGGCTATTTGGCGCGTAGACGGGCTTTCCCTCGCTTGCGCGTCGGGCTTATGAAGGCCGTCTATTGCCAGTGCCGCCAAGATCGGCAATGCAAATCCCGCGTAGTGAAAATGCACGGCAGTGAGCAGCACGATCGCCGGTTCGAAACCAAGCGGCCGAATGCCGGCCCGATCGGCCAGCGCCCAGCCGCCGCCGATCGCCAGGTAGATCATGCCGCAGGCGGCGACGAACTCCGGTAGCGGCCCGCGACGAAAGCGCCACGCCCGCGCCAAACCAACCAGTGCGACCAGGCCGGTCACGACTAGCCAGGGAGCAGCCAGTGCCGCGGCCAACGGGCCGGACGAGAGCAGTTGTGCCGCGGACAGAAGGAGGGCGCTGGGGAGCCAGAGAAGTCGAATCACTGTGACGAGCCGGTTAACGGCGGCGGCCACGCTGGGAAGTTGCGCCGCCGACCATCGCTTCGCGACGGTGCCCGCGCGCCGGTTAACCAGGCGAAGCGCCAGCGGCACGACGACCAGGGCCCCGATCGCGAGGATCGTCCGCGCCCACAGTTCGTGCGTCAGGAGCGACATGCAATTTGCTCCGTCCCGGCACAACGCACGAACGCCTGCATCGCCGCGGCCGACTCGCGGCGGAACTTCGCCTGGTATCGCCGCACCAGCGGATAGCCCAGTCGCGCCAGCCAGTGCCGCGGTCGCGAGAAGGCGGCAATTTCATACCACACCTGCCCAGCGTCATCCTGTTCGATCAGAAAACGTTCCTCGCCGCGCTCAACGTGGCTGGGGAGCGTGCCGTAGGCAAAGCCAAACCGCCGCGGCAGACCGGCTTCGTCGATTTCGTGTTCGGCGCAGGTCTCCCGACCTCGCCGCAAGGGCGACCGCAGGTCTCCGGCTGGGGCGGGGTCGGGAGACCCGCGCCCAACTGGTCCGAACCGCCGCGGCGGACCGGCCTCGTCGATCGGGTAGACGATCCGGCAGCCATTGACCCACCACAGACCTAGCACATGGGCGAGCAAAACCACATCAGTTCCGGCGGTCAGCGGCGCACCAGCCGGGAAGATCTCCGTCCATGCTGCCGGAAACTGCCGCCACTGGCGCAGCGCCTCGCAGGCCGCGACCCAAACTGCGTCGCCGCCGCCGAGCAGCACGCGCTCGCGGTCGTGGTCGTAGCCGGAAGGAAATTCTCCTGCTGTCGCGCCGACTTCGGGATAGGAAAAGGAATCTCGCGATTGCCGCCGCAGGAATTCGGCCAGATCGCATGCGGCGGGTCGCTTCGGTTGCAGCACAAGTTTTGCCATGCGATCTCTACCGCAAGTAACCGGCGGAATTAACGCCGATCGAGGTCCACGTTCTGCCACGGCCGCGTGATCTGGCCCGCCTCGTCCCATTCCACGTCAATGCCGTGCTCCTCATCCCAGCCGACGGCAATCCAGGCCGTGCGGACGATCGCCTTACCGGTCGCATCCCAGCGCAGGTGAATCGATTGCACGTCGCGAAGGATTTTCGCGTCCTCGATCGTGCCGTGAGAATCCGCCAGTCGCCGGCAGTCAAACTCCTCGAGCTGGTCCTCGTAGCACTCGCGGAAGCAATCCACGAGATAATGCTTGAGGTCGGCGAGGTGCTCTGCCAGGCCCGCGCGAAACTTATCGACCA
>DASRJP010000452.1:0-25741 GCA_035649415.1 Pirellulaceae bacterium | reverse complement strand
AACGTGATCGGGGGGATGACTTGTCGCCGTCGCGATCGATCGTGACACCCATCGCGTCGTCAATCTCGGCTGAGCCGCCGCATGTTACGCGAGTTTGAAGCGTTCGCCAAAACGCCAACCGCCTCCAATTTTCTTTCCGCGCGTGCGGCCTTACTCTCCCAGTCGCCGCGCCCTCTCACGGCTGAAGATTTGTCGCATTTGGAGGCGTTGCTCGCTGCCGGCGATCCGGCATCTGTCAGCAAAGCAATCGATGATCTCCCGCCAATTGCCGTGCTCTCCCCCGCCGTTCATCTGGTGGCGGCTGAGGCCGCGGAAGCAGCGGGGGACGACGCGGATTGTCAGCTCGAGCGATTCCTGTTGATCACGTGCCTGGAGGCGATACTGCACACGGGGAGTGGAACCGAGCAGTCCCCCTACGTGGCGACCTGCACGATGGACGAGCGCCACGTATGCGAAATGCTGGGGCTTGTGCCCCGCTCGCAGTCGCTTGTTAACCGCCGGGGAAAGGCGCTCGACGCGATCGAGTGTGAAGACGGCGCGTGCATCTGGTTTGACGTCTCGGGGCTGGTTTCATTGCCGGCCGCCGGCAGCCGCCACAAACGGAAAATGTCCCACGGCTACGTCAGGTATCGAAACACGGTCCAGTGCCTTGTGCCCCGCGGCAAGCGCGTCAGTCAAACACAGCGCTGAATTGACGGTCTCCGCGCACCGTTTCCGTGGAGAACTGGTAGCGGCTGTCCGCCAGCAGATCGGCCGCGTTCTCGACAAAGCGGTTGACTTTGACCAGATCTTGCGTGTTGACGTCTTGCCCGGCCTGGCGGCGCGCATGGCTGGAAAGCACCAGCACGTAATAGACGCCCTGTTCGGCAAGCTGAACCTCGAATTGTCCCTGTTCATCCGCCCGAGCATACGCGCCCCCCATGTCGCGAAACTCGGCGGCAGCCGCCAGGGGCGCATTGGGGAGCGGCTCATCCGGCCGCAAGCCCTGCGCGGAAATCCGTCTGCCGGGGTCCTTAGTCTGCGGCAAGAAGAGCACGACCGCGCCCCCATCCGGCAAGTTGCCCGTTGCGGAAGCGTAGGAGATCGTGCCGCTCACTTTGCACGGCTGGCCAGCCACCGTCGTGCTTTGAGAAAAGAACGAGGCCCCCACCATTAACCCCAGAGCGAATGCCGCCAGGGCGACGATTCCCAACAGTACGCCTTGCGTGAGGAGAACATAGCGCGGCACGGAGATTCGCCGAGCGATGTTCGGCGGTGCAGCGACGTGCGCCGGGGACGGGGCCGGCGCATCGTAGACGAGCTCCGTTTCATCGAACACGGCAAACTGGGCATACGGGTTGTCATCCTGCTGCGAGTCGTCCGCCTGCTGTGACGCTTCTTCGGACGCGGGGGGGACCAAAGTCTGGCCGGCGGCCGGGCCCGCTGCCGCTGTCACGCGTTCGACTTTCGGGACCGTCAGTTCCTTCTGGCAGCGCGGACAGGTAGCGCTCATCCCCGCTCTTTTCGAGCTGATGCTGAGCTTCTGCCGGCAGTGCGGGCAGGGGAAACGGATCGGCATAAAGCGGCAAGGCAGGAGTACGGCGGCCGGTGGACATTCCATGGCCGCGCGATGACGACGCGTCTTCCAGCCTAACCGGCAACAGCGGTAGGGAAAAGTTCGCGTCGCAATTGCCGTCAGCGGGCCGCCGCGGCCAAAGGGGACGGGAGTCGTTTCGGGCCAACCGGCACTGGTGATGGACCGTTTTCGGTCCGAAACGACTCCCGACCCCCGGGTCATCAGGGCTGGCGCCGCTCGTCGTCCTCGCCGCGCGCCACGGCATTAACTCCGAGCGCCAACACCAAGAGGAGCAGATCGACCACCAGCAGCATGACGGCCGCCACGGCGATCCATTTGAGCACAAATGCCGCGGGTTGGTCCCCCGCGGCCTGGGTCAAGGCCGACGCCCCCAGCAGAACGGCAAAGCTGACGATCAGCACCGGGGCGGGGATGAGAAGTGCGACGATAAGACGGTGTGGAATCAAGAATGGCTCGCTGTTAGCACCGAGATGGAGCCAGTTTTGTCCCGGAAAACCGGGTTGTCAACGACGCGGGGGCGGGCCGCCCCTATCAGATTTCATTGACACGCCCCTTACCTGGGGCACAATAAGGAGATATGGCAACCCGGCGCGGACTTGAGGGGCCGCCGTGGTTTTCCGTCAGGATGCACAGCCGAGACATTCGTCCGGCGGGAACCGAGGAGAAATGCGCATGTCTGGCCTATTCTCGCGTCGAGGGCGGATCGCTTGGGCACTGGCTCTGGCAACATCGTGTTTTCCCCCAGCCGCCGTGTGGGGAGAAGTCGTCACGCTCAAGAACAACGTGCGTTTGGAGGGATCGGTCGGTGAAATCGATTCGCTGAACACAAACCCGCTGATCACTCCGCCGGCGTTCAAAGCTATTGTCTTCGTGGACGACGATCTGCGACGGATCTTTGTCGGATCGAACCAACTGGCCGCCGCTCCCGCCGCCAGCAGCTCGATGCCCCAGCGGCGGATCATGGTGCCGCAGCGGGTGGCCAAAACCGGCGCCCAGATCTTCAGCGTGGGGATGCCGATTCGCATACAGCCCTTCGACGATCACGGCTGGCGGGTCTTCACGATGGTCGGTCCGGCGGGCAAGCCGATCGACGTCGTGCAAGGGATCACGCTGGTCACGCCGACCTACACCAAGCTCGAAGCGCTGCAGATGCAGACCGGACCGGGCTACGTATGGACCACGCGGATCGCCACCAGCTCGATTCCGCGCGAGCAGTTGAGCCGGATTTTGCAGCGCGTGGCTGGAAAGGACAACTCCGAGAAACGGCTGGAGATCGTCAAGCTCTACATCCAGGCGGACCGCATTCAGGATGCGCGGGCGGAGCTGGAAGAGATCATCAAGGATTTCCCCGAGCTGACGGACCTCAAGTCGCACGTGGAGGACCTGCGGCAAGCCGGCGCTCGACTTTTGCTGAAAGAAATCGAGCTGCGCCGCGACTCGGGGCAGCCGCGACTCGCCCTGGCCATGCTCAAAGGATTTCCCAAGGAGGGCGTCGCCGGAGAGACGCTGCTCAGCGTCCGCGACGAGCTGGCGAAGTTTGAGGAGCTCGAGCAGCAGGGAACCAAGGTCTTGAATCTGCTCAAAGAGCATCAAGCGACACTCGATCCGAAAGAGGCGGCCGGCGTCAAAGCGATTTGCGACGAGATTGCGGCCGACCTCAACATTCACACGCTCGACCGGATGGCCGATTACATTCGCCTGTCCGACGACGCAACGATGAGCACCGAGCAGAAGCTCTCGCTGGCGATCAGCGGATGGCTGTTGGGAAGCGGTGCGGGGATCGACAACATGTCGGTTTCCAAGTCGCTGGTGGAAGTGCGCCGGCTGGTCCGCGCCTACCTCAACAGCAGGGGCGTGGGGCAGCGAAAAGCCATCCTGGAGCAGCTGGCGGGGCTGGAAGGCAGCAGTCCTGAGCAAGTCTCACGGCTCATCGCCCACATGAAGCCTTCCTACGAAGAAGGAGCACCGATCGAAGAGGCTCCCATCGACCTGGGCGAAGGGGAAGGCCTGCTTGGTCCCGCGAAGGAGGATCGAGCCAAAGCCGCGGCGGAAAAACCAACCGCTCCGCCGCCAGCGGCGAAAGGCCGCAAAGGGCGTGAGGTGAAGGCGGCAGTCGCCAAGGAAAAGCGCTGCGACGAAGGGGACTTGCCAGTTGAGCTCCCGAAAGCGGAAGAACCGGCTCCGGCCGATGCCGCCAGGCAAGTCCCGATCCCTGGCTTTTACGAGCGGACCTGTAAAGGCCCGATCGAGCAGCCGCTGATCAAGTACTACGTTCAATTGCCGCCGGAGTATGACCCCTACAGGCGCTATCCGGTCATCGTCACGTTGAACGGCGCAGGAAGGACGCCGCAGCAGCAAATTGACTGGTGGGCGGGGGACTACGACGAACAAACGCAAATGCGCGCGGGCCAGGCGTCGCGACACGGCTACATCGTGATCGCACCGGTGTGGCAAAAGGAATTCCAGCGGAAGTATGAGTATTCGCTCCGCGAGCACGCCTGCGTGCTCAATCCGCTGCGCGACGCCTTTCGCCGCTTTGCCGTCGATACGGACCGCGTCTTCCTGACAGGGCACTCCATGGGCGGAGATGCCGCGTGGGACATCGGTTTGGCGCATCCCGATTTGTGGGCGGGCGTGGTGGCGATCGTGGCCTCGGCGGACAAGTATGTCCGCTTGTACTGGGAGAATGCAGCCTACTTGCCGATGTACTTCATCAGCGGCGAGCGGGACGGCAACAAGCTGGCCGACAACGCGGTCGAATGGGACCGCTATCTGACCAATTCGTCGGCCACGCTCTGGGACATCATGGTGATCCAGTACCTGGGGCGCGGACACGAACGCTATCACGACGACATTCAAAACCTGTTCACCTGGATGAATCTCCACAAGCGGAATTTCCTGCCCACGAGCTTTAAGACCCGCTCGATGCGCCCCTGGGACAGCTTCTTCTGGTACGTCGAAGCGGCGATGTTCCCGGAGAACAACATGGTGCATCCCATCGAGTGGACGGGCATCAAGCCGCCGCGGGCCACGCCGGCAACGGTCGAGGGAAAGATCGTGTCGACCACCAACAACGTGAACGTCGATTCGTCCGCTCGCAAAGTCACGGTCTGGCTCTCGCCCGAGATGGTCAATTTCGACGCCAAATTGATCGTCAGCATCAACAACAAGAGCGTGAAAGGTCCGTTCAAGCCCAAACTCGAGGACTTGCTCGAGGACGTGCGCACGCGGGGCGACCGGCAGCATCCGTTCTGGCTCAAGGTTCAGGGGGGACAGTAAGTCGAGTGCGACGACCAACGGGGTCGGGAGTCGTTTCGGGCCGACGATTATCCATTCTTGGAAGCGGGTTGGCCCGAATCGACTCCCGACCCCTTTGACTCCGTCAGACGGCGATCGGCAAGCAGGAAATCGCCAAAATCTCTCCAATTGACCTCGCGCCTACCGGGCGGTATCGTTGTCCCTAAGGATCCGATCCTAAAGGCCCCAGTGGCGTAAGATTCAGCGAGGCTGGAAGTTGCGCCGTCGCAGCGGGCAGGAAACTGCCTGCGTTTTGGGCGGCCAGGCTCAGCCGGGTCGGCAATACCACCATCCGCCCTGCGAGGGCCTGCTGCCTGTGAATTTCGCCGCCGTCGGCCCCATTGCCGTTCATCTTCCCCAGCTCGTCGAGACCAACGCCCAGCTCCAGGCGGAGTTCCCGCACTGGGACATGCCGCTGATCTACGAAAAGACGGGAATTGGTTCGCGTCATATCGCCGCCCCTCAGGAGTGCGCCTCCGATCTGGCGGCAGCAGCGGCGCAGAAGCTGTTCGCGGACTATGCCGTCGATCCTCAGAGCATCGATTTTCTGCTTCTTTGCACGCAGACGCCTGACTATCCCCTGCCGACGACTGCCTGCCTTTTGCAGAGCCGACTTGGCCTGCGAACCAGCGTCGGGGCGCTCGACTTCAACTTGGGGTGCTCGGGTTTCGTCTACGGGCTGTCGCTGGCGGATGGGCTGATCCGCTCCGGTTCTGCCAAGCGGGTGCTGCTGTTGACCGCCGAGACTTACTCCAAGTACATCCACCGCGAGGATCGCAGCCTGCGTACGATATTCGGCGATGGAGCTGCCGCCACGCTGATCGAGGCATCGCGCGAGCCGACGCTATGGGCATTCCAGTACGGCACGGACGGAACGGGCGCCGATACGCTGCTGGTCACCAAGGGAGGCGCGCGGCCGCCCGAGACGGCGATCAAGCCGCGTCATCGCCACCGCTGGGAAAGCGATCTCTACATGGACGGGCCGAGCCTCATCAATTTCACAGTCGCCGCCGTGCCCAAGCTGGTGAGCAACATCCTGTCGGCCGCCAAACTGGGCCGCGACGAGGTGGACCTTTATCTGTTTCATCAGGCGACGCGCAAGATGCTCGATCAATTGCGCGAGGCGCTGCACCTCGACCAGGAGCGACTGCCGATCGTCCTGGAGCACTGCGGAAACACGGTTTCCTCAACGCTGCCCATTTTGATCGACGAGCTTCGCCGCACGGGAAGGCTGAAGCGCGGGACGCAGAATCTCTTGGTGGGGTTTGGTGTGGGGTGGTCGTGGGCCGGCTGCATGTGGCGCGAGCGGTGGGCGGGCGAAGGAGAAACCGGACGCAGTTCGCCCGCTTGACGGTCCTGCATTACAATGGAGGCGGCAGACGATTTTCGGTTGTCGCGGGCGCAAGGCCATGGACTCGCTACAGGGACATTTCCTGGTTGCTTCGCCGAATTTATCGGACGGCAATTTCAACCGTTCGGTCGTGCTGATGATCAAGCACGACGAAGAAGGGGCGCTGGGGCTGATTCTGAATCGTCCCACCGCCAGCCGCGTGGCCGACGTCTGGAAGGCTGTGGCCGACGAAGCGATCGACTCCAGCGATACGATCTACGTCGGCGGACCGGTGACAACGGCATTGGTTTCGCTCCATACCGTGAAATCGGCAGGCGACATGCGAGTGCTGCCCGGCGTGTACTTTTCCGCACAGCCGGACCACTTGCGTAAAGTCGTCCATGCAACCGGCAAACCGTTCCGTTTCTTTTCCGGCTACTCGGGCTGGGGAAGCGGCCAACTGGAAGGGGAGCTGGAAGTCGGCGGCTGGCTGGTGACGAGCGCGACGACAGACCTTGTGTTCTCCCAGCCGGACGATCTCTGGGAGCGAATCGTGCGCGTCATCGCGCAGGATATTCTGGCCCCCGTCGTCCCCGCCAGGCACGCGCCCAAGAGCCCGGGGCTGAACTAGCGAGCCGGCTGGCCACTCGTCGCCGCCGGCAGCGTCAATACAAACGCTGCCCCGTCCAGCGCCTCCTTGCGTCCCTCTGCAATGTTCAGGCGGCCGCCGAGATCGCTCGCCAGCCGCTTGCTCAGAGCCAGGCCCAGTCCCACGCCAGGCGCTGTCCGCGCGGCTTCCTGCACCGACTTGGAAAATGGCGTAAACAGCCGGCGGCGCGCGGCAGCGGAAATTCCCGGGCCATGATCGCGCACCTCGATCACGACATTACGATGCTGGACAGCAATGTTCAAGTGAATGCGCTTGTCGTCCGCCGCGGCGGCATATTTGCAGGCGTTATCGACAAGATTGAACAGGATCTGCTCCACAGCGCCGCCGTCCGTCGATAGCAACTGATCGCGGGCGGAATCGTCGATCTCGACGACGAGTTTCATCTCCGCCTGCTCCGCCCGGTCGGCCAGTCGCGGCTCAACGCGGTCGAGCAGACCGGCCAGCGAAAGGGTCTCCCGCTGGCGGATCGGTTTGCCGCGCTCCAGGCGCGCGTACTGGAGCACGTTCTCGACCAGGTGTGCCAGCCGGTCTGCCTCGCGTCGCAACGTTTCCAGGTACTTTTGCCGCTGCTCGGCGGAAGGCACCATCCCCTCGGCCAGCATCTCGGCATACATCCGGAACGTCGTCAGCGGCGTGCGCAGTTCGTGCGTCACGGCGGATACGAACGCTCCTCGCCGTTCGCTCAGTGCCACCACGCCCCACAGCGTCATCGCGGCAAACACGGCGGCCAAAAGCAGACAGCCCCAGGCGACTATCAGCGACACACGAATGGGCGAGTCCCACGCGGGCCCGATCGTCGGCATGCCGACCGAGAGTTGCACGGGGATGGTCGCCAGCAAGTGCTTTTGGTCCGCGGCCGCGATATCGGTTAGCGGAGTGAAGCGGATTTCGGGCAGGTCCAAGTTGGCCACTTCCTCGCGCAGCCGCTGCTCCAGCCTGTCCCAATCGAGCCAGCACCCTTGAATCACGGTCTGCGAGCCGGATTTCACGCGCCGCGCCAGAATCAGTCGATTGCCGATCCACAGCGGCTGGCTGACCCCTTCCAGTGTCGGAGCGCCCCCCTGGGGAAAATCACGACCGCTCCAGTTCTGGCGTTGTTCCTGATAGGCTCGCTGGGCAATCGCCTGGTAGGCCTGACCGCGACTCTGGAGATCGTTGTCAGTGGGAGTTTGAGCGCGTGGATTGCGGGAATTGGCCGTGAACACGCCTCCCTGCGCCTGCGCCGGCTGCAGGATCGCTTGCTGTGCGGGCTGGGCCTCCTCTTGCGCCTGGCCCGCAGGATTGGGGGGTGGCGATGGAGTTTGTGCCCCGGCATCGGGCGACTGCGGCTCGGTTGGCGACGCATTTGGCGTAAATTCATTGGTCGTCTGCGTTCGATCGAACGTGTTGGCGACAATTTGCGAACGATTCAGATTTCCTGCCACCGTGTTCCAGTGAATGCCGGCGATGTCCAGCGGCGGCAGGTTCTCCTCGGGGAGCATGGCGACCAGCGTGCAATGATCGATCGATTTTTTTAGCTGGTCGAGCCGTCGCCGCGCTTCGGCTATCACGCTCGCAGGCGCACCATTAGACTCTGCCCAGGCGGCATCCTTCTCCGCCGGACACTGGGGCGACGAGAGCGAGCCATCGGGAGCCAACTCGAAATGGACCAGGACAAAGTCCGGCGGCGCCGCGAGCAGCGGAGAGACGGATTGCCTGGGGACCCCCTTTCCCTTTCCTTCGACTTCCAGCGTGATAACGACCGGTCGATAGACAAACGCCGGCCGAGCCGCTTCCTGGGCCAACAGCGGCATCAAGAGGACGTCCATCCGCCACAGGGCGCGGCTGACGCGCTCCTCAATCTCGATCTGCTGCCGCGCCTGGAATTCGGCGCGATCCAGCTCCAAGGCCTTGAACGTCAGCCACGCCATGGGCGGCACGACGAGGAGCAGGCCACACAGAAACAGGAGCCATACTTGCCACGGTCGTTTCATGAAGATGCCGCCCCCGCGAACATGTAACCCTTTCCGCGCACGGTCAGCAGCACGCGGGGGCTGGCCGGGTCGTCGCGCAGCTTTTCCCGCAGGCGGACGACGTGCATGTCGATGGTCCGCGTCGGCAAGCCGTCGGGGCTAATGCGCCAAACGTTGGCCAGCAGCTCCTCGCGGGCAATCGCCCGTCCCGAATTGCTGACCAGGTACCGCAGCAGCTCAATTTCCTTTTCCGACAATTCACAGCGCGAACCGTCCTGGAAGCGGAGCTCGCGCCGCGCGAAGTCTGCCACGCCGCAGGGAATGGCCACCTCGTCGAGATCAATCGGCCGCTGTGGCGAGCGGCGCAGCACGGCTTCCACCCGGGCCAGCAATTCCTTGACGCTGAACGGCTTGACGACGTAGTCGTCCGCCCCAGCCCGCAAACCTTCGACGCGATCGGCTTCTTCACCACGGGCAGTAAGAATGATGACCGGCTGCGTGGGCCGCGTTCTGCGCAACGAGCGCAGGATTTCCAGTCCTCCCGTCCCCGGAAGGACGAGATCCAACAGGAGCAGGTCGTACGCCTGTTGCACGGCCATCTCCATTCCCAGGTCGCCGTGGCCGGCCTGAAGCACGCGGTAGCCGACGAACGAGAGCGCGTCCACAATGCCGCGGCGGATCGAGGCGTCGTCTTCAATCGTGAGGATCGTTTTCGTGGTCATGGCGTGCGGGGACCTTGGCAGAGACTGCTCCGCTTGATTATAGATGCTTGCCCAGCGGCGCCGTGTAAAGCCATTGTAACGCACGGTAGCGGGCCAGCAGCCTGAGTTTTCGGCCATGAGAGTTTTCGTCTACGAGTTCGTCACCGGCGGAGGCACCTGGCACACCGTAGGCTCGATCGATCCGGCAGGATCGCTACTGGACGAAGGGGCGGCCATGGCGGAATCCATCGTGGCCGATCTGATGGCCGCCAGCATTCAAGTGACAGCCATGCTCGACGCCCGGCTGCATGAGCAAATCCGGCTTTCCTGCCCTATTGAACTGGTCGCCAATTCAGCGGATGAAACGCGGATATTTGATCGGCTCGTTCGTGAGGCGGACGCGACTTTGCTCCTAGCGCCGGAGATCGGGGGTGTGCTTCTGGCGCGCTGTCGGAGGGTCGAGAGTCTTGGGGGTCGCCTGGTTTCTCCCGATTCCAACTTCGTGGCGATCGCCGCCGACAAACATGCCACCGCGCAGCATTTGCGATGCAGTGAGGTGCGAGTGCCTGATGGAATTCGGCTCGACTTGCGACTGACTGCTCTTGCGCCGTCACTGTTTCCGGCTGTCCTCAAGCCTTGCGATGGCGCTGGTTCCTGGCAGATTTGTCGTATCGACGACGTCGATGAATTGCGCCGCCAATTGGAGAATCCATCGGTGCAGGCCGAACTGGCCTGCGGCAATCTGCGTCTGGAGCGATTTGTCTCTGGAATCGCCGCCAGCGTGGCAGTGCTCTGTGGTTCCAAGCAGCGCCTGGCCCTTGAGCCGTGTCAGCAGATCCTTGCGGGACATGGATTCGAATATCAAGGCGGCCGACTGCCGCTGGCGGCGCCGCTGGCCCGGCGAGCCCGGCAATTGGCACTCGCCGCGATCGAGGCCATGCCTCCAGCGATTGGTTACGTGGGCGTTGATCTCGTCCTGGGAGACGCGGCGGATGGCAGCCAGGACTTCCTCATCGAGATCAATCCGCGGCTGACGACCTCCTACGTTGGTCTGCGGGCGGCATGCCGGCAAAACCTGGCGGCCGCAATGCTCGACGTCGCGGCGGGACGGAGGGCGACTTTGTCATTTGATCCAAAGCCATTAGAATTCCGCGCAAGTGGCACTTTGATCGGCTCATGTCCATGAACTGGCTGGCACTCGACATCGGCGGCGCGAATATCAAGGTGGCGGACGGACTGGGCTTTGCGCGATCCTACACGTTCCCACTGTGGAAGGATTCCGCATCGCTGGCCCAAAGAATCCGCACGATCCTGTCGGAGTCCCCTGCGGCCGACCACCTGGCTGTGACCATGACGGGGGAACTGGCCGACTGTTTTGCCAGCAAGGCCGACGGCGTGCGGTTCATCCTCGATGCAGTGGCTCAGGGGGCCGACAACCGGCACACGCGCGTTTACCTTGTGGACGGCCGATTGGTCGCTCCGCAGGTCGCGGCGGAGTCGCCGGAACTTGCCGCGGCGTCAAACTGGCACGCCATGGCTCGGTTCGCCGGCCGCTTTGCCCGGGAAGGTGCCGCACTGCTGATCGACGTGGGCTCGACCACGTGCGACATCATTCCGCTGATTGACGGCACGCCCGCCGCCAGCGGTCGCACCGACACGCAGCGGCTCCTGGCGGGTGAGCTGATCTACACCGGAGTCGATCGCAGCCCCGTTTGCGCTGTGGCTAGCAGCGCTCCGTATCGCGGCCAGCAGTGCCCGTTTGCCCAGGAGCTGTTTGCCACGATGCGGGATGTCTATGTCGTGCTCGGCAAATTGCCCGAGGATACGTTGTCTACCGCCACCGCCGATGGCCGGCAGGCGAGCCGAACTGCGGCCGTCACGCGCCTGGGACGCATGTTCGCAGCCGACGACACGGAATTCGGTCCCGATGACGCCATCGCCCTGGCCGAATCGGTGACGCAAGCCCAGGCGGCACTTCTCGCCGCTGGCATTCGCAAAGTCACACAGCGAATGCCGCACCCGCCACAGAGGATTATCCTTTCGGGTCATGGTGAATTCCTGGCCTCGGCGGCCCTGGATGCGGCGTCAGTGACTGCGGCGCGCATCAGCCTGAGCCAGGAACTCGATCCAGTCCGGTCGAGGGTTGGCCCCGCCTATGCTCTGGCCGTATTAGCTCGCGAGGGCTTCACCCGATGAGCGAATTTCCGGTCGTGGTCGTAAAGGTGGGAGGCAGCTTGCTCGATTGGCGCGAGCTGCCGCAGCGGCTGACAGGCTGGCTGCGGAGCCGGCCGGCGGGTTTGCATGTGCTCGTGGCCGGAGGGGGCGCGCTGTGCGAGGTTGTCAGGCAGGCAGATGCACGGTTCGCTCTAGGGCAGGAAAGGGCACACTGGCTGTGCATCGACGCGCTATCCATCACCGCGAGCATCTTGTCTCGCGTGTTGAACAACGCGCCGCTCGTCGATTCGCTGGCCACCGTGAGGGCGCTGCAAGACAAGCAGCGCGGTCATGCCACGTGCGTCTTTGATCCACGGCCGTTTCTCCAAT
The DNA here is from genome assembly GCA_035649415.1 of Pirellulaceae bacterium. GTDB lineage: Bacteria > Planctomycetota > Planctomycetia > Pirellulales > Pirellulaceae > DATKDU01. The sequence goes on along the minus strand of DASRJP010000452.1, from coordinate 13,671 downwards.
CGGAAGAGTCGCCGCAGGCCGGCGAGGCATTGCCACACACCTGGGACATCACGACGGATTCGATTGCCGCGAGAATTGCAAATTGCCTGTCCGCGGATTTGGTGCTGCTCAAATCGTGTGATGCTCCCTCCACGGACATTGAGGCGGCCAGCGGGGCCGGCTTTGTCGATGCGTTTTTTCCCCATGCGGCCCCGCCTCTGCGGCACATCGGATATGTCAACTTGCGTCGCGGAAATGAGATTGTGCCGCTGTATGGGGCCGATCGATGACACGCGACCTGATCGTCGTCGGCGCGAGCGCACGTGCGGCGGCATTTTCGGCCCTTCGCGCCGGCTTTCGACCTTACGCGATTGACCAGTATGCCGATCGCGATCTGGCCGCTGTCTGCCCCGCCGTGCGAATCCGGCAATATCCCGACGATCTTGAGCGGGCGCTGGACGATGCGCCGGCTGCGCCGTGGATTTACACCGGCGGGCTGGAAAACCATCCGCGACTGGTGGATCGTCTGGCCGTGATTCGCCCGCTATGGGGCAACCCGGGCCGCGTGCTGCGGCGAGTGCGCAACCCCTTTCTGCTTTCCGGCGTTTTGCAGCAAGCGGGGTTTCAGTTTCCGCCTGTCGCGAGGGAGCTCAGCGAGCACACAGCGAATCGTTCAGGCCCGAAAACGCTAAGAAAGCCGATTCGTTCTGGCGGCGGATTGCGAATAACGAGCGTGGACAAGCCGCAGCCGGCTGTGCCCGGCTTCTATTACCAGCGCTATGTGCCAGGCTGTCCCTGGAGTGCGGTATTCGTCGCTCACGCGCGGCAGTGCCACTTGCTCGGAATGAGTCTGCAAATCAAGAGTGAATCGGATGGATTTGCTTACCAGGGATCGATCGTTGCGACGACGCCTGATTGTCCGGAGATGGAGACTTGTGTCCGGCTCGGTTCGCTAGTGGCGGCAGAATTTGAGTTGCAAGGTCTCTTCAATATCGATCTGATCCGAAATAGCGACGGTTGGTGGCCGCTGGAGGTCAACCCGCGCTACTCTGCCTCGATCGAAGTTTTGGAGCGGGCGGCCGGCATCCAGTCCGTCGGGGTTCATGCCGCCGCGTTCGATACCACGTCAGGCGAATTCCATCCGCCCGTGTTCCGACCATTGAAGTCAGTCGGCAAGGCCATTGTCTATGCGGACGACGATGGCACAGTGCCGCCGGAATTTGACCGGCTAGTCAGCCAGTGGAATTTCGATCCTTACTGGCCGGTGATTGCCGATCTGCCGCGGATTGGCGAGCCGGTCCGCAAAGGCCAGCCGATTTGCACCGTGTTTGCCGAGGCTCGCCGCTGCGAAGACGTCGAGGCCGAATTGCGCCAGCGGAGCGGTCAGGTTCGTCAGCTGTTTGCCAGCGCCGGATCGCCGGCTTGCTGACGCCAGCTGCGCACCGCAGACTTATCGTTCTTGGTTCCTCAGTCGCCGCCGCCGTCTGGCCGCCATGTTGGATTTGAGTTCTGCCGGCGTGGGCTTCCAGTTTCTGCCGGCGATCTGGGGTACGAAATCTGGCTGCCCGGCTAGCGCTGCAATCGCTTTCATCGCCCTTTGCAGCACTTCCTGGATGACGCCTTCCTCCTGCTCGCGGCCGTAGAACTCCGAAATGTCCAGCGGCTGGCCAAAGTGAATCGTGACCCGCGCCGGCATGAAAAACGGACTCCACGGAAACCGGTCGTACGGGGCTCCGGTGATGTAACAGGGGATCATTGGCACGCGCGCCTTGAGCGCCACCAGTGCCGCCCCGGGGCGAGCCGGCAGCAACAGGCGGTCCGTCATGTTGATTTTCCCCTCGGGCAGCATGCCGACAATTCCTCCTTCGCTGGCGATCCGGATTGCCGCGCGCGTGCCAGCGGTGTCGATTCCGCCGCGGCCGACGGGAATGACTTCGCACGTCCGCAAGAACCAGCGAAAGGCTGGATGCTCGCAGAACTCGCGGGCGACCATCCAGTGGGTCTTGCGGGTGGTCAGCGCCTGGAGGAAGAACGGATCGACGCTGCTGGTGTGATTGCAAACCAAGACCGCCCCCTGTGAGGGCGCCACTGGCAGCGGGCCGGAGGCGCTAGCGCGCCATAGCACTTGCGTCAGCAACTGATTGGCGACCCACAGCGCGAATTGCACCGGGCTCAATCCGCTCCGAAGGACGCACGCCGCTACGGTCACGACGATCGCCGTCAGCACGATTGCCAGGAATGCGTAGGAGGCCAGATTTGCAAGCATCAACGACTGCCATGGTCAAGTAGCAGGTATCGAGGAAGCTCACCAGGTCTGCCGGGGCAAAAAACCGCAGCAACATGGCAGAGTCTGCGAACCGACTGGGGCGCTGGATTGTCCCGTTGGGGCCCTAATTTGTGCACACGGGCACGGCGGCCTTCGCGGTCGTTCGCCCAAGGGAGTATCTTCTAGCGCAGGAGGCAATGACAAGCCCATGCACCAGCCATCCGGACGGGCGGACGAGCGGGAGGATACGTGGTGGACGCGCGAGTGCGGCCCGCGCGAGGTATTGCAAATCGCGCTGCCGCTGATGATCTCCACCGGGTTCTGGTCGATCCAATGGTTCGTCGATCGGATGTTCCTGATGTGGTATTCCAGCGACGCCATGACGGCGGCCCTGCCAGCGGGAATGCTGCACTGGACGATGATTTGCTTTCCCGTAGGGATCGCCTCGTACGTGAACACGTTCGTGGCCCAGTATTACGGCGCCGGTCAGCGGCAGCGGATCGGTCTGGCGGTCGCGCAAGGGGTGCGATTCGGCTGGGTGCTGACGCCGCTGTTTCTGCTATCGATTCCGCTGGCGCCCTGGCTGCTTGGTTCCAGCGGGGCGACCAAAGAGATTTCCCGCCTGGCGGTCGTGTATTTCCAGGTTCTGGCCTTTGGGGCCGGTGGAATGGTGATCCACAACGCCATGTCGTCGTTCTACACGGGACGCGGCATGACGCGGGTGGTGATGGTCGTGCAATTCCTGGCGACGCTGCTGAACGTGGTGCTGAACTATCTTCTGGTGTTCGGCAAATGGGGCCTTCCGACAATGGGCATTGCCGGAGCGGCTTGGGCCACGGTGGTTTCACAATGGTTTATGGTCGTCGCGTACTGGCTGCTGATGCGCCAGCCCCAGCAGCGGCGCGAATACGGCCTGGACGAAGGCAACCGGTTGGACGGTGCACTGCTCTGGCGGCTGCTGAAATTTGGAGCGCCAGGCGGCCTGCCGATGCTGGTCGAGGCAGGCGCCTTTTCGCTTCTGACCGTCTTTGTCTCACAGATCAGCAAAACAGCCGGGGCGGCAACGTCCCTGGCATTCAACGTCAACGCGATTGCGTTCATCCCGGTTTACGGCGTGAGCATCGCGGTCAGCACGCTCGTGGGTCAGAAGCTGGGCGAAAATCGGGCGGATCTGGCTGCGCGGGCTACGTGGACGGCGATCGGGCTGGCGCTGGCCTATACCGGCTTCTTTGGCGTGCTTTATTGTGCGGTCCCAGATTTGTTTCTCCTGGCGCATGGGACGTTTGCCGACCCCACGGAGTTTGCCGAAGTGCGCCGCACCACGGTCGTGCTGCTGCGCTTTGTCGCGGCCTACTGCCTGTTCGATGCGCTGCAAATCGTCTTCGTCGGGGCGCTGAAAGGCGCTGGGGACACGCGCTTCGTGCTCGTCGCTACGAGCGCCATCTCAGTGGCGAGCGTGACGGTTGGCCGCATTGGCCAGGTGCAACTTGGCTGGCGGCTCTACGGCTGGTGGTGGGTGCTCAGCGCCTGGCTGCTGACACTCAGCATTGCCTACCTGGTTCGCTTTTTGGGCGGGAAATGGCGGGCGATGCGCGTCATCGAGTCAGAATATTTGACGTCTGATCCTGATAATGACCAGTGGCCGGACGCCGACGCGCTGGCGGCCAGCCCCACTCAATCGTCCTCTTCCTGATCTTTTTTGTCGCCTCCTTTTTTTGCCTTGCCTGCTTCCTGCTCCTCCCCCTCGGCCGGCTCGACTTCCTCGTCCTCGTCGACAAAATCTCCCCCAAACTCGTCGAGTCCCTCGCCATCGTCGGCCAGATCGTCGTCGGTGACTTCCTCGAGATCCGCCAGCTCGTATTCGTCGTCGAGCTCCTCCTCAAAGTCGTCATCGAACTCGTCGTCGAAATCCTCTTCGTCAAAGTCGTCAAAAGAGTCGTCGTCACTGACCATGGTCAGCCAGCGCGGCGGGAGGTCGTAGGTCTCTGGCAGACCTGTTTCCTCCTGGGGGTAGCATGGGGGGGAATCCACAATGGCAGTCATGGTCAATTCTTGACGTGGGGTAGCTGACTATCCTCGGACGAACGCAAGTAGCCGTAGGTAATTGAGCCGCCCCGATTTGTCAAGGAACCTGAACATCGAGCCGGCTATTAGCGGCGGCAAACCGCCACTGCGGCAGCATTTAAATCTCCAGTGGTCCGCTGGGCAAAAGTCGTTGACACCCCCCAAAGGTGCATTTAGACTCAGTTCCAGGGGGGTTCCCTTGGTTTGGTCCCCCGTGCGCGTCTTGGGGGCGGGAATATTTGCGGCCCCTCGGGCCGAATTTTTGCTGGTCGATCGAAGTTTCCCTTGCCGGGTTCTCGGCAAATTACCAGGCGGAAACACCCCGCCCTAGGAGTTCCAGTCATGGCGTCTCGCGAAGGTCAGGGGATGCAGATCGCGGTCATCCTCTTTGCGCTGGTGACGGTCGTTCTGGCAATTACGACTTATATATTCTACGCCGAGTCGAACAAGCTGGCGGACCAGCTCAAACAAGCGCAGGACACCGCTGCCACCAACGACAAGGGGCAGAAGCTTGCTATGTACAAGCTGGCGGCATTGAAAGTCACGCGCGGCGACGCAACCTTTCCCGACCTCGAGGCGGCCAAGAATGCCGCCGGTGGCGCGGAAGATCCTGACGTGAAGAAGTGGATCGACCAGTACAAAGGAGACGCTGCCCTGGTTGGTGACGACCCGAATGCTCCCAAGGAAAACTACATCACCATCATGAATAATCTGCTGACCACCATTAACCAGAGAAACGTCTCGATCACCGAGACCCGCAATGCGGCGACCGCCCTGCAGCAGCAGAAGGACCAGGAGTTGAAGGATGCCCTGGCAGCCAAGAAAAAGGCCGAGGACGACCTCCAGGCGACGATTGCGGCCTACAACGCCGCCAAGCAGGCTCTCAGCGACCAGCTCGCTCAGGCCACCAAGGAAAAGGAAACTCTCAAGACCCAGTTCGACGAGGCCAAGAAGACGGCCGACGCCAGCCTGACCGACCTCAACAACAAATTGACTCAAAAGGACAAGGAAATCACCACGCTGCTCAACAGCTTTTCCATCGCTCAAACGCAGCTCGAAGAACTGCGGGTCGACCAAGGGGCTAACTTCGACAACCCAGACGGCCGGATCAACTGGGTGAATCAGCGGCAGCGGCTGACGTGGATCAATCTCGGATCGGCAGACGGGCTCGCCCGACAGATGACTTTCTCGGTTTTCAGCCAGGAGCAGGCCAGCGCGTTCAAGATCAAAGAGCAGGCGACCACAGAGGGTGAAGGGACGCAGCGCGTCGCCAAGCTGGATTCCAAAGGCCGGATCGAAGTAGTCCGCATTACGGGAGCGCACGAGGCCGAATGCCGCATTCTGGAAGATTCCCCCGCCAACCCCATTCTGCCCGGCGACTGGATCCAGACGCCCGCCTGGTCCCCCGGCCAGCATTTTGGCTTCGCACTTGCCGGTCCGATGGACATCGACGGTGACGGTCTGGACGACACGGAGCTGATCAAGAGCCTGATCCGCATCCACGGTGGCAGCATTGATGCCGAGCTGGGCGAGGATGGCACACCCATCGGCGAGATTACCGCGCGGACTCGTTTCTTCGTGGAAGGCAAGCTCCCCACCGAGGGCGCCGCCAGTGGCGACGTGAAGAACATCCTCAAAGGACTTGGGGATATGGAAAAGCAGCGGAAGAACAATGGCGTGGAAAAGATCTCGGTAGGAGAGCTGCTCGATCACATGGGCTGGAAGCCGGAGGAAAAGACGATTGGTCTGGGCGGTCGCAGCGACGTCGGTTCGGGCCAATTCCGCAGGCGCACTCCGGGCGGCAAAGCCTCCGGCGCTGGTGAGGCGGCCCCCGCCCCCATGCCAATGACTCCTGCGACGCCGGCGACGCCGGCCACTCCCGCGCCCGCCGATCCGTTTGGAACGAAATGATCCGCGAGCGAACGGTGTTCCAGCCGCACTCGCGTGATGCAGGTCAGTGGCGGCTAGTCCCGTTCAATTTTCTGCGCGGCTATAATCTGCCCACCGAAAATCAACTCAGGCAGATTCCCCATCGCAGGAAACCGTCTCATGCTCGGGCACATGGTCTACTTCACGCTCAAGGATCGCGGTCAGGCTGCGATCGACAAGATGCTGGCCGATTGCCGCCACTATCTTTCGGGGCATCCGGGCACGGTCTTCTTCGCCGTCGGCAGGCTGATTCCGGACCTTACTCGTCCCGTGAACCAAACCGACTTCGACATTGCACTACAGATTGTGTTTCAGGATCGCAAGTCGCACGACGATTACCAGGTTCATCCGAAGCACGTTCAGTTCATCGAGAGCAACAAGGACAATTGGGAGAAGGTCCGGGTCTTTGACGCGAATGTTTCCTGAGCGGCCCGCACGATCGGGCTGCGATTAACGCTTGCGCTTCGTCCGCCGCGTGGGTTCCTTGCGACTTTCGGGAGACTTCTGCGGCCGCCCCGCACCGGCCAGAAAGCGATCGATCTCCGCCGGCATGGGGGACTCAAAGCGCAGCGCCTGGCCGGTGACCGGATGCATAAAGCCCAGCAGCCGCGCGTGAAGCGCCAGCCGCTTGTACGGCCAGCTTGGATGCGCCGCCTCGGCCGGGCGATATCGCGGATCTCCCAGCACCGGATGTCCGGCCTCGGCGAAGTGGACGCGAATCTGGTTTCGCCGTCCAGTCTCGAGCCAGACTTCCACGAGCGTCGCGTCAGCGACGTGCTCTTTGACACGAAAATGCGTGATCGCAAGCTGCCCAATTTCCGCATCCGAGGTCGTAAAGCGATTCAGGTTCTTATCGGTCGCCAGCAGCGACTTGAATGTCCCTTGCCGCTTCCCGACGTGACCGGCCACAAGCGCCACGTACTGGCGCTCTGGCTTGCTCATCGCGAACTGATCGCGCATTTTCTGCGAGATTTCCGCCGACTTCGCCAGCACGAGTAGGCCCGAGACGCCCCGATCCAGCCGGTGGCACGTATAGGCTTGACGCGCCTTGTGCTGCGCCGAGTGTCGCACGTACTGGCTCACTTTGGCCAGCAGCGTATGCTCCTCGCCGCGCTGCGTGGGCACTGTAAGCAGCGCCGCTGGCTTGTTGACGACCAGCAGATAGCGATCCTCGAAGACGATGTCGAAGCCTGGATTCCTCGCCGGCGCCGGCAGCGGGTGGTAGCGCTGGCCGGCATCGTAAGAGAGGTCCACACGGTCGCCAATTGCCGCCAGCCGCCCGGGATGGCTGCAAATCGCGCCGTTGACAAGCACGCAGCGATGGTCGAACAGGCCGAACACTTCCTTGCGCGACTTGCCGCACAGCGACTGCACGACCCGATCCATTCGCTGGCCAGACCAGGGCGAGGCCTCGTCAATCTGTAGCGATTTCTGGGTGGTCACAGCATTGGGTCCACGAAACCACGAGTATCGAGAGAAGTCCACCGTATCAGCGCCACTTCCCGCCTCACAGCGCGCGGTACGACATTTTGACCGAAAAATTGCCGCGCCACATTGAGCTGGTAAAATAGGGGCTGTTTCAATCGGCAGCACAAGTGGGGGGTTCGCTGTGCCAAAGCGTCGCGGGAAAATACAACTTGATTCTCCGCCGCCAGACGGCGTGCCCTCCAACGAATTGCGTTTTCGTCGTCTGCTCGAGAAGTTGCCCGCGGCAGCCTACACCTGCGACGCCGGTGGGCTGATTACCTACTTCAATCAGCACGCGGTGGAGATCTGGGGTCGCGCCCCAAAGCTCAACGATCCGGCCGACCGCTTCTGCGGTTCATTCAAGTTGTACGCCGAGGACGGCTCTCCTCTGTTGCACGATCAGTGCTGGATGGCATTGGCATTGCGACAGAACAAGGAATACAACGGCTGCGAGATCGTGATCGAGCGACAGGACGGACGACGAGTTACGGCCCTCGCTCACGCCAATCCGATTCACGACGATACGGGAAAGCTGATTGGGGCGGTCAACGTGCTCGTCGATATCAGCAGCCGTAAGCAAGCCGAAGAGGCTCTCAAGAAGGGGGACCGCGCCAAGAACGAGTTTCTGGCAACGCTCGCCCACGAGCTTCGTAACCCGCTGGCGCCGATTCGCAACGCCATGCAGATGATTCAGCTTTCGCAGTCCGGCTCACCGGAGCTGGAGTGGCCGATCGGCGTCATCGATCGCCAGCTCAAACAGATGACGCGGTTGATCGATGACCTGTTGGACATTGCCCGAATCACGGGCAACAAGCTGGAGCTTCGCAAGGAGCGCGTAGCGCTGGTCGAGGTTCTGAACATTGCACTGGAGACCAGCCGCCCGCTGATCGAGGGATTTGGTCATGAGTTCAGTATATCGCTGCCAAAAGAGCAAGTCTGGCTCCAAGCTGACGCGACCCGGCTCGCCCAAGTGGTCGCCAATCTGCTCAACAATGCCGCCAAGTACACCGAGAAAGGGGGCTGCATCCAGTTGGCGGTCGAGCGGCAAGGGAGCGACGTCGTGATTGCCGTCAAGGACACGGGCATCGGCATTTCTGGGGAAATGCTGCCGCACATTTTCGAAATGTTCATGCAAGCCACCGAATCGGAGCGTCATACGCGAGGGGGCCTGGGCATCGGTCTAACCCTCGTCAAGCGGCTCGTGAACATGCATGGCGGCACGATCACGGCGCGCAGCGAAGGACCTGGCAAAGGAAGCGAGTTCACCCTGCGGATGCCGATCGGCGCGGACCGCCCCACCCAGCAGGGCCAGAACTTCCAGCGCCGACAGACCGAAAAGAATCGTTCCCTGCGGATTCTCGTCGTGGATGACAACGCAGACGCCGTCCATAGCCTGGCGAGGCTGCTGGCGACGATGGGACACGAGGTGCATTGCGCTCACAGCGGCACCGACGCGGTGGAACTGGTGGAAAAACTTCGGCCGCGAGTTGCGCTGCTCGATATCGGCCTGCCGGATTTGAACGGCTTTGATGCGGCACGCGCCATTCGCCAGCGGCCAGGCGGTGTCGATGTGGTCCTGATCGCCACGACAGGCTGGGGACAAGGGTCCGATCGAGAGCGCTCGCGCAAGGCTGGTTTCGATCATCATCTCGTCAAGCCAGTCGATCCCGACGACCTCCTTGCAATTCTCGATTCGGTCCCGGCGGCCTTGGCGGTGCCGCTTCCCAACGCGTGAGTTCGCTTCGCGAGCTGGTGCGAGGGGCGTCAAACTGTCGGGGCCGAGCAATGGACCGCCGCCCCGCGATTTGATATCCGGTAATTCTCTCGCCTAAACGTCGTGCGGCACACGGTGTGCATTCTCACCCGGTATCAATGCTCTGCGCCCATCGCGTACGGTACAAGGAGAAGGCGATGAAACCCGTTGAATCAACTCTGGGGAGATTGACTCTTTCCGCCATGATTGCCTGGGCGGCATTGGCCACCCGTCCAAGCCTCGGGCAAGATCGGGAGGCGCGCGACGGCCGGAATCGTCCCGCCGAACGGGATCGCGCCAGCGACGAGGCCGCCAACGAAAGTGACGACTCGGCATCCGAGCCCCTCCGAGCTCGTGTCGCCCGCGAGCGCAACCAGAATCAAGACCGCGAGGGCGATCGCGCTAGCGCCGACCTTCGCCTCGACAACGTGCGGGCCGCGGACTTGGGTCTCTGGTTCCGCCGGCAAACGCGCGACGGGCTGGTGATTGCCGACGTCGCGCCCAGCGGCGTTATCGGCCAGTACGGGTTTCGCGAGGCGGATCGCATCGTTTCCGTAAACGGCCTTCCCGTGAAGAGCGAAGTGAGCTTTCTTGAGGCCCTGCTTGCCCAGGATGTCTTGCACGAGCGGGTGCCGATCGTGATGGTCCGTGACGGACGCCGCCAAATCATTTACGTTCGGCCGGAAGTCTTCGTCACGCAACTGGAGGCCGTGTCGGTCGATCCGCTCGAGCGGCTGGGTATCGAACTCGACGACCGCTACACGTCGCGGATTGTTGTCTGGCGAGTCATCGCCCGCTCACCGGCCTATTACGCGGGCATTCGCGCGGGGGACATCATCCGAGCGTTTGACGGCCAGCGCGTGTTTGATGCCGGCGAGTTCGTTCGGCTGCTCGATCGTGCCGAGCCGATAGTGACGGATGTCGAGGTCATTCGCGGCCAGGACGTCAAGAGCCTGGCCGCCGATTTGTCCATCGACCGCCACATCGCCAAGCCGCAGGCCGTCGTCGTACGGCCCATGCGTATGGACAGAACGTTTGACGACATTAACAGCGTCGATCCATACTCCGATCGCCGTCTCTCGCCCAGGCCTGACGTGCGTCCCGGGATGAGAGTCCCGGGAGGAGAAGTCGGCCGAGATCGGGGACCGATTTCGCCGCCAGGTGCCGCCTTAGGAACGCCTACCACTCCGCCAACGACCGGCGTTTCGCGATAGCGAAAGCGATCGAAAATCCGTGCGGACGAGTCTCGTTCGTCCGCGCTTGCGGCAGCGGCTACTGCGGCAGCCGCCCGGTTTCGATTTTGGGGAACTCGCCGGTAAGCGCCTTCATGTAGGCCACCAGGTCGCTTTTCTCTTCTTTGGTCAGGTTGAGCTTCTTGATCTTGTCGCTCAGGTGCGGGTTGGCGTGTCCCCCTTTGTCGTACCACTCGACAACTTCTTCCAGGGTCTTGTGGCTGCCGTCGTGCATGTACGGCGCGGTGAGGGCCACGTTGCGGACCGTCGGCGTCTTGAACGCGCCCTTGTCCTTGTCGTCCTTGGTGATCGCGTAGCGGCCGAGGTCCGGCTCCTTGGCGTTCATGCCGACCCCCAGGTTGTGGTACTTCTCGTCGGTGAAGTTGGCGCCCACGTGGCACGCGGTGCAGCCCGCCTTGTTGCCGAAGAACAACTCCCTGCCCCGCCTGGCCGAGGCGCTAATCGGCTGCGCGTCGCTGGCTCTTTTGAGCTGCATGTACTTGGCGTAGTTGTCGGGGTCCTCTTCCTGGAATGCCTTCAGGTCTTCGAGGAAATCGCTGAACGCGGCATGGAAGGCCCGCAGCGGTTCGTAGTAATCGGCCGGCGAGGGGCCGGTGACGATCGCCCGCTCGAACGACGCAATCGCCTTGGCCACGTTGTCGATGTTCAGGCTGTCTTTGCCAAAAACCGCGTCGAACTGTAGCCGATATCCTTCGATCCCCTTGAGGCACTCGATGCAGGCATCGTGCGTATTGGACATCTCGATGGGGTTGGCGATCGGCCCCTTGGCTTGCTCCTCGAGCGTGGCCGCCCGGCCGTCCCAGAACCGCACGTTGCTGAGGATGCGGTTGTAGCTGACCGGCGAGTTGCGGCCCCCCTTTCGTCCGCGAACGCCGACACCGAATTGCGTGTGAGCGGCAAATCCTTGATCCGGCGCGTGGCACGACGCGCAGCTCACTTTGCCGTCGGACGATAGCCGTGGATCGAAGTAAAGCTGCCGCCCCAGCTCGATCTTGGCCCTGGTCAGCGGGTTGTTTTTTGGAATCGCGATAGCCGAGCGGCCGACGTCCAGCCCCAGCGGCAATTCCACCTCCAGCGGCTCGTGGTTGGCAGAATTGGCCAGCCACTTCTTGATCTGCTCGGTGGTCAGCGGGCCTTGGCCCGGAATGCCGGCGGTCAGGTCGGGCGATCCCAGCGTGACTTTGGCGGCGGGCGATGGGGAATCGGCAGCGGCGGCAGCGACCAGGGCGACACAGGCGGCTAGAGGCACAAGCGGCAGGATCAAGCGTCGAACCATCTTCTTCGTCCTTCTTGGCGTCCAATGTTGCGGCGGCCCATTCCCTGGGTTAATGTACCTCAGTAGAATCCATAATCAATATGCATTGAAGTTATGATTTAAATAACAAAAAGGCATTGACCACGGGAGGTGGACCGTGGAACTATTTCAACTGCGTTACTTTCTCAAGGCCGCGGAGCGGGAAGGATTCACTCGGGCGGCCGTGGAACTTGGCATCTCACAGCCGGCGCTCAGCCGGGCCATTGCCAACCTGGAGCTGGAGTTGGGCCAACCGGTCTTCGAACGGCAGGGGCGGCGGGTGGCGCTCACCGACGCTGGGCGGCTGCTACAGTCGCGGGCACAGCAGGTCGTGTCCCTGCTGGAGGACGCCAAGAACGAGATCACTGACGATGGCGAGAGCGGCCGGCTGCGGATTGCCGCCATTCCGACGATCGCGCCGTACTTTCTTCCCGGCGTGCTGCGCGAATTTTCACGCCAGCATCCGCGGGCCACGGTGCTCATCCAGGAGGACGTGACGGACAACGCGCTCCGCAAGTGCGCACAAGGCGAAGTGGACGCGGTCATCCTCGCGCTTCCCGTGCCTGCGCGCCACTTGGACGTGGAAGAGCTGTTCGAAGAGGAATTGATCCTCGTGCTGCCGGCGGCACACGCGCTGGCCAAAAAGCGCGGCCTGACGATGAAGGACATCGAGCCCTTTCCGTTCGTCCTCCTCGACGAGGCCCACTGCCTGACCGACAGCATTCTCTCCTTCTGCCGCCAAAGTTCGTTTCATCCGGTCGCCGTCGAGCGGACCAACCAGCTCACGACGGTGCAGGAGCTGGTGGCGCTGGGCCATGGTATTTCGATGATCCCGGCGATGGCCCGCGAGCTGGATACGAGCGACCGCCGTATGTATCGCTCGCTCTCCGACGTGCGGCCGACGCGGAAGGTCGCCCTGTGCTTCAACCCCTACCGGTTTCAGAGCAAGCTCTTGGTGCGGTTTCGGGAGTGCGTCAGAGAGTACGCGGCGAAATTGCACAAGCGGTCAGGCAAAAGACGGAAACACTGAGGACTAGGCGCGCCAGCCGCTGGAACTAGAGCAGCCCATATGCCGTCAGCGTTTTGCGCAGCTTCGCCTCGCTGGCGGCATCCAACGGCGTCATGGGGAGCCGCAGCTCGCCGCTATCGCGGCCGAGCATCTTCATGGCGGCTTTGATCGGAATTGGGTTGGTCGCCAGTCCCAATAGTTCGCGGCCGAGGTTGAACAGTTTTTGATGCCAGCGAAGCGATTCGGCGTGATTGCCGGCGTCAAAAGCTTTCACCAGGGCAATCATGTCCTTGGGAACGATGTTGCCGACGACGGAAATGACCCCTTCGCCGCCGACTGACATGATCGGCAGCGTCAGGCTGTCGTCGCCCGAAAGGACGGTCAGGTCGGTGTCGGCCAGAATCTGCGACGCCTGGTCGAGCTGGCCGGTCGCTTCCTTGACCATCGTGATGTTCGGCAGCTCCGCCATGCGGGCGATCGTCTCCGGCTCAATGTTCTTCCCGGTGCGGCCCGGAATGTTGTAGACGCAGATCGGAATGCCGACCTGCTCGGCGACCGCTTTGTAGTGCTGGTAAAAGCCTTCCTGCGTCGGCTTGTTGTAGTAGGGGGCGACCATGAGAGCGGCATCGGCCCCTTCCTTGGCGGCCCACTTCGTCA
>DASRJP010000451.1:0-23031 GCA_035649415.1 Pirellulaceae bacterium | reverse complement strand
CGCGTCCGGCGGCGGCACTGCCGACAAGACTTTTGCGCAAGGGACGCACGGTGCCGACGAATGTTTTCGGCTCGTTGAGGGTGTCCACGCGCACCTCTTCGACAAAGACCTTCGCCGCCGGCGGTGGGGGAGGACCGCCCTTGCCCTTGGGTGCTTGGGCGATGACAGTGCCTACGCCGAGAACAACGGTGAATGCGGCGATCAGTATGGTCCGAGTGTGCGGGTGTGCGGGTTTGCGGGTGTGCGGGTGACGATCGCTTACCCTCACACTCTCATACCCTCGCACTCCGACACTTTCTCCCTGAACCCTGTACCCAGAACCCTGAACCCTCATATCTCACCCCGCTTCCCGGGCCGCAGCCCCATCTTTGAGGTTCTTCTGAACGAGCTTCAGCAGCCGCCGCAGAGTCAATTTGTCATTGGCGGTCATTCCCCGCGTGGCCCTGGCACGCAGCCGGCGCGCCACTTTGACAATCCGCTCCCACACCGGCTTGGCTGCCCCCTGCGGCTGGATCAGCTTCCTGCGTCGGTCGCCGGGACAAGCGGTGCGTCGAATCCAGCCGTCACGCTCCATACGATCCAGGATGCCGACCAGCGTGGGAGGTTCGATCCGCATCCGCTCGGCCAGCTCGTTTTGGGCCAGCGGCCCGGCCAGGGCCAGAAAGCCGAGCACCTGGCACTGACGCAGCGTGATGCCCTCCGGCGCCAGCTCATCGTTGAACGCCCGCTCGTAGTCGTGCGCCGCGGTCATGATCCAGAAGCCGGCGCTATTTTCGAAGTCATAATCCAGCACGGAATAGTTCTCCGTCTAATGGTTAGCCTACAAACGATTTGTTAAGGATACCCCGGCGAAGGATGAATGCAAGCTAGCCGCCGCCCGCGGTTGCGTTTGCCAGAAGAGTCGGCCCCAGGCGGAGGGTCTGGTCCGACTCATCAATTTCAGTGTGAAAACGCGGCGGAATTGAAATGCCAGTTGGCGAATGCGTGTTCTACATCACTCCCCGCATGGGGGGCAATTTCCACAGTCAGAAATCTTAGCGGCGATACTTGTATCCGCCCTGGCGATTGGTATCATACCCGGCGGCCGTGCAATGCGGCCAAACATCGGCTCGGCACATGTCCTGCCCCCATGTGCCGGGCCACTTTTTTTGCGCTGCGACATTGGCAGCTACCGCGATTGCGGCAAGTCCCCCGCCATCTGCGTCGCGCCCCCCTCGAAGACGCTGAATTCAGCCCACACGGGGAAGTGGTCGGAAATGAGCAGCGCCTGCTGGTCTGTCAGCCCGTACTGGCGGCAGAAATCGAACACGCCAAAGCGGCCCGTGAACTCCGTGGTGGCCCGTGTATCGAAGAGAATATTGTCGTACTGCGCCGAGCGGCGGGTGTTGGTGTACTGGTCGCCGGTGACCACCCAGGCGATTCCCTTGACCCGGCCCAATTGGCGCAGGTGCCGGTCGTTGACGTTCAGGTCTCCGAGCAGGATTACGTCGTCCTCCTGGCTGCCGTCCGCATAGGGGAGATCGCGGACGTTGAGGAAGACGTTGTCGAGCACGTCCAACTCACGGTCAGTCTCGTCGGGATCGACGTGGATGTTGATCAGATTGAACGTGAAGGCCTCGTTCGGCTGCGGACCGCGAACGCGGAACGCGGCTACCAGCGGCTCGCGGTGCAGCAGGTCGTCCGCGTCCTGGAGCGTATAGACCTTGGTGCGATCCACCTCCACGCTGGCCGCGTCGAAGATGTAGGCGTACTGCTCCTTGCTGTCGCTGCGGCCCAGTCGCGGGCCGATCACGTATTCATAGCGCGATCCGTCGGCATTCAGCGCTTCGACAAACAGCGGCAGCACGTTCTGGTGCAGCGAGCGAATCTCCTGCACGGCGATGATGTCGAAATGGCGGCAGATCCGCGCCAGGAAATCGACGACCTGCGGATCGTTCACCTTCTTCTCGCCAAACACGTTGAGGTTGAACGTGGCGATGCGTATAGCATCGTTTGGCTTGACCGGCGGCGCAGCCGGCGGCGGACTTTGGACCAGTGGCCACCTAAAGCCCCCCGAATCCAGTTGCGACAGCCCATACGCGCCGGCGGCGACGATGACTACCGCCATCAGCAGGGAGAGCAGCTTCTTCACCGGCCCCTCCGTGGCCAGGGAACGATCAAATCCCGCGGCAATCGCCGCCTGAGAGCAGCCTTCCCAGGCTGCCCCCGAGAAGCCGGGGAAGATAGCGGATGCCCGGCCGTTGGAACCAGAGCAATTGAGCAGTCGCCGCCGGTGCTAGCAGGCTCAGGCCGGATCCTGGGCAAACGGGTTGACCATCTGCGCTTGCCGCTGCGCCTCCAGCCGCTGCAAGTCGTCCTGCCGCGCAGCCAGCTCTTTCTGGGCCGCATCGTAGATTTTGGCCAGCTCCATTTCGGCTTGCTGCGCCGTCTTGCGGCCGTAGTGCACTTCCAGCGTCAGGCGGAATTCCGGCTTCACGCCGATTTGATCGGCCAGCGCCATAGCCCGTTCGAAGCTCGCCTGCCCCACGAAGGGGAGATAATAGCTGCCGATCATGGCAGCCACACAGAAAATCGCGCCCCCGAACCCGACGACCATGCCCCCAATGGAGTGGTCTCCGGCGGAGATGATGCCGGCAATCATCAGCCCGAACGCCCCGAATACCGCCGCCGTCCGCAGCCAGGCCACCAGCAGCGACTTGAAGCTGAAGCCGACGCCGATCGAACCCTGGCCATCCTCGAGCACCAGGTATGACCCCAGCGGGATCAGCGGCACAAATTGAAGATAGAAAAAGGAAGTGGCCACGTGGCCGAGCATGGGAACTCTGTCCACCTTGCCGTACAACTGGGTGCCGTAGAAGACGATCATGGAATGACGCCGCGGAGAAAAGTGGAAACGAAATGCCGCCAAGTCTGAATCAGCCAGTCCGTTTGGCCGGCAACAAATGCAAGTATGCAAAATCGCGTGCCGTGAGTCAAACAATGTGCTAAGCTTCGGCCGGATGCGGCTGATCGGCCGGCAGTTTCGCAGCGGGTAATGCTGGCTGCTGGGCAGAAACGGCGGGCAGCCAGATACACAGGGCGCTGGAGGCCAGCGTGGCGACCGCGAAGGCTGGGAAGGCCGGCTCGAAGTGGCCGTAGAGCTGGCAGAGGTACAAGATCAGCGACACGATGCCGCCGCCAAGCCCCCAGCTCACGCCCATGGTAATGGAGCTGGCGATTCGCTGGCTGTCGGGCATGAGCTGCTGGCCATAACTGATCAGCACCGGCAGCGAAATGCCCAATAGCAGCCCGGTCAGGCCGACGCTTGCAAACAGCAGCCACCCCTCGCCAAGGTAGGGAATTGCCACGAGGACGGGGGTCACGAGCAGCGGACACAACCAGAGGATGGTTCCCTCGTGCCGCGGCCTGAACAGCGTCGCCGAAGCCAGTCCCCCCAGTCCAATGCCGAACATGAACGCCGATTGCACGAGGCCCAAATCGAAGTCGCAAGCCCCGCGCGAATGGAGCAAGAATCCGACCAATACCGGCACTCCCGCGGCGGCAATGATTCGCAGCGAGCCGATCACTAGCACCAGGAGAACGGGCCACTCTCGCCCGCGAAACAGCACGCGCAGATTGACCGGCGCGGAGGGGGGGCGAGCTGGTTGCGTCATCACGCCGCGACCCAGCGGAAGCAGCAGGGCAAAAGCGAGCAGGCCGCCGAGCAACCCCCAAGCCAGACCGGAAAGACCCAGCCAGGTCACGATGCCGCCGCTGTAAGCCGGTCCGATCGCCTGGCCGATAAAGCCGCCGACCGTGAAGATCGACATGGCTCTGCTGCGATGCTCCGGCACGCAGCTTCCGGCCAGAGCAGCCCCTTCCGGATGAAAGGCGGCAATCCCCAGGCCGCTGGCGGCCAGCAGAATTCCCAGGATGATCGGCGACTGAAAGAGGCCGACGCTGCTGAGGCAGATCGTGGCGACGATCGGCCCGGTCCACAGCAGCCAGCGCGTGTTGAACCGGTCGCCATACATGCCGAACACGAACTGGCTGACCGAGGCGGAGCCTTGCCAGATGACGAAGAGGATGACGGCTTCCGCGGCCCCCAATTGATAATGGTCATTGAAGCGGGGCCAGAGCGGATTCAGCGTCCCCGCAACAAGGTCCACCACCAGATGCGTCGCCGCCAGGAAGAAGAGCAGCGGCAGCATGGAGGCGGGCTTCATAGGCGGGAGCGAGCTGGCGGCGGGTGCGTCGTCGTCAGGACACGAGGCAGGCCGCCAGGTTCGCCGGCACCATTGTAATTATCAATGATTGGGACGGACAGCGAGGTCGCGGGCCGCAAGGCCGCGGAGCGCACACTGACAGGCCGTGGCGGCGCCGGCGGGGCGCCCGGCGCTTCGGGTTGCCCACAGAAATCGTCCGCCACAGCCACCTTGCTCAACGACTTGATCCGTCACTCAATCCACCCTTCGCCGCCGCCGTTTGTTTCCTCGGCGTGCTGGTCGGTGGCCTCATCCCTCGTGGGATCGTAAAAGAACCAGTCAGTCCCCGCCGCGCCAGTGAGCAGGTCGGCCTGGGCATCTTCGATGACCGTCTGACCTTCGATCAGGAAAACATTGCCGTTGGCTCGCTCGCCGGTTCCATGACCCGTCAGGTTCAAGACTCGATCGTGGAAGGAGCGGTTGCTGGTCCACTCCGCCATGATCGCGACAAGCGCCGCATCCAAGTCGGAAAACTGCAGCGACCCGGCCAGCAGAATGTCCTCGTCGGCATTCCCGATGATCCGATCCGCGCCGTTGCCGCCAACCAGAAGGTCGCGCCCGCTCCCCCCCAGGATCTGATCGTCCCCCGCATCGCCAAACAAAACGTCGTTACTCGCTCCTCCTTTGAGGCGGTCATTGCCATCGCCGCCGAAGAGCCAGACCGGAATCGCCACGCTGCCGGAAGCCTGCAAATCGTCATCGCCGCCCATCCCGAAGGCGACGACGCGCACCAGGTTCGTAAACGAGCCAAGACTGACGCCGTTGAACTGCACTTGCACGCCGCCGGTCCCATTGGGCAGCACGCGCAGCACGTCCGCTCCGTGCGTTCCGCCGATCACCAGCGCCTGTCCTCCCGGAACGTCCTGCAACTCAGCGTCGAAGATGGTAACGTTTCGGCTGAAGCTGGTCTGGTCGCCGTCGTCATCGCGGATCGTGACGATGATCGTGAAAGTGCCGCTTGTGGTGTAGACGTGCGACGGAGTCAGCGCTCCGGCCTGGGTCGTCGAGCGGAAGGCAAGCGTGCTGCCGTCGCCAAAGTCCCAGGCCACTTCGTGCGTGTCCGCGGAACCCGGATCGAAGAAGCTGGCGAAAAAGCTGAGCGTCTGGCCGCGCACACCCGTGGTTGCGCCGCCGATCGCCAGGTTTTGCGGCGCGACGTTGTTCACGGAGACTGACTGCGTCGCCGTGCCGGTGAGGTCCCCCTGGTCCCTGACCACCACGGTCACGATGAAACTGCCGTTGTCGGCGTAGACGTGGCTGAGCGAAAGAGTCTTGTTGGGATTTAGCTCAAGATTCTGCACCCCGCTGCCATCGCCGTAGTCCACGGTAGCGGTCCAGCTTTCCGAATCCAGATCGGTAAACGAGCCCGTATCGACGAATGCCGATCCTTCGTTCACGGTTGCGGGGTCTCCCAGCGTCACGACCGGCTTTTCGTTGACGTCGAGGACGAGAATCGTGAACGTCCTTTCCTGGAACAAGCCGCCGGCATCGGTGACGCGAACGGCGATGTCGTGGCTGGATGTCGCCTCGAAGTCGAGCACAGCGCCGGCGGCCACGACGACGTCACTGCCGCTGAGCGCAAAGCGGCCGCCGGCATTACTGATCAGCGAGAACGAAAGCGTGTCACCGGCGTCCACGTCGCTGGCCGAAAGAGTGCCGACCAGCGTGCCGCCGCCACTATTTTCGGGAACCGAATTGCCGGCCAGCGCCAGGTTGAACGGCATTTCGTTGACGTTGGTGACCTGAATCGTCAGCGTTTTCTCGAACGTCGCGCCGGCCGCATCGGTCACGCGCACGAGGATCGAGTGGTTGGTATTGGTTTCGTAGTCCAGAAGCGTCCCGTCCGCCACGCGCAGCTCGTGGCCGAAGATCGCAAACCGCCCTTCCGCCGAATCGAGCAGCGTGAAAGTGAACGTATCGCCGCTGTTGGGATCGACCGCCGACAAGTCGCCTACGACGGTGCCAGTGGCGGAATTTTCCGGGACGCTCGCGTTGGAGAGCAGAATGTCGGTGGGCGGCGCATTGCGGCTGACAGCCCACACGAAGGCGTCTTGTCCGCCGCCGCTGGTGAGGTTGAGAGTTGCCGGGCTGGGATCGAAATCGACAGTCTGCTCGAAAAATCCAGTGATCGCCACGCGGCCGCCGGGAGCTGCCACGATTGCCTGGCCGCTGTCCACGCCGTTCGCTCCCGCGCTGAATGCCTCCAAAAACACTCCTGCCGCCGTCAGCCCCCATACGAAGACGTCGGCATTTCCCCCGCTGGAAAGCCGGAAGGTCGCCGGCCCTGGAAGAAAGTCCGCCGTACCCGAAAAGTTCCCCGTGCTCCAAACGTTTCCCTGCTGGTCAAGCGACAGGCCTAGGAGTTCATCGAAGCCACCTTCGGCGACGTTGTGTGCCCACTGCAGACCTCCGCTGGCGTCGGTCTTGGTGACGAACACGTCCGTGAGCGTGCTGGAGAGGTTCGTTGTGCCTGTGCCGATGTCGAAATCCACAGTCCCCTGGAACTTGCCGCCGATGACCACGTTCCCCAGGGAATCGACGGCGATCGCCGATCCGGCTTCGAGGACGGAGCCGCTGCCGTAGCGCCAAGCCGCCTGGAATCCGCCACTAGCCGCATCGAGCTTCCAGACGAACGTGTCGTCGCCCCCCGCCGATGAAAGCGTGGTGCTGCCTGCCCCCGGATCAAAATCGACGCCACCCGTGAATCGTCCCGTGGCATAAACGGCAGTCGCCGAGGCGGCCACGGCCAGCGCGCCGGCGTCGCCATCAATCGCCGCATCGATGCCGAAGGAGCGGGCCGCCCACACAAAGTTCCCGGCCGTGTCGAGCTTCAACACGTAGGCGTCGTGCGCCGCTCCCGGTGTTGGAGAGAAAGTTCCGTCCCCCGGATTGAAATCAACGGCACCGATAGCAGTGCCGCTGACGTAGACACTTCCCGCGGCATCGATCGCCACGCCACGGGCGTCGTCATCGCTGGCGCCGCCAACTGCGCGGACCCACTGCACATTGCCCGCCGAATCGAGCCGGGCGGCGAAGGCGTCTCGCCCCTGCGCCGCGAGCGTCGTGGCCCCCGGCCCAGGTCCGAACACGGCGCCATTGGCATAAGTGCCGACCAGACTGACGTTGCCGGCGCTGTCCACTGCGATCCCCTCCGCCTGATCAGTGCCGGCGCTGCCGAACCCGCGAGCCCAAATCAAGTTGCCAGCGGCGCTATACTTGGCGACGAAGATGTCCGCGCCGCCATGATTCGTGAGGGTCGTCGTGCCGGGTCCCGGATCGAAATCGACGTTTGTGCCGTCGAAGCGCCCCGCGACGTAGAGGTTGCCGTCGGTGTCGGCGGCAATCGCCCGCCCCTGCTGCGTTGCCAAGCCCCCGATGCCAAAGGCCAGCGCGACTTGAAAATCACCGGCGAGCAGATCCCTCCGCTCGAGCCACTCCACGCGCGGCCGCCACTGTCGGCTCCGCGCTTTGATTTCCTTGCGAGTATTCTGATGATTGAAATATAAAGGACGCCACCCACGCGCAGAACGAGACATGGTAGTACTCCCGCGAAAAAAGTACAACGAAGAATTAAAACCAGGCGCGAGGGGCCAGACTTGCGACCGCGATTGGGCGACCAGGCCAGATCAAGCCCCCTGGCGCCATAGAATCTTTCCTTGAGCCGCTTGTGCGTTGGCGTTCTGCCCGTGGAAGGCTACCCACTCCATGGGCCGCCTTGCGAATCGTGATGACTCGCTGTGACGCCGGTGTTATAGCCGAATGCCGCTAGGTTGCAAGGAAATTCTGGCAATGGCGTGCCGTTCGAAGAAGGTTAGGGAAGAGATGACCGTAGCCATTCTTCAGGTCGCGATGTCGAATCGATACCTGTACTTACGAATATACCGGCTTGGCCATTCGCATTTGGGGAACGATCACTGGTCGGCTACACGCAAATGGATATTTCATTCTGCGGGTTCTTAGACCATTCCCCCGCACTGCTTCTGCACCAGCCCGGCGGCATAGCCGAGCACGTCGCCGCGCTTCTGGCAGTAGTCGAGGAAGGCCGAATAGTCCCCAGCTTTCTCGGCCAGTTCCAAGAGCGATGGGGCAATGCCGACGGGGTGAGCCGATTGCGGACTGAGGCGGATGGCCTCGGCCAGTGCCTCGCGGTGCCGGCCGGTGCGGGCCAAGAGATCGACGTAGGTCTCGATCGGCACCAGGCCGTGATACTGCGTGTCGAGCATCTCGGCTTTGGTGCGAAAATATGTCAGGGCCTCGCCAAGGTTCTCCCCCAGCAAGGCCTGGAAATAGAGGGCGTGGGCCGGATAGTTCTCGGCAAACGGCTCATCGCCCTGGTATTGGAACTGCTGGTTCAGCCGCCGGCCGTACTCGGTCAGGTCGAGGGCCAGCCGCAGGTCGTCCGGTTCGCTCAGGACGCGGGCGATGCGGACCGTCGCCGCTAGGTGGGTCGTGTCGAGATGGTACGAGTTCTCGTGAAACAGCCAGTCGCGGTCTTGGACCAATTGCTTGAGTGTCGATTCCTTCGGTGGCGAACCTTCCTGCCGGGCGATATCGGCTTTCACGTTGGCCAAAAGGTCGACATGCACCTGCTTGAGCAGGAGCCTGGCCGCTGGAATCTGTTCCAGCCTTGGCCGGCGGGCAACGCTCGAATCGTAGGTCGTGATCGCGTTGCAAGTACCGTAGCTCTTGAGGACCAGGCCGTAACCGCGGCCGACATCAACCCCTTCGTGCAGGGCGACCTCGATCAGCTCCTCGGTGTTGTCCTCATCGGGCTCGATGTCGGCGAGCAGTGCCGCCGCTTCCTTCCGCTCGCCGACCGGGCGCAGGTACATCCAACCTTCCCGAATCTTCCCCTGCGTAAGGAGGAGCGTTCCCACCTCGCGGCAGGCGGCTAGCAGCCCTGCCTCGAGCTGATTCCGCTTCTCCTCCGGCAAGTCGTCGCCGCCGCTGGTATATGTCACCGGCAGGGCGAGCTTCCGCCGCACCTGCATTTTCAGCGCTTCGAACAGCTCGTGGTACTTCTTCTCTGCGCGAAGCGTATCGGCCACCGTAGCAAGAACGGCGTCTGAACCGCCGCGCGCCAGATCGGACTGAAGCTGATCGAAAAGCGAATCGGGCATGGCGGGAGATGGGTTAGGCGGGAGGAACGAAGCTCCATCCTAACCCGAACCTCGCGGGGGCGGTAGGATTGCTCGCATGCCAAAACGAAGCCACCGCAGCCGCCAGTGGCAACCGCGGTGGTTCTAAGTCGTCGATGGAGCTGGTCCGCCGCCTTACGGCAGGATCACCTCAAAGCTCTTGACGGTCTTGCCCTTGACAAACGTGTTGCCGCGGGACGGCCCGGCATCCAGCGTGTCCAGGCCCGTGCCCCCCTGCAGCTCGACGAACGAGGAGAAGACCGAGTCAATGAGCGTCACCAGGTCGCTGTGGCTCTCGTTGAGCACCAGCAGCTTGCCCACCACCTGCGAGCTTTCGATCGTGACCGTATCCTTGGCGCTCCCCGTGCGGATATCGAGCGCGCTGTTGAACTTCGAGTTCAGGATCGACACGTCGTCGGCCCCCGAACCCATGCGGAAATCGACTCGCCCGCCGAACAGCGCATCGACGGCGACAATCGTGTCCGCTCCGCCATCGGCTACGATGTGCGTATTGCCGCGGACGATTGTATCGAAGAACTCGACCCTGTCGTTTCCTTGCCCCAGGGTGATGTTCAAGCTCTTGCGGAGGGTCAGGGGGCCGTCGAAGAACAGGCCGTCATTGCCGGACTGCATATTGAACGAGGCGTACAGCCGCACGCCGTGCACCTGGTACGACTCGAACCGGCCGTTGAGCTTCGTGCCGCCGAAAGGGGTGATGCGGAAGGCATCCGGGCCCGCCTCCGGCGCGGCTTCAATCCGCAGCTTGTTGTTGAATATGTCCCCCGTGACCACCAGATTCCCGCCAAAGATTTTGGCCGAGACGTTGCCATTGGCGGTCTGAATGGCCGTTGTCGTGGAATGGACCAGGTTGTCCTCCGGATTGGTATCCGGTTCGGCGCTGGTCACGAGGGCGTCATTGAAGAGCTGCTTTAGATCCTTCACGTTGTTGGCCACCAGCGCCTCGACGATGATCTCGGCACTGTCGCCGGGGGCCAATGTCCCCAGATTGCAGAGCGTGGGGCGCAGCGCGTCGCCGACCACTCCCGCCAGGCAGTTGCCGACGCTGGGGGAATAACTCTGCGGACGCAGGCCGACGGGGAGGAAGTCTTTCATTTCAACATTTGTCGCGGGAATCGAGCCGACATTGGTGACCGTGATCGTGTACGTGATCAGCGTCCCGATCTCCGCTGTCGCCGGAGCATCCTTGGTGATTTGCAGGTCGGTGTCCGTGCGGAGCGCCAGGATCGTGCTCGTGTCGGTGTTGTTTGACAAATCCGGGTCCGGGGTGTCGCTGCTGACCGTGGCCGTATTGGTCAGCTCCGTGTTGGGAGGCAAGGAGGGATCGACGAACACGAAGATGTCGAACGTCCGGCTCTCGCCGGGCTGAAGGGTTCCCAGTGAGCAGGTCAGCGTCCCCACAGGACCCTCGACGCACGAGTCAGTGTCGGTCTCGAAGGTGACCCCGACGGGCAGGGTGTCAACGACCACGACATTCACCGCGTCGGACGGCCCCAAGTTCTCGACAAAGATGGTGAAGCTGGTTTGCGTGCCGGTATCGACCTTTTGTTGGTTGCTCGACTTGTCAATGGCGAGGTCGGCCTGGGCATCGACCGTGGTCGTCACCAGCGCGGAGTTGTTCGCCAAGAACGGGTCGGGGGTGCTGGCGCTGACGGACGCCGTATTGCTAATGATGGTGCCGTCCGCGGTGCTGGAATCGACATGGAATTGCAAGATCACAAACCGCGAGCCCGCGGGATCGGTGGCTTCGCTCCACGTGCAGGAAATCGTGCCGATTTCACCGACGTCAGGCGTCACGCAGAAGCCTCCCGGACTTGGTATTGCCGAGCTGAATGTCGTGTTGGCGGGAGTCGTATCGGTGATCTGCACGTTCTGCGCGTCGCTCGGCCCGCGGTTCGTGGCCGTGAGCGTGTACGTCAGGTCGTTGCCCGCCAGGACCGGGTCGGGCGCGTCGGTCTTGGTGATCAACAAATCGGCAAAGGCGTTCGTGTCGAACTGGATCGACGTGATGTTGTTCGACAGATTTGGGTCGAACGTATCCGAGCTGACGATCGAATCGAAGGAGAGTTGTGTCCCCACCGGCAAGCTGGGATCCACGAGCACCAGGAATCTCATCGCCGCGGAATCTCCCGGCGTCACCGGGTCGGTGCCAGGCCCTTTCAAGGTCGGATACACGCAAATCGCCTTCGTGCGCAGTTCTCCTGCAGACTCAGTGAAGCACCGGCCGGGCACCCCGCCTGGGTTCGGCACGCCCGTCAGCGTGTTTTCAATGATGCTCGCGCCGAAGGGAAGAAGCACCTCAATCCTTACGTTCTCGGCCGACGATGGCCCGGCATTTAGGATGGACGTGTCCCACTGGATTCTCCGACCGGCCGTCACCGTCGTCCCGCCGAAGTTGCAGCAGGCCGGATCGGGCATGGGCGTCACCACATTGGAGTTGAAGATGTTGCCCGGCAGGCCATTCACCTGTACCTCGGCCCCAAACACGGAAAAGGCCTGTATGTCGGCGACGGGAGTGACCTTGATATTTACCGTGGAATCGTTATTCGACGACTCAGGGTCGGGAGTGGAAGAAAACACGCGCGTGAAGGTCGTTACGTCTGCACCGTCCTTGACGCTCAGACGGAACGACCCGCGGAGCCGACCCACCACATCGCCCATCGCGTCACGTCCAAACGGCATCAGAAAATTCGTGGCAAAAGTGCCGATGTCGGTGCCGAACTGCGTCTCGACGACCGGACCTGTGGTGCAGGAGAATTGCGTGATCGCTCCGCCCCCCTGCGACACCGAGAAGGCGCAGCTCTGGATAGTGATGTCATGGCCGCCAAAAATCGTACTGTTGAGCAACGTGTCGCGGATGGTGACGTTCCTCGCCGCACTGGGGCCGAGGTTGTCCACATAAATCGTGTAGGTGAATGTATCACCGAGCACTCCGTATGTCCCAGCGGGCGCCTCGACAGCAGGTTCCACGATCTTCGTGATGCGCAGGTCGGCCTTTTCCTCCACGAATGTCGCAACGCTGGATGTGTCGTCGGATGGATCACTGTCGCTGATGCTCGAAACGGTCGCCGTGTTGATGATGGTCTTGGTGCCGTCGGGTTCCAGCGCAACGAAGTCGGGGGGGACTCGCACCTTGATTTTGAAATCTCGGCTGGCAAAAGCAGGAATGTTCCCCAGATTGCAGGTGAGCGTGGTTGTGCCCGTGCATCCGCCGGGTGGAGTGGTGATGGCAGTATCGCCCAGGAACACCACGCCGGTCGGCAGCGTGTCGGTCACCACCGCGTTGATTGCCGTGTTCGGCCCTTCGTTGAACACATGGATGTTGTAGAACAGTTCTTCCCCCGCGATGACGACGTCGCTGCTGGCCGACTTGGTGATCCGCAAGTTGGCCTCTGCCTCCGTCGCGATGTTCAGCGACCAGCCGCTGATGGCGCCATTTCCGGCAGCTAAATCGTCCACCACATAAAGGCTCCACGTGCCGTTCGGATCGCCTCCGTTGAAGACGGAGAGGAACGAGCCGCCAGCGGGCAAGGGCGCCGGGGCCGGGAATCCATCAAGAACGATGTTCGTCGGTCGGAAGGTGCCAGGGGTAAGCTGGCTGGTAGAGTCGGGCAAGAAGGAGGCGGCTGCGTCGTCGAGTGTGATCGTGAGCAAATTGTCCGCCGATACGCCAAAGTCGCCGCCCACGTCGGACCAAATGATGGCATTCTGCCCACCGGGGCCGACCAACAACATGTCTACGTCCTGGGGAAAGGTGTGGCTGAAGTTGTGGATGGTGACCGTGACCTTGTCGATGGTCGAGCCGGCCGGAAAGCCGGCAACCACGATGTTGGATGGGTACGGCGTAGCCGCGGCAGCGTCATTGATTGTGATCGGCGTGAAATTCGAGAAGGTGGACAGAAGCGTCCGCGGTTCCATCTGCTCGAGGAAGAGACGACGAGCGCGTGGGTGTGCTTTCATACTTCGAGAATGCGCGCGAGTGAGGAGGCGAGTAGACATCGCTGGAATAATCTCCCGAGAAGAAAAAAGGACGTTCGACAGAGGGAGCAGAGCGGGGGGGATGCTAGCGAATTCAATTGGGCAAATCAAGCAGAATGGAAAAAATGAGCACGATAGGTAATGTGCGTAAAACAGATGGTTGTTGTGCCATAACGGTAAAAATAAACTTCGTGATTCGAGACGACTCGATTGACACCTCCAATTCCGAGGGGCTGGAAGTAGCCTGCTGCCTAATCAAGTCCTTTCTGCCTGCGATTCCGCCAAGTAGCATGGCCCTATGACCGATGAATCAGTCCGTTTTGCCGGTCTCAAAGTCGCTGCCCTTGAGAGCCGTAATGCCGCCGAGATGGAGCGGCTGATCGAAAAATTCGGCGGAAAGCCCTTCGTCAGCCCCTCCATGCGCGAAGTGCCGCTGGAGAAAAACTCGGAAGCGGTCGATTTTGCCCACCGGCTGATCACCGGCGGCATCGACGTGATGATCTTTCTCACGGGCGTCGGCTTTCGGCACTTGCTGGCCGCGGTGGAGAAGCACGTCGATCGGCAGCGATTCCTCGATTCACTGGCGGACATTGTGACCATTTGCCGCGGGCCCAAGCCGGTCGCGGCGATGGCGGAAGTAGGACTCAAACCGACGCACAAAGTCCCCGAGCCAAACACCTGGCGCGAGCTGCTCGCCACGATCGACGCCGGCATTCCCATTGCCAACCAGCACGTTGGCCTGCAGGAATATGGCATCAGCAACCGCAGCTTGATTGCCGGTTTGGAGGCCCGCGGCGCGAAAGTCGTGCAGGTGAAGGTCTACCAGTGGGACCTGCCCGCCGATTCGGCGCCGCTGGAAAACAACGTGCGGGGGATCGCGGCGGGCGAGCGCGACGTGGTGCTGTTCACGTCGGCCCACCAGGTTGTGAACATGCTGCGGGTTGCCGAGAAGCTGTGCATCGGCGAGTCGCTGCACGACAGTCTCAAACAGACGGTGGTCTGCTCGATCGGCCCGACGACGAGCGAGATGCTTCGCGATCACGAGATTGCCGTCGATATCGAGCCCGAGCATCCCAAAATGGGGCCGCTGGTGATGGCGGCGGCGGAGAAGGCGGGCGAGATCCTGCCCCGCAAGCGGCGGATTCACGTGACGCTCTCCAGCCCTGCCAGCGACGCGCACGACAAAAACGCGCCGTGGTACGACAGCCCATTCATGAAGGCGTGCCGCCGGGAGAGCGTGCCCTACACGCCGATCTGGCTGATGCGGCAGGCGGGGCGCTACATGGAGGAGTATCGCCAGGTCCGCGGCCAGACGAGCTTCCTCGAGCTGTGCAAAAATCCGCAGCTATGCAGCGAGGTGATGTGCACGGCCGTGAAGAAGCTCGGCGTCGATGCAGCCATCATCTTCTCGGATTTGCTTCCCATCCTCGAGCCGATGGGAATGGAGCTCGACTTCACCAAGGGGGAAGGGCCGGTTATCTACAATCCAGTTCGTGCGCCAGCCGACGTCGATCGTGTGCTGGAATTGGAGCAAATCGAGTCGCTCAACTTCGTCTTCGAGACGGTCAAGCAAACCCGGGCCGACCTGCCCGACGACATTCCACTCATCGGTTTCGCCGGTGCCCCCTTTACGCTGGCCAGCTACACGATCGAAGGGGGCGCCAGCCGCAGCTTCCTGCATACCAAGACACTCATGTACCGCGACGAAGCAGCCTGGAAAACGCTCATGGATCGCCTGGTCCGGGCCGTCACGAAATATCTCAACGCCCAGATTGCCGCCGGCTGCCAGGCGGTGCAACTCTTCGATTCCTGGGTCGGCTGCCTCGGCCCCGATGACTATCGCCGCTACGTGCTGCCGTACGTCAAAAAAATCATCGCCGGCATTACTTCCGGAGTGCCCGTAATTAACTTCGCCACAGGCAATCCGTCCCAGTTGCCGCTCTTGGCGCAAGCCGGCGGCAGCATCATCGGCATTGACTGGCGGGTGCGGCTGGACGATGCCTGGCGGACGATCGGCTACGACCGGTGCGTGCAGGGGAACCTCGATCCCCTGGTCTTACTTGCCGACAAGGACGAAATCCGCCGGCGGGCGAAGGAAGTTCTCGATCAGGCCGCGGGCCGACCGGGACACATCTTCAACCTGGGACACGGCGTGGTGCAGCAGACGCCGGTGGAAAATGCGATGGCCTTGGTGGAGATGGTGCACGAGATGAGCGCACGGTAGCGGGCTCATTCTACGAGCACCTTCCACCAGTACCACAGCCTGGCCAGCTGGGTGCCGCGCAGGCGCGCCACCAGCGCCAGCGTCCGGCAATACAGCTTTCGCCGCGCCGGTTCGGACTCATAGCTCGCGAACGCACGGCGGGCCGCGGCCAGTTTGCGCCTGACCGCCGCGAAAGCGGCCGGCGCTGTGCCATCCTGCGCCGCAGCATGCATTTCCAGAGCGCACTCGACGAGCGATTTTTGGAACTGGTAGTGCTCGCCGAGTTGCACGTCCCCACATTTTTGCACGTAGTCGCGGGCTGCGTCCGGCTCGCCGTTGAGCACGGCGTCCCCGGCCAGCCAGATACGGTGATAGGGATGCGAGGGTGTCTCATTCTGCGCCAGTGCCGCTCGGCTCACTTCTCGGGCCTCGTCGTCCCGACCGGCGGCACGCAGCGCCTCGACCACGTTGACCAGCATCCATGGCTGCGCGTCTGGAAACTCGCGCCACAGCGCCTGCCACGGCAGCGCCAGGTCGTATCGCCCGATGCGCACCAGCCCCATGCCGATCGAGGCCCAGGCCCAGAAGTGCTGGCGCAAAACCGGCCACGCCTGCCGCGCGAATCGCACGACCTGGTCGGCCTGGCGTTCATGCTGCAATCGGTCCATATAAGCGTAAATCGCGCGCTCGCCGATCGCTCCGCGCTCCAGCATCGGAACAAACTGCTCGGCTTTGAGCGGCCGCCTTTCCGACGCCATCAGCGCTCCCCACTGGGCGCCGACTTCCGGAATCACATCCTCCTTGGCGATCGCATCTTCCAGGACCTGTGCCACCTCCTTTTGCCAGCTCGCTCGCCGCCAACCGTCTTTGAGCATCTCCTCGACGGGAGCGGCGACGGTCCACGGCGATTCGGACGGCGTGACGCAAAGTTGCTGAAGCAGATCCAATGCCGCGGCCTTTTCGTACCGGCGTGCCGCCAGGATGGCCCGCCGGGCGATGACGTACGGATTCTCCGAGTGCCGCATGACGTCCAGGGTCTTTGCCGCCTCATCGAGCTTGCCGTCTTCGATCTGAAGGTCGAACAACCAGTTGCCGCCGAAGTCGTAGTGAGGATTCAATTCCAGCGCTCGCGCGAAGGCCTCCATGGCGCCGGCCCGATCGTTATTGAGAATCCGGGCCTCGCCCAGATAGCCGTAGGGCACCTCGTACTGCGGGCTGAGATGGACCAGCGCCTGGGCGGCCTCCGCGTATGCCGCGTGGTTCTTGGCGTCCCGAGCCCAGTCGCACATTTTTTCCCACGCGCCGTAAAACGCCGGGTCGTCGAGCAGAACGGCGCGGATCAGCTCGATCGCCCGGGGGAGATTTCCCCGGTCGGCTTCGATCCACGCTTTGCGGGCCCTCAGTTCGCTCGGGACATGTTCGCCGAAAACCGCCGGCTCGCACGCTGCGAGGGCCTCCTCCCACCGCTCGGCCGCTTCCAGACCGCGAGCCCGCAGGTCGTGAGCGTCGATGCAGCGGGGGTTGAGGGCCAGCGCCTTGTCGCACGCTTCGAGCCGATGCGAGAGCTGATCGGGCGCATCCAGCAGCCGGGCCAGCATTAGCCACGAGCGGGCCTCGCCGCCGCGCTGCTGCGTCAGCTCGCGGGCCTTCTCCAGGGCCGTCTCCGGACAGCCAAGCTGGTCAGCCCAATAGTTCAAGCAGTCCCAGGCGCGCTGATTTCCCGGCTCCAGCCGCACCGTTTGACACACCTGGTCGAATGCCGCCTGCCGCTCGCCGGCATTCCACAGCGCCAGAGCCCACTCGACTTGCAGGTCGCCGTCGAGTGGGTGCAGCGTGACGGCTCGTTTGAGCAGATCGCGGGCCTTGTCAAAATCTCCCTGCCGCTCGTGAAAATCGCACAGGGCGCGGATGCTGGCGTCCCAGCGGGGGTTGATCCGCAGGGCCGTCTCCAGCGAGGCCAGCTCCGCATGGCGATTGCCAAGCGCCCGCTCCACCGAGGCGCGATCCAGCCACAGTCGCGGCATCAGCGGGAACCGCTCCGTCGCCTGCACCCCCAGGGGTGCTGCCTCCTGCGGCCGCTGCATGTCGCGAAGCTGCACGATCAGCGCCGACCAGGCGTGCCACAGATCGGGCCGGGCCGCGTTCGCTTCGCGGAGCAACTCCAAAAGCTCCTGGTTCTCCATGACGCCGTGGGCATGCGAGCTGAACGCCAGCAGCCCGTCGCCAAAGATCACCTGCTGCTTTAGCTCCTGCATCACGAACTTGAGCACTTCCCGCCGCTCCGCCAGCGTCGGGGACAGTTCCAGCAGATTGCTCACGGCATAGTCGGCGTCCACCGACAAGCGAATCGCATCCCGCAAGACTTGCCGCGCTTCGTCGAGCCGGTCCTCGAGCTTGAGCAGATACGCGCGCATGTGGACCGACGAAGGATTGTTCGGCTCGATGCGCAGCGCTGTCTCGGTCAAACGCCAGGCTTCGGCCAGCTCCCCGCGGTTGGCCAGCAGGATCGCCAGCTCGCGGCAGCCCCAGGCGTGATCGGGATTGATCGCCAGCAGGCGGCGCACAACCGGTTCGCGCGCCTCGTCCGGCTCCGAGCGCGACCATTCGGCCCACAGCTCAAACAGCGGCTGGTGATGAGGAAACCGATCGGCCTGTTCGGCCAGATGCGCCAGCGCCGCGGCCGGGCCTTCCGTTTCCGCCAGGAGCTGCGCCACCCCGCGCTGGGCGTCGATGGCCAGCGGCTGAAGCGCGAGTAGCTCCCGCCAATGCGCGAGGGCGTCCTGCGACCGCCCTTCCAAATGGGACAGCCGGGCCGCCGTCCGCAGCCACGAACCAGGCGCGCTCTTGGCCTTCGCCTCGGCCAAGAGCGCCAAACCTTGCGGCATTTGCTCCAGGCTGGCGCTGCTGTAGGTGTCCGCGGCATAAAGGAGCAATTCACCGTCGTCGGGCCGCAGCGCGATCGCGCGCTTCAGCACGTCGAACGCCTCGCTGGTGCGTTCCAGTTGCAGCAGGCAGTAGGCCAGCGTCGTGGCCGGGTTGCTCGACTTGCGTCCAAATCGCTCAAAGCGCCCGCGGAGAAACGACAGTGACTCGTCGGTTTTCTTGAGATAGACCGTCGCCTGGAAATAGCTGATGGCGAATGACTCGTTCTTGTCTTCGAGCGAGGCTGCCAGTCGGTGCAGCTCCTTGGCTTCGTCGAATCGCCGCTGGTCCCAGTAGACGCCGGCCAGCAGAAAGTAATTGGAGGCCTCCATCGGCCAGCGGCGGATCGCCCGCTTCAACAGCCAAACTGCGTCGTCGTGCCAGCGGGCGTCGGCCCGCAGCTCGCCGGCGTACTGCTGCCAGAAGACAGGATGCGAGTCCTTGCGGTTGCACAGGTCGCGGTACATCGCCAGGCGCTCGTCGCGCTGCACCTGATTGCGCAGCAGGGCCATCCGCTCCATGAGTAGCCGCTGGTTCTCCGGGAACTGGGCCAAGAGACCATCGACTGCTGCGAGCTGCTGGGTCGGATTGCCGTCGTAGATCGCCAGGTGCCGCCGTGCCTCAAGCGTCAAGCGATGGTCCGGCGCGGCGGCCACCATCCGCTCGAAGACGCGCTCGGCAATCGGCCGCTGATGAACGTTGAGCGCGACGTCCAGCTCGTGGAGCTGGTCCCACAGGGCCGCGTCAGGCAGAGCGAGCTGCTCCAACAGGTCGCGACGCGCAAGCGGCACGAGCGCCATCCCCCGCGGTCCAAACGGCGCGTATCGCTCGAGCACTTTGTCGGTCAGGCCTTCGCGAGAATGCCGCTCGAACGGATCGCGGATGCTGATCGTGCCGCGTCGGCCGTCGTAGCCGATCACCGCCTGCAAGTGCGAGTTGGTAGGTTCGACGGTGGTGAAGGTGAAGGGAATGCCGCGGTCCAGGAGCTGCGCCGTGGACTCTTCCGTGACGGAGAACTCGCGCACGATCCAGCCGTTGTCCTCGGCCCATTTCCGCTCGCTGAGGTGAGGCGTTCCGTCGTAGCAGATCGCGTCGGCCACTTGCAGATGGTCCACCGGCATTTTCCAGAAAGCGCCGATGGCCGCCAGCGTCGCCGGTCCGCAGGTGAGTCGGTGCTGCCGCACGAAGCCGACGGGAAGGAGCACGCGGCCGGCCGCGGCGCGCGACGGATCCTCCAGCCGCCGGGCGATCTCAAGAAAATACTCCGCTTCCGATTCCTTTGCCCGGGCAATCGCCTCGTCGACGTTTCCGAGGTGGTAAGCGATTTCCGAGCGCTGCGCGGCGACCCATTGCGCAACCGGCTTTTCGGCCAGCGGCGCCAGTTCGACATACCGCTTTAGACTAGCGGCTGCCAACTCGTACTGCTTGAGCTCCATCTGTAGCGTGTGAAGTTGCGCGGTGACGCCGGAGTTTTCGAAGCGCTCGGAAGCTTCGGCGAGCAAGGCCAGCGCCTCGTCGTCGCGTGCAAGCAGCGACAGCAAGTGCGCCGCACTCTGTACGCCGGGACGGTACCAGGGACGCAGAGCAAGCGATTGCTGCGCCGCCGCCAGCGCCTCGTCGTAGCGGTCCTCCTGCTCGAGCACAAAGGACCGGCACACCTGGAGCCAGGGACTGGCGGGCGCGATTTGCACCGCCCGGGCCAGCGAGGCTTCCGCCGCATCGAAATCGCGGAGCATGGCCGCGACTTCCGCTTGCATGGCGTGCCAGGAAGACAGCGTGTCCGCCGACGGGAGACCGGGCAGCTCGCCCACTTTGCGCAAAAACTGCCGGCCCGCGTAGGGACCGCGGCGACGAAAGCGATCCAGTGCGTAGAAATAGGTCGCCTCGGGATGCTCACGGTTGCTCCGCCAGGCCAGGCACATCAGCGCGGAGGCCAGTTTGGGCGCACCCAGGTGAGAAGTCAGCCGTCCAGCCAGGACCAGTGCGCCAGCGCCGCGCCACCGGCGGTACTCCCCCAGCTTCTGCGCAGCGCAATGCGCCGAAAGGAGCAGCCCCTGGTCGTAGAATTCCTGAAGCTGGGCGAGCGCCTCCCGGGGAATGTCGATTGCGGCGGTCGCTGCGCTCGCGGGAGCCTCGTCCTGGTGCGGCAATACGACCGGCTGCGCGATCGACAAGCTATCCGGCAATTCCGTGCGAAGCAGTTCCATGTCCCGTTCCGTTTCCGCCATGACTGGATGAGGGTTCCGCGGCCAGAAATCACCGCGTCCCCTGAAATGACTATTCCTAAAGACTAGCCCGAAAAACGGCCGGTTCGCGCGACGCTCGCGGAATCCAGGCGCCAAAAAAAAGACCCATCCGGCGGCCGGATGGGTCTTCTCATGTCGAATGGTTCCCGAAATCCCCTGGGGACACGGGGTGTGCCTGCCGTTTATTGTACGCCCTGCGGCGTCAGGTTGGCTTCGCCGTAGGCGCCCCCAGTCTTGGGCCCCGGCCGGGCCAGGTGCTTGGGGAGCACCATGTTGGTGAAGAACGCCACGTCGGGTCGAGTCTGCGCCGCCACTGCCGCATTGAGGTCCTTCTCGCCGGTATGCAGAAAAAACGGTGCGTCCTTGACCTGAACCGCCTGCCACAGCGTCTTGCCATTTTCTGTAAAGGTCAGTTTCTGGATCTGCTGCGTGACGGTGGCGCTCTCGGTGCCAAAGCCGCGGCCAATCGTGCGGTACTCGACCGTCTTGGTTTCCCCTTGCTCGGTGGTGGCGTGCAGAATGACGTTCGCATTCTGTACCACGGCGATGCCGTTGACCGTCAGCCGCTTGACCAGCGCATCGTAAATCTGCTGCTGCTCTTGCGGCGTCATGGCGACGGCAATCCGAACGGAAATCTGCGTTCCCGGCTTGATCGCCAGAAGCGAATCGGGTTCGAGCGTGCCAGCCAGCCGTTTGGCTTCGCCGTGCGGCAGCGGCGTATGAACGAGCGCCGCGCTATGGTCGCTGTTTTTGGCTACGAACAACTGCCGTCCATTAACCGTCGCTCCGACTTCGCTGCCGCCGTTGTACTGCCAAAGGACGATCCGCCGCGTCAGATCGACCAGCGACCCGCCGTTGAGCAACATGTAGCCGTCCGACGGCCAGGCGATCGTGCTCGCGGCGAACTGCGTCGGCAGATAAACGTCGTGTACCGTCTGACCCGACTTCACGTCCCACACCTGGATCATGCCGCTTGAGACGCAGGCGAGCTGCTGCCCGTCCGGTCGGAACGACAGCCGCGGGAAATAGCCAGGCTGGCCGACAAGTCGCGCCAGCGGATTGCCGCTGAGTGAGTCGAGCACGTAAATGCCCCCTTTCGTCAGAACGGCCAGGTACTTGCCTGTGCCGCTGACCGCGGGAGTCGAGCCCTGAAAGGTTGCGACTGAGTAGAGCGCCTTGGATTGACCCACGTCCCACACGGTCAGCTTGCCCGTTCCATCGACCGTGCAGATGTGGCTGTTGTCCAGGAACGATGCAAACTGCACGTCGCGTTGTCCCCAGTCTCGATCGCCATAGGGAAGCCAACTGATGACATGCTTGGGTTGGCTTTGCGAAACGTCGAAGATGTCCACGCGGCCGTGCGTGCCGATGTGGAAATTGTCGCTACGGCAGACGATGAACTGGCCGGTGGGATCGGCATCCAGCGGGACCGAATTTCCCTTCAGCTCGCTGCTACCCAGCGACTTGCCCGCGGCCAGATCACACCGCTCCAGGCGCGTGAAACGCTCCGTACCCGGCGACTCATCGACAAGCGCGATGACCGCGCTACCGCCGGACGGCGATACGGCGAACAACTTGGAATGTTCGAAGAAGCCGCCGGCTGGCCCTTCCTTGCCGGGCACCGTTTTGGAAAGCGGAATGCCGCGGCTGGCCAGGGAGACAGCATTGGCCGGCTCTGGGTCGGCGGTCAGCCCTCCTTCGCGGACGGAGTCGTCCAGCAGCACCTCGCTGTCGCCGCCCCGGTTGGGTTCGGTGACCTTGAGGTTAGCCGGATTCTGAGTATCGGTGTGGTTAGCTGGCTGGGCGGGGGCCGGCTCGGCCGGTTCGGCGGATGTGCCCGGCTCGGCTGGCTCGGTGGTGGCAAACGGATCGTTGGGGTCGCGGCCGGCCGCGGCATCCGCCTCTGCCAACTTCTTGGCCAGTTCCTGATCGGCGGCACTCAACTTATCAAGCGGCACTTTGGCGATGGTTCCGTCGGTTTTCTTCAGCTCGACTTTGCCATCTGCCAATCTCAGAAATGTGGCCTCGGTCTTGTACTTGCCGGTGGTATCGACCCAAGTGTGTAGTCCGGCGCCGGCCGCGGGTCTCGTTTCTGATTTTGGTGGCAGCCGCACGCTGTCCGGCGGAAAAACGGGAGTTTGCTCGGCCCCCGTGGCCCCTTTGACTTTGACTTTGAGCCAGCCGGTGCCGGTGTACTCGACGAATTCGCCGACTTGCTCGCCCGACCAATCGACGATCACTTTGTCGCCCGGCTTGAGCCGCGGGAGCTTTCCCTTTTTGGC
>DASRJP010000450.1:0-7698 GCA_035649415.1 Pirellulaceae bacterium | reverse complement strand
GGCCAATTACAGCATTCCGGACGAAGCCCTGGCAGGCATGGGCTCGTAAGCGGCGCCTGGGATTGGGGCGGCGGCTGCGCGCTAGTCCTTGCCCACGTGCTCAATCTTCGGCCAGTACTCCTCGAACTTGAAGTGCGGGTCATTGTCCAGATCGTGGCACTCCAGGCACTTGTGTTTGGCCTTGTCCCCCGCCAGCGGCAGACGCATGCTCTCCCGCAACCTGGCAATCATCTCCTCGTTGGGCTTGCCCTCTCCTTCTTCCGCCGCGACGTGGGCTGATCCCGGGCCGTGGCAGTTCTCGCAGCCGTTGTGCTGTAAGTGAGGCGTCTTTTCCAGGCTCAGATAGCCCGATCGAAAGGGAAAGAACTTTTGCGGCTCCCACCCCGTCACGTGGCAACTCAGGCACTCCGGATCGAAATGCCGCGGAATATCCCCGCGGCCGGTGGTCGGGCGGACGAGCGAGTCCGTGGCATGGGCGTGAGGCGTTTTTTCCCACACGGCCAGCGCCTTGAGGTGGCACTCACCGCACTTGGCGGTGCCGACGAATTTCCGACCGCTGGGATGAGGCTGCTCGCTGGCGCCCGCTCCGGCCAGCCCTTCGCGCCGCAGTTGCTCCTGATAGTCGGCCAGGAGCTTCAGCATTTCGGGCGCGTCGGGGTAGCTGCTATCCAGCGGCACCCGCTGATACCTAAGCGGCATCTGCGGATCGTCAAAAATGCCGACGACGCCCGCGTACATGCCCTTGGTGCCGACCTGCGCCATCTGGGCCTTGGTCCCGGGAATCTTTTCCATCTCGAGCGTCGGCTCGCCGAGGCCGCCGGCCGTAATCACCAGGTCGAAGTTACGTGCCGCTTTGGCCAGCTCGCGCGATTCCTCCAAGGACGTGTGCGCCAGGAGAACCAGCAGACCGCAGCCATCCGCTTTGAGCTTCTCGGCCGCCGCGCGGACGGACTCGGCCGCTGGCTCATGGACAATTTCGTCCCCTTCAATTTTCTTTCGCAGTGAGTCGCCCAGCACGCTGACGACGCCGATTTTCCGGCCGGCGGCCTCAACCACTTGCCAAGGAGGCGTATACATGCGGTCGAGGATGGCCACGTTGGAAGCCGTGAAGATGCTGGGCTTCTCGTCTGGATTGGTGCCCGCAAAAAGCTCTCCGGGCGTAAGCCGCAAGTCATCCGCTCCCAGCGACACAGCGCGATAGCCCATCATCCGCAGCGCTTCGGCTGTCCGCTGAAACTTGATTTCCGATTGGCGGCCGTAACGCCGCACCTGATTGCCGACGTCCAGCGGCACGACCTGCCAGCCTTTCTCCTCGCGCAACTGCTTGAGCAGGGTCGCGCGCCGCGCCAGTCCTCCTTTTTGATTGGCCAAGCCGGTACAACCGCATGGCTCGATGTATCCCATCTGCTGACCCGTGATGAACAGCGCCAGTGTGGGCTTCTGCCAGCCGTCGAACAGTGGCGGCGGCTTGGGGCCGTCGTCCGTCGACGAAGTTTCCTTTGAGTCTTTCTCATTCGAATCCGCCGCCGTCTGCCCCTTGCCACTGTCTTGCGGCGAGGCGGTCGAAGCAGCCCCGCCGCTGTCGCTGTCCTTTGTGCCGCTGGGTGCCGAGCCGCATCCTGCCGCTAGCGGGCCGCACAGTATGCCCAGCAGAACCGTTTCCACTAGTGGAGCCGACGACGTTCTCACGCTCATGACTTCATCCGTGAGGCGAATTGGACGAACCTAATGCCGCGCCGCGGCGCTCATTCGCGAATGAGGTACAGCACGCGCACTTCCACCTGCTTGATGGTGGGATGCGTCGTCTCCAGCAGAATACGGCCGCACCGCCCTTCCTCTTCATCCATCATGTTGATCGCCGGCGCTTCCGCTGGGACCTCGACCGTGATGGGGAAGATACGTACACGATCGTTGCTTGCATCAGGCTGACCGACTTGCACTCGCAAATTGGAGGGCTCCGATCGCGCGAGGGAAATACTCGTCTGGTCGCGATGCGGCCCTTTGACCAGCACGTGAAACGTTCGCTTCGCTCCCGCCCCCAATTGAATATCTCCCAGGCGGAGCGTCTTGGTGCTGCCTGTGACGCCGGGTCCAAAAACGGAGATGTCGCCGACGATTGTCCCCTGGATCGGAATTTGCAGCGGCGGCACGTCGGGCGCCATGTTGGTGGTCACCACCAGCGTCTGGTCGAAACTCCCCAGCGGCAGTCCGGGCTTGAGCGTGATCAAGACATTTACGGCGGACGATTTCTTGGCCCCACTCTTGGGAGGCGCCGGCTCGAAGCGGACTTCAAAGAAGCCGGCCGTTTCAGGCTTGAGCCAGCGGTGCTCGGTGATTTTCAGCGGATCGATCTGACTGGTTTCCAAACGCACGTCCTCCGTGACCGTGACCGACGTGGGAACTTCTCGAAACACGACCGTCTCTGGGCTGGTCACGATCGAATCTTCCACGCGGCCCATGATCGCCAGCACCAGGCTGGGCCGGCCAGGGTCATTTGTCGTAAACGGGGCCGACTGGCTGAACTGCTCAAGCGAGGATTTGATTTCCCATTCCAGCGTGATTGGCTGATCCTTTCCGTGCGGAACTTCGATCACGTCTCCTTCCTTGAGCGGCTCTCCTCCACTCCTTCCGAGGCAGGAACAAGTTGGCTTTCCGATCACCAGCCGCAGCGTCTCCGTTCCGTCGTTGCGGACGGTAAAGGTGTGCTTCCCCTTGGCCCATAGGTCCATGCTGCCAAAGTCGTGCAATTCCGAGCCGACAACCACCAGCCGCGGGCCGGAACGCCGCGCCGCCGGGTCGCGCTGCTGCTCGAGATAGGCCAGAAACGCCTTTGTGGGGAGAACTTCGCCGGCGAACTTGCGGCCGGAAGTCCACACGCCCAGACCGATCCCCACCACCAGGCAGACGAGCGCCAGTGCCAGCGTCCTCATTCCGATTTTCCCGTAAAGACAACGTCTTCAGCGAGCCAGTGTTCACTATAGCGGCCTGGCCGCTGCGAGGCAGCGCCAAACCAGGCGCTAGGGCGCTTCAACAGATCCTTTACGCAGCGCCGTCAGCGTCTGTTCGGCGGTCTCCCGTCGCTCCAGTCGCCAGATTCCGGGCGGGTCGCCTTCCAGGACAGGATCGACCAGCCGGCTGCGACGCAGCTTGAACTCCGCATGCGGGTTGCGCGCGTCCAGATCGATCGCCACTGCTGCCTGGCTCTGTGCCTGCTCTGCATTGCCCGCCAGGTGATGCACCCAGGCTAACTGGGCGTGACCCAGCGCGCTGGCTGGATAGCGATCGACCGCCTCCTGATACGCCTTCTGGGCCGACTTTAGATCCTCCTGCCTCCCCGCATGGCGATACGCTTGCAAGTACCACGCGCCGCGCTGCGCGTATTGCCGATGGCTGGCTGGGCGATGCTGTCGCCACGCGTCAGCCGCTTCCACGAATTTCTGCCACGCCTCGCGATTGCCCGCCAGCCACTGTTGTATATGGAGCCTGGCTAGTTCCTCCCAGGGGTCGCTGCTGGCCGGATCGGCCTGCGCGGCGGCCTCCAGTCGTTCGATCGCCTTGGCCACCAGGACCGGCCGCAAGCGCTGGGGCTCCAGCAGCAATTCCGCTTCGTGCATCTGCGCCTGATGATGCAGGACGGGAGAATACTCGGTCCAGAAACACGCGATGCCAATGGCCAAGGGCGCTACAATCAGTGCCGGCAGATACGTTCGCGATAACGGCCAGCCAATCTCGCCACCTTCGGCCGCGGACAGAGCGCAGGCGTAGAGGATCCATGCGGAGCTGACAACACCGGGAAAACTTGCCGCACCGGCCGCCAGCAAATTCACCAGCAGCGTCACCAGGCCAATCGCCGGCAGTGATGGCGACAGCGGCCCACTGAGTATCCACGGCTGTATATGCCAGAGGATCACGCCGGCCAAAGGCAACCCGACGAGCAGGATGCCAATGTGCCCGCCATTGACCGTCGTCCACAGTGGATACACGGTCAAGAACGCCATGCCAAAACCCAGCGCGATTCCCGCCAGTGCGCCAACATAAACGCGACGAATCTCACTCCCCCCAGCCAGCTTTTCGAGTTTGAACGGAGTTTGCTGCGGAGGGATGCCGGCTGGCGCGCGGCCTAGAGCCGCTGTGAGTGCCGCCATCCACGCCAGGAGGGCAACTACCGCGCCTGTTCCCGCCGTGGCCCAGACTTCCAAAAAGACGTTGTGTGGGTCGGCAATGATCTCGCTCGCCTGCGGCAGCTTGTAGCGAGTGTAAT
This sequence comes from Pirellulaceae bacterium, assembly GCA_035649415.1. Taxonomy (GTDB): domain Bacteria; phylum Planctomycetota; class Planctomycetia; order Pirellulales; family Pirellulaceae; genus DATKDU01. Next base: position 3,437 of record DASRJP010000450.1, on the reverse strand, counting down.
AGTCCTGAAAATTCCCTGGGCCGCAGCCCCAGAGCGGAAAATCGCCAATCATCGCGGCCGTCGAGCGCCAATACTCCAGCCGGTAGAGCACCGACTTAGGCGCCTCGCTGAGCACTTGGACGTCCAGACCGCCAACTGCCACGGCTGCAAGCCCCATCACCAGCAGCACGCCAGCTATTGCCGGCGGCACACGCCAATCGATCCCCCAGGCCAGCGTGCGGGACGCAAGCGCGGCGCACACGCCGCCACATATCACCGCCAGCAGTGCCGTGCGGCTCTTGGTGAGCAGCAAGCAGCCGAATAGCAGCAAGGCAATCGTGAGCAGCACCAGCGACTGCCACTTGAATTGGCCTGTCCGCCACACGATCACCGCCAGTCCCGCCGTCAGCACGATCCACGGCGCCAGAAAACCGGCCAGGGAATTGGTTAGCGCGAATGTCGCCAGCGGCTCGCGGGCCTGCAAGCGATCGATGAAATGCTGTCGAACCGGAGAATCGGGATCGAGCGGTATGTTTCCTTCCTCGAGGACCTTCTGCGGATTGGCCTGGAATTCGGCGCGCACCAGGGGCATGCCCACGAAGTATTGATAATAGGCGTGTGCCGACAGACAAATCGCCAGGCCGATCATCACCGCCAAGAGCGCCCGCACGTGCACGGCCGAGGTCAATAGCTGTCGCAGCAGGAAGGCGGCAATGCCGTAGCTGATCCACAGCCAGGCCACGTTGAGCGCATTGCGGGTGACGGCGCCTTCCCGCGGAAGGAACCCGCTGAGCGTATGCAGTCCGATCAGGACCAGCAGAGCGGCATCGGCCCAGGAGAATCGCACTCGCGGGTCAGGCAGAAAAGCGGTCACCGTTCCCCAGGCGAGCAGAAGCGCGCACCACGCCATGCAGAGCACGGCATGCGTTCCGTCGCGGGCAACCGCCTCACTGGGAATCAGGTGTGTGGCGATCAGCAAAGCGATCGACGCGGGCAAGAGCAGCGGATGCAAGCGCTCGGCCAGCCCTGGAAGCGAGCTGCTCCCGCCAGCATGTTGCTTTCGCTCGTGGCGTCTCTTGCTCATCAACCGTCACGGGCTCCTGGCTCCTGGCCCCTGACCTCTGACTCCTGCCTCCTGATTGTCCGTCGTGCGGTCGCCTCCAGGATCGCGATGAGCAGCAGCACGCTCGCGACCATCAGCATAATGATCACGGCCCCCACCGCATCGACGCGGTGCAGGAGCAGCGCTCCCAGGCCGCACGTGGCCGTCGTCAAATACACGGTCAGGACCGCCTGCGGCTTGGTCAGTCCCAGGTCTACGAGCCGGTGCGAGAAATGGTTCTTGTCGGGGTGAAATGGGCTCTTGCCATTCTTCAGGCGGATGAAAATTACCGTGACCATGTCGTACAGCGGCACCGCCATGACGCACAGCGGCGTTAGCACGGCGTGCTGACGCCCGCCTTGATAGCCGGTGTAGCTTGCCAGCAAGGTTGCGACGGCAATGGAAAAGCCGAGAAAATAGCTCCCCGCGTCCCCCATGAAGATCTTTGCCGGTGGCCGGTTGTGCCACAGAAAGCCGAGAATCGCCCCGAACAGCACCAGCAGAAATCCCGCCACAAAAAGCTGTGGGCCGCGCGTCTCCGGATCGGGCGCGATCAGCATCACAGTCGCCAGGATGCCGGCGGCAATCGCGGCGACGCCGCCGGAAAGGGCGTCCATGTTGTCGAGCATGTTGAACGCATTGATCAGCGCCACGATCCACAGGACCGACAGTGCTCCGGTCAGCCAGACGTTGTCGATGAATGCCGTCAGCCGGAGGTTATTCACCCCCGCGACACAGGCGATGGCCACCGCGAATTGCACCGCCAGGCGGAATTGCCAGGGCAAGCCGCGGCGGTCGTCGATCAGTCCCAACAGCGCCAGCACCGTGCCAGCTCCCAGCAGAATCCACAGCTTGGGCGACTGATCGACCAGCCCGCTCAAATGAGGCTGGGCAAACTCCGGCACGAGGCTCCCCAGGTCGGTGCGCGTCGTCACCAGGCTCAGCGCCAGTTGCCCGGCGGCAAACGTGGCGACTACCCCCAGCCAAATGCCCAATCCGCCCCCCAGCGGCGTCGGCGTCGTATGGACCTTCCGTTCGTTGGGCTTGTCGATCAGGCCAAAGCGGGCAGCATTCTTGCGGATGCCGTACGTCGCCAGGAGCGTGATGAGAAAACTCGGCAAGATGGCGCCCGCCAGGAAGATGACGAGACTGGAGAGATTCATTCCTGACCTGTCGCCTGGCCCCGTGCCGACTCACGATACGATTGCCGCAAGAATTCCCGGCAGCGGCTGAAGAATTCATGATAGTCGGCCCGCTGATAATCGGGATAGGTCCAGGGTCGGCTGGCCCACTGGCCGCGGTGAAAATGGAGAGTCACCTCGGCAAAAATCCCCTGCGACAGGTAAATCCGGTGATCGCGGTCCTTGGTCGAAGCCAGGACCAGCTTGGCCTCGGTCAGGTAGCCGGGGTCGATATTCAGCGGCCGCGGCTCGGATTGGCTCGCCCGCCGCCCGTACTCATCTTCCCAGGCAATCGCTTGGAGTTTCCGCTCAGCGAGCGTCGCTGGATCGACGAGCCGCTCGAAGGCGAAGAAGACCTTCTTCAGGTCCGGCCCCATTGTGGCTTCGTAGTAGGTTGTTTCGCGATGGTCGAAGCGAGGGCTTTCCAGGGCGACGTGTCCCCAAGCCGCCTCGAGGGTTTGCTTGGCCCATTCCAGCGCGGCGTCGTAATGGCTGAAGGCGGCCGTGATCAGCAGAACGGGACGATGAGTGGCGAGGGTGGGCATGGACATTTTTAGCCGGAGGCAAACTTGCCTCCGGGTTTACCCTGCGCGCGGGCACCGGCATCGTTGCTCGATTGGACGCCAGAAAGAAAAGCTCCCCGTCCCTCACACCATTTCCAACCACGATGGTCGGGCAGATAGACGTTCACCAGGTAGTCAAAATGATCTTGTTTTTCCACGTGCCTCCGGCTGGCGTTTTCCGAGAGCCACGTTCGTCGCTTTATGTCGCGGCTGAGTCGCCGTGAGAATGACGACTTGATCGATGCTCGAAGCCGAGTCCACGGACGATCATCCTTCCAACTCACGAGCACATGGGCATGCGTCGTTTCCGTGGCAACAAAGTGCAGCCGAAAGTTCTGTTTTTCCGCGGCAACCTGAGCTTCGTCGATGAGGACGCGTTGAACTGCGTGATCAAAAGTGACCTCGGACTCCGCAGCGTCAAACCGGCAATAGGCGTTGAGTTCATTGTCGGGTGGCCGCATTCCTTTTCCCTTGCGGACAAAACCCTCCTCTCGGTCGGGCATCCAATTGCGGTACCCGTGGTGGGTAAACAGAAAGACGGACATAGCGCCGCTCCCCCGTGTAAACCCGGAGGCAGGTTTGCCTCCGGCTGCGGTCAATACGCCTTCGCCA
>DASRJP010000449.1:0-12426 GCA_035649415.1 Pirellulaceae bacterium | reverse complement strand
GGCCTGCGCGGCGGTCGGTATCACGCCAATCAGATCGACGTAGACGCGGCGCACGAACGACCAGTCATCGGTCAGGGGCAGCGGCTGTTTGCTGGCGGCTTTGGCAGCCGCGGCGGCATAGTTGTCGATTGAACCCGCAGCAGGCACACTCCGTGTGCCGTCCGCCGAAACTACTTCCCGCGCCCACGCGTGCCGCCGCTCCCAATAGGCCGTGTATTCCTTACTCGCTTCCTGCCGCCGCGCTTGGTTGATCTTCGCCAGCTCTCCGCGGCGGCGGGATTCATACGCCAGCCAGCCGTCGTCCGTCAGCGGATCTTGCCACTGCGTCCCATGGGCCACGAGCCGGAACGCATCGCTGCCGGCCGGCGCGATGTAGAGCCCTGTCTCGCCGAACTCGACGCGCTTGCTCTTGCCGCCGCCGAATAGTTCGAGCTTCAGGCGATGCAGGCCCGGGGCGATCTCCAACTCGACGACGTTCTCTTGATCCCCCGGCTGGACTGGCCGGATGCTGGCAGACACGTCGCTTTTGACGATGTGCAGCGAGTTGTGCCCGTTGCTCCGGTCCTTGGGAAACGGATTGTCGATGACCAGCTTGCCGTCGAGATAGAGCCGGGCCGCATTTCGCGACCGCAATAGCAGCCGCTGCTCACCGCTCGGCAGTTCGACATCGGTTGTCAGCCACACGACCAGCGGATTGCTGCGATCGGCCCGCACGCCATGTTCGTTGTACTTCCGTGGCAATTCGATCAGCCCCAGCGCCGGCTCGCTGGTGCGCTCGCTGGGCGACGGCGGAATGAAATCCCACGAATTGCCGTCGGGAATGTTTTCCAGGATTTCGACCAGCACGCAGTCGCGCGGGATCGGCAGATTCGTGACGTACGGCTTGGGCTGCACCGCCTGATACCGCTCGGCAATTCGCTCCGCCGAGAGTGCCGAGCGGTAGATGGCGACTTCGTCGAGCGAGCCGGCGAACGAGCTGCCGGTCGCGCCTCCCATCGAGGAACCGATCCACAGCTCGTCGTCATCAACGACCGGCCCTTCGTCAGTCGCGCCGCCGTACCCTTCCCATTTGCCTTTGATCACTTTGCCGTCGATATAGCCGCGGAGCGAAACCTTCTGGCCAAACGTGTACGTCACCGCGACGTAGTGCCAGCCGCTGCCGACGGCAAATGCCGGCTCACTGTCCCAGCGATGCCAGTCTTCGTCGTTGCCGGCGCGGTTCTGCGTTCCGCGAAAGAGGAAGCTGATGCCGGCTTTGCCATCGGCGCCCACCAGCCGCAGGGCGTAATTCTGATTGTCCTTGGCGACGCCGGCATTGCCGGTCCGTCCCTTGCCAAGCACATACACGGTCTGGCCACTTGCCAGCTTCGTGGGATTTACCCACGCCTCGAGGGTGATCGCATCGCCGGCGGCAAAATCGAGCGGGCTCTTCTCGCCGTGGTCTTTGACCACGATCCGCGCACCATCGCCAGCGAACTGAGCCCCCCGGTTCTTGTCGTCGAATTTCGGGAACCGTTCCTTCCGCGGCCCGGCCACGTTCAGCGTCACCTTGCCGACAATCTCCCCCGGCTCGACTTTCCCCTCCTCGAACCGCCACCAGAACGCCGGCTGGTCCGCAGCGACGACGCTGGCGTACGACTGCGGAGCCTCGCTAGAGTCGGAGTCGTTTTGTGCGCGAGCCGGCAAAGCAGCGCATAAAGCCACAGCGACCACAGTTGCTTGCCAGCCAGCGCGCAACACGATTCGACTCCTCGGGACTTCAATGACTTGAACGCGCCAGGATTTAAGACTACCCGGCGTAACACGCACTGGCAATCGAAACGCGCCTGCGGCCGACTACGCCGGATCTTTCTCAATTCCTTCCACCCGGTATCGGCCATCGCTCAGCGCAGAGACGCGAACTTTCGTGCCGGCCATCGTTCCAAAGATGCACCCCAGCTTTCTGGGGACCCGAGCACGGATCACGCTTCCGTCGGGTAGACGAATCTGGAACTGGAGTCCCGACGATTTCGTAATTCCCTCGACCACACCGACTTGCTCGGTCAGGCGCTCGCCGATGCTGACGACCTTGCCCACAATTGCATCCGCGGCCACCCAGCCATTGGTCTTGCCCACGTTGTTGCCGATGAGGTACTCGCCGCTGCGAATTTCCTTCACCAGGTGCAACAGGTGGTTGCCCCTCCAACGGACAAAAACCACGTCGTCGATGGCGACGTCGGCTGCACTGGCCGGCGCGAGCGTCACAAGCTGGCCGCTTTCGATTCGCCCGCGCATCGAGCCGCCAATCGGCCGCACCTGGACCTGCCGGCCCGAGGAAAGCTCTCTCAGAGCATCGTTCACCCAGCCCATGTTTCGACTCTAGCAGCTCACCACACCTTCCACCACGGCTTCTTCCCACCAGCCCCGCCGTAGTCCAGCCGCATCACCTGCTTGGGATTGCCGAAGGCGGACTGCGAGTAGATCACCTTGATTCTCTCGTCCGCACTCTCGCCGAAGGTGTCACCGTCGCGGATCACCGGTCCGTTTTCGATCAGGTAGCAAGCCAGGCCGAAAAGCCGCTCGCGCAGCTCCCCGGGTGGCTCTGGCGATTGGAGCGTCTCAAACTCCATGTGGCCTAGCGCCTCCATGCCGGTCGTGAAGCCGCACGTGCCTCCCTCCTGGCTGCGGCCGATGCGAAAGTCGATCCAGATGTAGAGGGGCAGACCAGCGGGGAGCATCTCGGCGGCAAATTCGCGAAACAGCTTGCCCGGAATCACCAGCGTCGCATCTCCCCAGTAAACGCCGATCGCGCCCTGGCATGTATGCACAATCGAGGCGGCGACGATCGAAAGCAGCTTGGCTCGCTCGAGCGGCGGCTTGTCCGCCATCACCGTCACAATGAGATGCCCCGCGTGCGAACGGAGCTCTTCGGCGGACTTTGGCCACAGCCAGCTCGTCGCGCACGGACCCTCCAGATCGGACCAGGGAATCGGCGCTGGCATGTGACCCATGATCACGTCGGCATCCCCCAAGCGAAACGCCAGCGTGTTCTCCTTTTTCTCGGGCTTGCCGGCCGCGGGCAGGCCTGGCCACGTGGCTGCCAGATCGCGCTGAATCTCCTGCGCCGAGAGCTTGAAGTCCTTGGCCAGCGGAATCATGCAGATCGAGATTGCCACGAGTGTCTCCTTGGCGATTGGCCCACATTGTAGCTGCGGCAAGCGGCCTGGTGCCCGCATCGATTTCCGTCACATCGTTCGCGGCACTCGCGCGAAGCTGCCAGTTGCTGGTGGCCCGCTGTACGTCGGGCTACACTGGAGCCGGCGGCACAAAAGTTGCTCGGCGGACCGCTGTCACACGGCCCCTTGCCGGCGACCATAAGATTAGCCCGGCTGCGGCAACCCTATCATCAGCGATGGCAACGAGCCCTCCCCAAGATTCCGAACTGGCTCACAGCTTCGGGCCGCAGGAGATCGGCTTCGATTATCTCCCGCTGGAGCTGACCCCTCCCGAGGGTTTCGACTTGCGCACCCAGCCGGCCCCGCAGGTGCCAACGATTGATCTGGCGTCGGACGGGCCGTTGGCGTTTTCGATCGCCGAAGTGACCAGCGCGGCGGCGAATGGAAACGGGGCCGCAGCCCGTCGAAGTTCTGCGACTGCGGCGCGCGACGGTGTCGCGGCCTACAAAGGAAAATTCTGGCTGGAAGGGGACGTGCTGATGTGCGCGTGCCCCGAGTGCCAGGCGCCGATGTCAGTTCGCTTGTGGCTGCTGGCGGCTGACTGCTGGCAATGCGGGACTTCGATCGAGCTGACCGAAGAGCAGGAGCGAGAGGCGCAGCGGCTGCTCGAGCAACGGCGACAAGAGATCACGGCGCGGGCCGCGGCACCACCTCCGCCGCCCCGCGCAGCGGCCCCTCAGGCGCTCGCGCCTCCGCCCCCTGTCCCGCGAGCCCCTGCGCCGCGGCCGCAGCCCACGCCAGCCGCTGTGCCGGCCGGAGCTGAGTCGGCCGCTCCACCGGTCGCCCGTCGCCGTGCAGCTCCAGCTCGCCGCCGCGTCCACTCCTCGAGCCGCTGGCTCCACAACCTGCTCAAAGACACCCCGGCATGGCTGATCAGCATGGTGGTCCACATGATCGGCTTCACGCTGATGGCGCTGCTCAACGTCGCGCCCAACGACGACGACGGCCCATTCATTCTTCTGTCGTCGATGATCGCCCCTGAGCCGGACCGGGGTGGAGATACGGTCGACATCCCGCCGGATGAAGCGGCAAAGTTCGACCTGCCGATTCCCAATAAGTCCGATCTCCGCGATCCACAGCAGCGGCAGGTGCTGCTGGCTGCGGCGCAGGACGCGCTCGATCTGCGCTTGGATGAAGTGCCGCCAAATCTGCCTGACGTGGAGCAGGTCCGCAAGCTGATCGGGCATCCCGACGGCATTCGCAGCACGATGGCGGCCCGCGACCCGCGGTTGCGCGTTGAGATGGTGACCAGGGAAGGGGGCACGACGCTCACGGAGGCGGCGGTCGCGCGCGGGCTGCGCTGGCTGGCCAACCATCAGAATGCCGACGGAAGCTGGGGCCTGTCCGATTTTCAGCAGGCTGGCCGGTGCAACTGCGGCGGCCACGGAGCGATCGGCGGCAAGAGCGCCGGTACGGCGCTGGCCATGCTGCCGTTTTTGGGCGCCGGGCAGACGCAACAAGCGGGGAAATACAAGGACGTGGTCGCCCGCGGTCTTAACTGGATGCTCGCCAATCAGGCGAAAGATGGCGATCTGCGGGGCGGCTCGCGGGAAAGCGGCGGCATGTACTCGCACGGCCAGGCGACGATCGTGCTGTGCGAGGCGTTTGCCATGACGGGAGACGAGAAGCTTCGCGTCCCCGCACAAAAGGCGGTGGACTTCATCGTCAAGGCTCAGTACCGCGACGGCGGCTGGCGGTACGATCCCGGCCCGCCGCAGCAGTTCGGCGACACGAGCGTCGTTGGCTGGCAGCTCATGGCCTTGCAAAGTGCGCGGGCCGCCAACCTGACCGTCCCCGAGGAGACGCTGGAGATGGCCCAGCATTTTCTCGACGGCGTGCAGTCCGAGGAAGGAGCCCGCTACGCCTACCAGCGCAGCCGCGATCCAACCCCCGTGATGACGGCCGAGGCCCTGTTGTGCCGCATGTATTTGGGATGGAACAAGCGCAACACGGCACTGGGACAAGGGGTGCGTTGGCTTGCTGAGAGCTATCCGCCAGAGCACGACCGGCCCAACATTTATTACTGGTACTACGCCACGCAGACGCTGCACCACTTCGGCGGCCCTGAGTGGGATGAATGGAACCTGCGGATGCGAGACGTGCTCGTCGATACCCAGGAAACGCAGGGGCACCGGGCCGGAAGCTGGTCCCCGCGCGGCGAGCACGCCGGCGCCGGCGGACGGATCTATATGACCTCGCTGGCCATCTGCTCGCTGGAGGTCTACTATCGGCATTTGCCGATTTTCAAACGGATCGAGCTGGATGAGACGGCGACAGCGGCGCGGTGATCTCCTTTTGGCATTCACCGCTAAGGCACTAAGACACGAAGGGATCACAAAGATCGACCCTTTCCATCCTTCGTGACCACTTCGTGTCTTGGTGTCTTCGTGGTTATGTTAGGCTATCGGGCCTGACCTGCCTGGAGAAGTGCGAATGTCGCAGCGATCGGTTCTCGTTTGGGTTTTCGTTTCTGCGTTGTCCGGCGTACTGAATGCCGCTGAATCATCGCGGCCAAATGTCCTGTGGATCATTGCTGACGACCACGCGGCATACGTCACTGGCTGTTACGGAAACAACCTCGTCAAGACGCCCAACATCGACGCCCTGGCCAGCGCGGGAATCCGATTTGATCGTGCCTACTGCAACTCCCCCGTCTGCACGGCCTCGCGGCAGTCGTTTTTGACCGGCCGCTATCCGCGGTCGATCGGCGTGTCGCTGCTCTCGACGCCGCTGCCGGAAAGCGAGTTGACGCTGGCCGAGATACTGAAGGAAGCCGGCTACGACACGGCGGCCTTCGGCAAGATGCACTTCAACAGCCAGCTTGCTCACGGGTTCGATTTGCGAATCGATATGCCGCAGTATCAGCAGTGGCTGAAGGCGAAGGGTCCGGCAGCGCTGCCGGCTGGTGTGGAAGTGCTCGGCCAGTGGAAGCCGTTCCGCGACCCGGCCAGCGTGTGGCTCAACAGCGGCTATCGGCCGTTCGGTGCGACGCTGGAAGATATGCCGAGCACGTTCATCGCCCGGCGGGCGCAAGAGTATCTCTCGCAAAAACGTGACAAGCCGTTCTTTGCGATGGTCAGCTTTTTCGAACCGCATTCGCCTTATCGATTTCCGGTGGAGTACGCCGGGCGGAAAAAGCCGGCCGATTTTGACGTGCCGAAGGTCGGGCCCGAGGACGACTGGCAGATCCCGGCCATCTTTCGCGAATTGACCGACGACGAGAAGCGGGGCATTCAGGCCAGTTACTACACGTCGGTGGAGTACGCCGACTGGTGCATCGGCCAGGTGCTTCAGGCGCTCGACAAGTCCGGGCAGGCCGACAACACGCTGGTCGTCTACATCGGCGACCACGGCTATTGCCTGGGACATCACGGCCGGTTCGAAAAGCACTGCATGTACGAGCAGGCGATCCGCGCGCCGCTGATCGTGCGCTATCCCCAGGGCGTGAAGGCCGGCAGCAGCACCGACGCGCTCGTCGAGTTCATTGACATCGCACCGACGATCCTGGACCTGTGCGGCGTGAAGAAACCGGATCGGTTCCAGGGGCGCTCGCTAGTGCCGCTGCTGGACAGAAAGGCGGACAAGCACCGGGAGTACGTCCTGATTGAATACGGTCACAACGACGAGGTCTGCCTCCGCACGGAGAAATGGAAACTGGTCTATGAGCGGGGCCAGGACACCCGCGACGATGGTTACGATCCGGCCGGCGATCCGCCGGGACCGAAGCTGCGGCTGTTCGACCTGACCAGCGACCCGGACGAGATGACCAATGTGGCCCAGAGGCCGGAGAATCGGGCGGTTGTTTCCGACCTGACCGACAAGCTGGTCAAGCACCTGGTCGCGACCACGCGGCGGCCGGAGCGAATTCCGCGGTCATTCGATCCGCTGGCGCTGCTGGATTCGCTCACGCAACCGGACGACATTCGATAACGACGACTTGCGGGCAGAATCCACCACAAAGACACAAAGTCACAAAGATTTCACGAAGCCGCTTCCTCGATTCTTTGTGACGCCTTTGAGTCTTGGTGTCTTTGTGGTTCGACTGCAAAAGATGGTTAAGGCAAAGTGATGGCCGATTATCCTAAAGTCGCGCAGCTCAAAACCGTCGAAGCGCTTCGTGCACGTTTAGCTGAACTCTCGCTCGATCTTCCAGTCGATGATGAGATCCTGACGGCCGACCAGGGTTCGCCGCTGGCTGCGCCGCTGGCGATCGGCGGCTTCACCGTCGGCAATCGCTGGTGCATCCACCCCATGGAAGGCTGGGACGCCAACCGCGACGGCTCGCCCAGCGAACTGACGCTCCGCCGCTGGCGGCATTTTGGATTGAGTGGCGCCAAGCTCATCTGGGGTGGCGAGGCCGCCGCCGTGACGCCCGACGGCCGAGCCAATCCAAATCAGACGCTGGCGACGCCCGACAACAAGGCCGGACTGGCTCGGTTGATCGGCGAATTGCACGCCGCGCATCGGCAAGCATTTGGCGACCTCGATGGCCTCCTCGTCGGTCTCCAGCTCACGCACTCCGGCCGTTTCTGCCGCCCCAGCGACAAGCGGCTGGAGCCGCGGATCGCCTATCATCATCCGCTGCTGGACGCGAAATTCGGCATTGACCCGCGGGACGACTCAGTCGTGTGGACTGATGACGATTTGGAGCGGCTGATCGACGCGTATGTGGTTGCAGCGGGGCTGGCGCGCGACGTGGGTTATCAGTTCGTCGATATCAAGGCCTGCCATGGCTATCTGCTGCACGAGTTTCTGTCGGCTCGCACCAGGCCCGGCCGATTTGGCGGCGATCTGGAAGGGCGCACGCGGCTGCTCACCACGATCATCGGCCGCATTCGCGACGCTCATCCGCGTTTGATGATCGTCGTGCGGCTCAGCGCCTTCGACGTCGTCCCGTATCAGACGAGCCGCGAGATTGGCCAACCGATGGATTACTCGGCGCTCAAGCCGTACCGCTTTGGCTTTGGCTGCCGCGAGGACGATCCGCTGACGCCCGATCTGGCTGAGCCGATCGCGCTGGTGCGAAAGCTCAAGGAGCTGGGCGTGGCAGCGGTCAACGTCAGCGGCGGCAGCCCCTATTACAGCCCGCATGTCCAGCGGCCGGCGATATTTCCCCCCAGCGACGGTTATCAGCCGCCCGAAGATCCGCTCGTCGGCGTAGCACGGCAGATTCACGTCGCCCGGCAAATCAAAAGGGCGGTCCCCGAGCTGCCGATGGTTGGCACGGGGTACTCCTATTTGCAGGACTATCTGCCGCACGTGGCCCAGGCGGTCGTGCGGGCCGGCTGGATCGACGCGGTGGGCCTGGGCCGGGTCGTGCTGTCGTATTCGGAATTGCCGGCAGACGTGCTGTCGCGAGGATCGCTCGAAAGAAAAAAGGTCTGCCGCACGTTCAGCGACTGCACGACCGGGCCGCGGAATGGGCTGGTGTCCGGCTGCTATCCGCTCGATCCCTACTACAAGGACTTGCCCGCGGCGGAAGAATTGAAGCGGGTGAAGGAAGGGCTGAAGGCGTAGGACAGGTTTTCAACCTGTCCTGGACCTTCTGGACAGGTTGAAAACCTGTCCTACGAAGATGAAATGCGAAGAAGGCTATCTGTGCGACGTTTGCGGCGGTGATGTCGAAGAGATCACCGATAGCGATCTCTATCTGCGCTACGTCATCGGCCTGATCGACCCCGAGACGCTCCACACGACGCGCGAACGCCACATCCGCTGCAACCCCACGCTGGCCCAGTTCATTGTCGCCGACGACTTCGATCCGGTCGTCATCGACGGCGACTTCGACAAGCGGCGCCTCGATGCGGCATTCGTCCGCCAGCGCGAAGAACTGGTCACGCGGGGCTACGAGCGGCTGAAGGAATTGCACAAGATGTCGCGCGACACGCCGATTCTGGAGTATCCGCTGCCGGAGGTGCGAGAGACGTTCCAGCGACAAAGTAAGTAGTAGGCACACTCCGTGTGCCGTCATTCTTGCCGCGGTTCGATGCGTACGAGTACACTCAAGAAATGCAGCGTCCCCAGAAGAGTTTCGCGCAGGACATTCTTCGTCAGCTAGCCTGGCACGGTGTGCTGGCGTTGGCCATTGCCGTCGCTTTTCTCATAATGTTGCGGGGAGCGAAACTCGGAATCATCGTTCTGTTCGGCCTTCCACCCACCGTTGCAGCGCTGATGACAGGGGCTGAACGAGCCTCCCCGAGAACTCGGCTTGTGGCGTGGACATTCTTGGCTGCCGTGGGTATTGGGGCTGGCATCGCTCACTTTCCGCAGGTTTTTCCCAAGCTGGGTGGTTTTGATCCGCAATTGCCTCGCTGGCAAGATCGGATGTTGATGTGGTACACCGTGGTATACTTGTTTTGGATTCAATCCGTTGTGCCACTGCACGCGTTTACCGCGAATTTGCAGGCGCATCAGCGGGGTGACACGGCGCAGTTGTCGCAGGCGACGTGTTACTTGGGCCTGTTCACTTCCGGATTGCTGACGATCGGCTTTCCGGCCTTGCTGCCCCTCTTGGGATTCTGGCCCATCATTTGACTCAGCCGCGACGGCACACGGAGTGTGCCTACTACTTACTGCGCCGCCAGCGCCACGGCTCCATGCACGACGACTTGCTCGCCGAGTGCCGCCGGTTCAATGCGATAGGAGCCGGCCAGCGGCGGGAAGACATAGCGGGCGACTTCGGTCCGCAGCGGCGTGAAGAACCAGGCGTCGCCGATGAGCGAGATGCCGCCGCCGATCACGACCACTTCCGGCGAGACAATTGTAATCACCTGCGCGATGGCCCAGCCGAGCACCTGGCAGGCGTGATCGAGGACCTGGGCGGCAATTTCGTTGCCGTCGTGTGCCGCCTGGGCAACCATCTTGGCGGTCAGGCGATCGGGATCATTGCCGCAGCGGGCCAGGAGGTCGCCGATGTATTCCTGCTCGGTCCGCTTGACGATCTCCAGCCGCTGCCGCACCTGCTGGCGATTGGGATGCTCGAGAAACCGGTGCAGCGACTCCAGCGGACGCGAGACCTGGCCGGTGATCCGCGCCACGGCCGCGGCAGCAATCGCCGGCCCGGCACAGAGCGACTCGACCGTTTGATCCGGTCGCAGCTCGTGCAGCCCGGGACGCAAATGGCCAATCTCTGCCACTGCCGGCCGTCCCGCGCCGTGCAGCTTGCCGCCGATCACCAGGCCGCCGCCCACTCCCGTGCCGACCGTCACGAAGAAGACGCAGTTGGCGCCGCGCCCCGCTCCGAATTTTGCCTCGGCGAGTGCCGCGCAGTCGCAGTCGTTCCCCAGCCGCGTGGGAATGCCGAGGGTTTCTTCGCACCATTTGGCCAGCGGAAAATTTTCCCAGCCATCGACCTGATGGCTCTTGGTGACAATTCCCGGCTGTGAATTCACCGGCCCCCCAAAGCCGATGCCAATTCGCTCGATCTTGTGCTTCTGTGCCAGGGCGGTCGCCGAACGCTCGATCTGCTCCAGAATGCCGACGGCGCCGCGACCGACGTCCACGTCGTGCCGGGCAAGTGCCGCCAGTTCGCCGCCGCGGCCGTCGCCCACGCCGAGTTGCAATTTCGTGCCGCCGATTTCGATGCCGAGGAACATGAGAATTTGGGATTTAGGAATTAGGATTTGGGAAGTGACACGCCGTGAAGATTTCGAAATCCCAAATCATACATCCCAAATCCCAAATGGAATCTATGCCCCGTACCGCCCTTCCTTGTTGATCCTTGCGTATACATCATTCAGCACCCAGTGAAACAGGCACAGGTGAATGCTCTCCACCATTCCCATGTCGTCGAGCGCGACGTGCAGCCCGTGATTTTGCATCCCTTTCAGCTTCCCGCCGCCGTAGCCGGTGAGGCCAAACGTCACCAGGCCGTGCCGATTGGCCCAATCGACGGCAGTCAAGATGTTCGGGCTGTTGCCGCTGCCGCTGATGGCGATCAGCAGGTCCCCTTCGCGGCCGTAGTTCATGAGCTGCTGCACGAAAATCTGGTCGTAGGCCACGTCGTTGCCGACGGCCATGATCCAGCCGGCATTGTCGGTCAGGCTGAGGACCTTGAGCCGCTTTTTGGATTCATCCTTGAGATCCTCCGGCTTGATCGTGCTCTTGCCCAAGTCCTCGGCCATGTGGCTGGCCGTGGTGCCGCTGCCGCCATTGCCGATGATGTAGACAAATCGATCATTCTGCCACACGTCGTAGAGCAGGTCGGCCCAGAGCTTCAAGTCGGCCTGGTTGATGCGACCGACTTCGAACTGAAGACGGGCGAGGTACTTGTCTGCGGCCAGTTGGGCGCCGAGCATGCGAAGAGCTTTCTTACGTAGGGTCGAGAAGATCGTATTGCGAGTTTAACTCTGGATCATGAATTCACGACAGGGGACGGGAGACAGGCAGGGGTCCATGCGGTAAAAACGGGCTCATGTTCCAGTTCAGCATCCGCACGCTGTTCATCGTCACGACCGTCTTCGCGGTGATCGTCTGGGTCCTGTTTGCCCCGCCGGAGTGGGTGGGAGGACTAGTTCTAGTCGCGTCCTTTCTTTTGCTTTTGCCGCTGAATATCGCCGGCCTGATCTATCACCGCGGCTATTGGCGGGCGTTTTTCGTCGGCACGTCGCCCTGGGCGGCGCTTACTGCCTGGTATGTGATCTGGGCGCTGGACGGCCGCGGCAGCCCGTTCTGGCCAAGCGGTCCCAATAACATCCTGGCAATGAAACTGACGTTGTTTTTCGCGCTTTGCTTCATCGCTCTTTCCGGCTTGACCGCCCTCGGCGTCCGCTGGTGGGCGATTCGGATTCAGTCGCCAGCCGATGGACCGCCGCCGCGGCCGTGAGGCGCGGTGCGGTTCTCCGGCGCGCTCACGCCGCCGTCTCCGCCCCGCGGGAAAACTCCAGGTGCCGGTTCCAGTGCGCGTCATCCGCCTTGGGAAAATCGGTGCGTAGGTGAGTGCCGCGGGACTCTTCGCGGGCCAGTGCGGCGGCAATCATCACCCGAGCCACGGTAAGCATATTTTGCAGCTCCCAGCCGCGAATGTCGTCGAACTGCCGCACCAGGACGTAGCTCCGCCACTGATCGACGTTCTCCAGGGCCTCCTCCAGCAGCTCGCGGTTGCGGCGCACTCCAGCGGAACGCCACATCAGCGCCTTGAGCGAGTTGCGGATGTCGGCAATGTCGAGCGGCTCGCTGGCAGCATCCACAGTCTGATTTTCAATCGGCCAGA
>DASRJP010000448.1:0-14697 GCA_035649415.1 Pirellulaceae bacterium | reverse complement strand
GCAGCACCGCCAGCAGCGGAAACGAGCGGAGCGATCCCAGCCCGACGGCAATCGTCGTGAACACGAGCAAGAGCATGCCGAGCGAGAACTGGATGAAGCGGCGCGTGGTGCGCGACGCGGCCGGTGACGCGGCGGAATACGAGCTATCGCGGTCGTCGCTACTCATGCGCTTTACTGTCAGCCCGCACGTGCCCGGTTGTCAAGCGAGCAGAGTGAACGGGGTCGACAGACGACCGGCCAGCCTTTCTTATCGCCGAAATGCCGGCCAGATGGCCCAGGCGGTGCCGGCGCAGGCGGCAACGCCCAGCACGCGGTGGGGCTGCACGAGCACGCCGCCGGCGAACAGGGACGATGAATTGGTCAGCCACAGCACCAGGACCGTAGGGACCAGTACGGCGGCGACCGAGGCGATGAACGCCAGCAAGGTTTCAGGCGTGGAGAGCGAGCGGCCGCTGCGGCGGCCGATGCCCATCAGCACGGCGGTGCGGACGGTGGCCGGCACGACAACGACGAGCACGAGCATGGCGAACAGAACCGACAACTGAGTTAGTGCCAGGCAGCAGGCGGCCAGCGTCGTGGCCAGAAAGATGGCCGCCAGCGTGAACTGCGGCCAGAACAGGCCGACCGTGCCCGGGCGTTCCGGCGCCAAGGTGAACAGACAGGGGGAAACCTTGCGGAGACAGAGCATGCAGCGCGACCCGCGCTCCAGCTCCGGCGCAGCACAGAGCCAGCAGCGGCCGGCGTTGCGGGCCGGGATCTTGCCGGGGGCTTCGTGCGAGATGTGCATGACGAGTTTGTTCGCGGATCGGTCGGCAAGATGAAGAGACGCCACCTTTGCCGCTTCCCGCCGCCATCATCGCCGGTCGGGCGGCAATGTCAACACAGCGATTGGGAGTGGCTTTGCGGCAACCGAGTCGAAGGAGTCGGGAGTCGTTTCAGGCCTACGATTCTCCATCAACCAAGATCATCGGCCCGAAACGACTCCCGACGCCGCCGAGGCTTCATGGCAAGTCGCCCTCCAAGAACGTAAAACCCCAGAATACCAGCAAATAGACCGGCAGCGAAACGACGATTCCCAGCAAGTAGGCCAGGTCGGTAACGAGCGTGGTGGGCGTGAAGCTGGCCCTCCAGGGGGATAGTGCCGCCTCGGTCAGCAGCGTCGTCGCCGCCAGGGCGAAAAACGCGGCCAGCAATGTCAAAACGGCCGTGTATAGCGACGCCGCCAGCAACTCGACGAGCTGGTCGCTCCCCAGCGACTCACCTTTCAGCCGCCGATGCCGCCCAACCACGAGCACTCGCACCACGGCGGGAAACACAATGGCGGCCAGCAGTGCCAACCAGAAGGAAAAGCGGAGTAGCACCAGCCAGATGGCCACGAGCGTCATCACGAGCACGATCGTCGCCAAAGTGAATTGCGATGGGCGGCTCGCCGGCGCAGTCATGAAACTTGCATCCTTCGAAAACTAATCTCGTTTGGGCCACGTGGCCCACAAGATGGCCCCGGCGGCCACCAACCCGACGATCAGGCTGAGGATGACGCCGACGATCGCCACGCCGGTGGCAACACCCTCTGACGCCGAGCTGGTCGCGAGGGCGGCCAGGCAAGTCCCCATGGCGGCAATCGTAAACGCGCTTGTGGCGGCGGTGCACACGCCATACATGATGAGCAGCGACAGGAAGAAGTGGCCTATCTTGCCGCCGGTCGTGATCCGCTGGCCGTGGCGTTTTTCGCGGCGGGCGACCGACGCCGTCCGCACGAGTGCTGGCACGGCCAGCACCAGGAGCATTACGCCCAGGCCGGCATTCAGGCGAAAGACGCCAAGCACAACGGCAATCAGCGTGGTGACCAGCAGGACCGTGGCGATGGTGAACTGAGCCGGATTGGCGGCCGCCAGCTTGGGATCGGGGGGTACCGCGGGGACGGCCTGTGCCGGAACCACATCGAGCGGCGCGTGACAGAGCCAGCAGTGCGTGCGGTCGGGCTCGGTTCCCGCGCCGCAGGACGGGCAGAACGTTGGCGTCGCGGCAACGCAGCCAGTACCATTGGTCATTGGTGCTTGGTCATTGGTCATTGCTGCCGTCAATCTACCGCCTTCTGGGCCGCAGTGACCACACCACCCAGCCGGCGGCAGCCGCGCCCGCGCCGCAGCTGACGATGATCGACAGAACGATCAGTGGCTCCGCACCGCGGCCGATCAGCGCGACGGGAGTTGCCGTCACGATACACGAGCCGCCCAGTGCCACGGCGCCGGCGATGTACGAAAATAGCATCACCACCAGCGACGTGCCAAAGGCGAGCACTTTCTCGTAGACCGACAGCCGATGGCCGCGGGACTTCTCGCCGGCCGCCAAGTAAATAGTGCGAATCACCGCCGGCACAACCAGGATTACGGCCGATGTTCCCGCGCAGGGGTGCAGCCGAAACAGAGCCAGGCAGACCGCAATAAGCGTCGTCATCAAGAGGAGCGTGGCCAGCGAAAATTGCCCGGGCGGAACCATCACCGGCGCGCTCGAAGCGGAACTGCCGTCCAGCCGCTCCCTCAGCGGATGCAGCATTCCCAGGCACAGCCAGCAGCGCTCGTCGCTGACTTCGCACGTCGCGCCGCAACTAGAGCAGCGGCGGAATCGGGATGGAGACAAATCCGCCACGGTCGTCTCGCCACGCGGTTACCAGTCCATGACCGCAAAGTGCTGACGGAATTCACGGCTGGCACTGGACCAAGTCGGTTCCGGAGGCTGCTAGCCTCCGGCTAGGAGCGCACGCAATGAGCACCAGCCTTCAGTCTATCGCTTTCGCGGGCGCGTCAGCCACATGATCCACAGGCCGACGGCCAGCGCGGCCAGCGATCCAATTGCGACCGATATGTAGAGGATCGACTCATTGGGAGAACTCGCACCGGCAGCATCGGCGGTGAGCATGATCACCCCGCACGTCCCCCAGCAGGCGATTTGAAAGGCGACAACGCCGGCAATCCCAACCAGGATCATGATCCCCAGCGAGGCGGCAAACGCGGTCAGTTTTTCGCCGATCGACAGCCGCTGACCGACGCTCTTGACCTGCGCACCGACCACGACCGTGCGGATCAGCGCCGGCACCGCGAAGACGAGCACGGCAATGCCAAAGCCGGGAGAAATGCGCAGCACGCCCAGGCAGACGGCAATCAGCGTGATAACCAGCAGGATCGTGGCGAGAGAGAACTGCTGGCTAGCGGCGGCAGAAGGTCGGGAGTCGTTTCGGGCCGGTGATCCTGCCACTGGACCGTCTTCGGCCCGGAACGACTCCCGACCCCTTTGCCCGGCCGGCAACTGCGCATGACAGAGCCAGCAGCGCTCTTCGCCGGCCCGCACTTGAGAGCCGCACTCGGGGCAGTGCATGAAGGGGGCGGGGTCCGTTCGGCTATCGGTGGGGCTGGGCATGGTACCATCGTATCGGCTATTCCGCCCAAGCGGGTGCCGGCGCGACGCGCTGATCGCACGTCGCATCCCGGCGAGGTTGCGTTCCAAGAAGTCAAATCGCCCTACGGTCGGTGCGGCGCAAAATACCGGACCACGCGGACGGTTGCCCAAAGGCCGACCCCAATGCCGACGATAGTGGCCGCCATGAGCAAGGGAACTGTGATCTTTGGATTGTCGGGCGCTGTAGCGATGACCGACAATGGCAAACATGCCGCGAAGCACGCGGCAATGCCCGCCATCCCTGCCAGAATCACGACGCCTATTGAGGCGGCGAACGTGTTGACTTTATCCACCATCGTCGAACGCTGGCCGCGTCGCTTCTCGGCAGAGCTGACGAGCACCGTCCGTAGGAGCGCAGGGGTCGCGAGCGCCAAAAGAACCACGCCCAGAACATAGGAAATGCGAAACACTCCCAAGCAGACGGCAACCAGCGTGATCACCAGTAGGATCGAGCTCAGCGAAAACTGAATCGGGCCCCGCGGGACCAGCGGCGCGGGATGGTCGGCAATCGGCAAGGGGGGTGCCGCAACCGACGGTTGAGGCGCGATCAGCGGCTGGGCCGCGGCGGCCGGCGGGCGCTCGATTGGGATCGGCGAAGCAACGGGGTTCACTGTCCGATACGGCAGTCTGAGGCGACACAGCCAGCAGGTTTCCGCACCTGGCGCCAAGCTCGCGCCGCAGTCGGGACAGACAACGAAGGAAACGGCGGTTTGGCCGTCGGTCGGAGATGCCATGTTGCGTCTCCTGGTTGAGCACAGCGGATTTATGCCGCCTGATCCCCGGAATGCCTGGGCGGGTCGATTTGCACCAGGTCGCCCCGGTGGAGTTGATCGACGAACGCCTCGCGCGACGGCCAGGAGATGCGGAACAAATGAAAGACGACCACGGAGCCGATAAACATTGCCACGATCGCCCCGACAAAGGCCATACCAACCACAGCGCCTTCGCCC
Organism: Pirellulaceae bacterium; assembly: GCA_035649415.1. Taxonomy (GTDB): domain Bacteria; phylum Planctomycetota; class Planctomycetia; order Pirellulales; family Pirellulaceae; genus DATKDU01. The sequence goes on along the minus strand of DASRJP010000448.1, from coordinate 10,291 downwards.
AGCGGCTCCGCCAGCATGGCCGCGCCAAGTCCTGCCAGAAATACGAGCCAGCCCGCCATTAAGGTCCCGATCCATACCATCAGTACGACCGCAATGGAACCTAAAAACACAGCCACTTTCTCCGCCGCCGTCAGCCGGCCGCCATGCCGCTTCTCGCGCAGCGCAAGCAGCAGCGTGCGGATGAATGCCGGCACCGCCAAGAGCAGATAGATCACCCCCAGCAGCGGCGCCGCGCGAAACAGCGCCAGGCAGACGGCAATCAGGGCCGTGACCAAGAGCAGCGTGGCCAGCGAAAACTGCTGCGGCTTGTCGGTCGGGTGCGTCATCGTCAGGCCCCGATCCAGCGGGTATACCACAAAATGGCGGCCGCCGCGGCAAAGGCGCCGAGCAAACCCACCATCCACACGAGCACCGCCCCGGCCGTGTGAATCGCGTCGGGAAACGCTGATTCGCCAGCCGCCGCCATGATCAGCCACCCCGACGCCGCAAAAATTCCGCCGCTGACTATCAGCACCAGCAGCATGATCGCCAGCGAAGCAAAGAAGGTCGCCAACCGCTTGCGGGGCGGGACTGCCACCCCCAACTCTCGGTCGCGCAAGCCCAAGGCCAGCGTCCGCAGCAGCGCCGGCATCGTCAAAAAAATGAGCAGCATCCCCAGACACGGACTGAGCTTGAGGCTCCCCAGGCAGACGGAGATCCACGTGACGGAGAAAAACAGCGTCGCCAGGCTGTACTGCGGCATCAGCGGGGCCATTGGCGTCAGCGCGGCCACGACATCGGCCTGAGCTTCCTGGCGCATCTGACACGGCCCGCAGCGCAGCTTGCCGGGAAGCGGCGGATTGCCGCAGTCGCAGCAGGCGGAGGCGGGCGTATCGTGGTGCTCTGCCATATCCGCATTCTATCGCTGTGAAAGAGGTGGGGCGGCGAGCAAGTGTGGGGGTGTGAGAGTGTGAGGGTATGAGGGTCGCTGCGAGTCGGATTCAGTTCACCCGCACGGTTTCGCACCCGCATACCCTAACACCCGCACACCGCACCATTGCGCCTGACCGCAAACTGGCGGAACACGTCCCAAGACCGTTGCACGGGCCGTCCCACTCGTGTAAATAAGCATAATAAGTACGTGTTATACCTATTTGCATGCGACTGGCCCTTCACACCGACTACGCCCTGCGGACGCTGATCTACCTGGCCGGCAAGCCGGGGAGAGGAAGTGCCGGCGTCGTCGCCGAGTTTTTCGACATCTCCCGCGACCACGTGGCCAAGGTGATCCAGTCGCTGGTGCGGCTGGGGTACCTGCGGAGCGTCCGCGGCGCTGGCGGCGGCATCGAGCTGAGAAAGAAGCCGGAGGAGATTCGAGTGGGGCAAGTGATCCTCGACTTCGAGGGGAACATGAATTTGCTCGAATGCGTCTCCACCGACGGCGTGTGCGTGATCGAGCGGGGCTGCACCCTGAAGAAAGTGCTGGCCAAAGCGGAGCGGATCCAGATGGAGTACTTGATGAGCGTGAAGCTGTCGGACCTGGTCAAGGCGGGGGGACAGCTATTGGAGATAACCCGAGCGTAGGACAGGTTTCCAACCTGTCCAGGACAGATTGAAAATCTGTCCTACGATTTTTCCCTCAGGAGTTTTTTCAATGACGAGTGGACGAACCAACCTGTGGCACCTCACCTTCCTCGCGACGCTCGGCGGCGTCATTGCCGCTGCGGCCGTTCTGCCCGGCACTGCCGAGGAGAAAAAGGACGATCCGGCGGTGGCCCGCGCCCGTAAGACCGTCGCCATGCTCGACGATATTTACAAGACGACCGTCGTGCTGATCACCGAGCACTACGTGACCGACGACAGCAGTCTGGCTGCCGGCGAAGCCGCTCAAGCGCTATTTGCAGCCATCAAGAAAAAGGGCTGGCACGAAGTACGGCTGATCGACGCGGCCGGCGAGCCGCTGGTGGACGGCAACAAGCCGCGCGACGACTTCGAGAAGGCGGCCGTGGCCGCGCTCAAGAGCGGCAAGAGCGGCTACGAGCAGGTCGTGGAAAAGGACGGCAAGCGGTTCCTCCGTTCGGCGACGCCCATCCCGGTCGTCCACAAGAAGTGCATCATGTGCCACGACAACTACAAACTGGCCAAGGAAGGGGAGCCGATCGGCGCGCTGGGATACACGATTCCGATCGAGTAACCCGTGGGCAGGCGTCTCGCCTGCCGCGGCTACTGGTTCCCAGGCTCTGTCTGGGAACCCGATAACACGAGGCTCCGCCTCGATGGCGATGGTGGATGCGTTCCTGCCGGCGCGTTTTCTGGCACCGATTATCGTAATTGATCGCAGGCCGCCCTTGGTTGTGGATTGATGGAATCGCCGCAAGAGGACCCTCGTTGGGACCACATAGAATCCTGCCGGCTTCAGCCGGCATCTGTCTGCCACCAGCTTTAGCTGGTGGAACATGTGGGATCCGTGAAATCATCCTCAGCCAGTTTTAGCTGGCTTCTGTCCGGGCTTCAGCCAACTAGCGGCGAGCCGCCATGAGGTCGCTGATGCAGACGTGCGGCTCGATATTGATCGCCAGATGGATGTGGTTGGCAGTGCCGCCAATTTCATGGAAGTAGACACCTCGCGTCTTGCGGCAGCGGTCCTCGATCCAGGCATGCACCTGAGGCTCGAGACTTGATGTGAGCAATCCCTTGCTATCCTTGGTGTGCCAGTTCAGGTGGAGGTAGATTTCGTGGAAGATGTGGCTGGCCATGGAATGATCCGCAGGAAAGGCTGAAGCCCGGACCCAAGCCAGCTCAAGCTGGCTGTAGAATTCTGGCAGAGAGGCCTTGGTCCACCAGCTAAAGCTGGTGGCAGACAAGTGCCGCCTGAAGTCGGCAGCAAGAGGACACCATTCGTCACCTTCTGTTGACGGTACTTCCCGCGCCGTCACTGACTCGAAATGCCGCGGCCATGCAACGTAGCGAACTGAAGGAACTTGGGAGTCGGCTAATCCAAGAACTCAAGAACATCGCTGAGGCGAACATCAATGAAGTGGAGGCCCTAAGAGCCTTGCCGCTCAAAGATCTTCCCGCTGCGAGCTTTGGCAACGATTGGTGGGCAGAACGGTTTTACTTCAGACTCTGCATACTTGCGATTGAGGCAAAGATTTTCAGAGCCGGTTTCGAGGGCCGGCCGCTTTCTGAAGAGCAGAACATGCTCAAGAGCAGATGCAAAGTTTTCGAGCGGGCGTTGGAAGAATTGTAGAGCGGCGATCTCCGCTCGACCCGCTTCCCGCGTCCAAGTTGGTCATGGACCCGTCGATGCATAACCACTAAAAACCCGCTCAAACCTGCCCATCTGTAGCATGACGAACACTACATCCCGCCGCCTGTTTCTCTCGGCCGCCGCCGCCACCGCGGGGACCGTCCTCGTCCATCCGCAAGCGCTCGCCGCCGACGATTCGTCGCGGCAAGCCAAATTCATCGTCATCAGCGACACCCACTTGGGACACAAGGACCAGCCGACTGCCGAGGCCCAGTGGAAGCAAACGGCGGCCGAGCTGGCCAAGTCGGAGGGCAAGTTCGTGCTTCACTTGGGGGACGTGGTCGATGGCGGGCGGGAAAGCCAGTACCCGCTCTACCGGGCCGCCCGCGAAACGATCGGCAAGGAGGTTCACGAAATCCCCGGCAATCACGATCCGCAGCCGCTGTTTGAAAAGCACCTGGTGCGCGGCGTCGATCGGGTCGTGGAGGACGACTGGCTGCGCGTGCTGCTGATGAACAACTCGCGGACTGACTCGCACGATGGGTTCCTCTCCGGCCGGCAGCTCGACTGGCTGGGCGAGCAGCTCTCGGCGGCCGCCAGCGACCGGAAGCTGGTGCTGTTGGCGATGCACGTCCCGGCGCACACCAATCGGCACCCCGACCGCGGCTGGCACATCCAGCCCCAGGAAGGACAAACGCGGCTCTACGAGCTGGTCGACAAGCACCGCCAGCAGATCATTGCCCTGCTGCACGGCCACTTCCACAACGGCATTCGCGGCTGGTCCGACCGCGGCCAGGCAGGCAAAGCGCCCGTCCACGAGATCGTCTTTCCCTCGGCCCTCTACAACGAGAACCGCAAGCTCACCGAGCAGAAAGCCCCGGGCTACAACCTGAGCGAATTCCGCCCCGGCTACACGCTCATCGAAATCCGCGACCGGACGATGACCCTCCGCTACAAGCCGCTCGGCGGCGAGGTCACGGCGGAGAAGGCGTTGGAGTTGGCGGCGACGTGAGCCAAGACTACTTCTGGTTCCTTGGCTCCGCCTGGGAATGAGTGTTGTCTCGACTTGCGGTCTTGTATGCTGTTCTCTGCTCTATTTCAAGGCGGAGACTCAACATGTCCAACAGTCGCGTGCTTTTGGTTGCCGTTTTCCTCGGGCTGTCGTCGGGACTGAGCCGTCCGATCTTTGCGCAGCAAGTCGCTACGATTCGCGACGACTCTCCCCAACCGCTTGAGGCCCGATCGATGGAGCAAAATGCCGCGCTGGAGGAGGCAGTGGAAGCTCCCGCGGAGCCTGACTTCCGAGAACCCGTGCGACGGTCCTTTCTGGTATGGCTTCTCCAATCACTGGGCTGGCGGTACACGCTGCTGCTCCCCGCCTCGACGCTCCTGTCGTTTGTGCTGCTGCTTGTAATCGTCATTCGCGGCCGCGGTTTGGCAGCGGGAGCGGCCGCGGTGCTGCTGGTGCCGCTGCCGTTACTCGTCGGCCTGATGGGAACGATTGACGGGCTGATCCAGTCCTACATGGCAATTGCTTCGCTGGAACTCTACCCGAAGCCTTCGCACGTTGCCGAGGTGATCTCGAGCGCGCAGGTGAGCTTGCTGGCGGGCATGGTCCTGACGATTCCAACCTACTGGCTTGCCGTGATCGGCCTCATTGTGCGGTCATTCCGCGACGACCAGCAGGATCGGTGACACTGCGCGGCCATCCTTTCCCGAGGGGAGATGGTTTTTACCGCAGCCTGGGAACAAGTCATCTCGTCACTGGTCGACTTTGCAGCCGGGCAGCGCCGCTTGCAGCCGCGATGTGTCGCTAACCTTGCTGCCGTCCAGATACAAGTATTTCAGCGACTGCATCCTTTCCAAATGCACCAGCCCCGCGTCGGTCACGGCTGTGCTTTGCAAGTCGAGTTCTTCCAGCTTCGGCAACTTCGCCAGGTGAGCGACTCCCGCGTCGGTGATCAGCCGGTTGCGGAAGCCCGTTTCACCGATCCACAGCGACTCGATCTGCCGCATCTTGCCGGCGTGCGCCAAGCCGGCGTCCGTCAAAAAATTCCCTTGCAGTGACAGCTTTCTCAGCCGCGGCAGCTCGCTCAGCACCCGCATTCCGTCGTCGCCAAGCTTCGATTCGCTGAGATGCAGATACTCCAGCCGCCGGCAGCCGGCCAGATGCGCCACGCCGGCGTCCGTTACGTTCGTCCCATTCCAGATGTAGAGCATTCGCAGATTCGCCAGCCGGCCGACCTTGGCCAGGCCGGCATCGGACGCCTGCTTGCCGTGAAGCAATAGCATCTCCAGTCGCGGCAGTCCGTCCAGGTGCGAGAGAATCTCGTCGCTCATATTCGGGTTTTGTATCTGCTTGCCGGAATCGTCGTTGTAGACCATGTTCACGTGGACGACGGTGTGGAAATAGTCATCGCCGAGCTTGCTGCGCAGCCAGGCCGGCACCCAGGATTCGCCTTGCAGGTCGACGTTGTCATCCTTGAGCTGGTAGTCGTAATACGCCCAGCCGCCGAGGCGCTTGATTGCCGCGACTGATTGCTGCTGCTGCTTGGCGCGCTTGACGTAAATCCCCAGCGCGACGCTGATCACTAGCACCGCGAGCAGCAGCGTCCGCAGGCGGAAGCGGAGGAGTCTGCGGAGGAAGGTGAGGGCGCGGTTGGACATGCCGTCGATGATACGCCGGTCTGCAGCGCGACGCAAAGCGAAGTAGGCCCGCGCTCCCGGTTGTCCTGGAAAAGCAAGACGCTTGTCCTACGGTTTGATCTCGACGCTCGCCTCCCCCGATGTGATCCGCAAGTTCAAGTGGCCGTAGTCGAGCCGCCGGCAGTTGAAGTGGGACCAGACCTGGTAGGGGCCGGGTTGAAGTGGGCCTTGCAGCACGCGATCGGAAAGCCAGGGTCCCTTGAGCATTGTCGTGCCGAGGGAAATCGCCTGGCCCGGGTCAAGATGAGCGCGAGCGTCCTCCTTGGGGCCGGTGAGGATCGGCTCGATGTGAAACTCCTTGCCGGCCTTGTCGCGGAGCTGCGGCTGCCAGTCGAGCGGATGAGGGCGAATGTAATCGACGTCGGCCGGTTTGGCGCCCGTATTCCAGAGGAAGAACTCGAGCTGGGCAATTGCGACTTCGTCATCGGTCCCCTCACGCTTCGACTTGGCATCCGCGGCACGGACGCCAACGGAGAGTCCCAGGACCGGCTTCCCCCAGGAGACGGCCGCATACTGTGCGTCCGGATGTTTCAGCGGTGCATTGCCGGTGGCGGGAAACGGCGGCTCGGCCGGGCCGTCGTACTCAAAGCCGAAGCTTTCGTCGGCCGGCTGCTTTTTCTTGTCGCCCACGTCGGTCGTGACCTTCACGCGGTAAGTGCCGCCGGCCAGGCCGGCCAGGTCAATCTGCGGGTTAGGGACGTCGATGGTTTTTTCTTCGCGCGGCGCGAGCTTCACGTCGTGTTCGTCGCGGCCGGAGATGCGCAGGGAAAGTTCATTGCCGCCGAAGTACCACAGGTCCCAGTCGCTCGGCTCGACGATGCGAACTGTCTTTTCGCCGTTGGTCGCGTTGCGGACACTTAACTCGAACTCGACCTTCTCGCCGGCGGCATAACGGAGCTTGCCGTTGTTCCACCCGATACCAACTTGCCAGCCGTCGCGGACAGGACCCCAGATCAAGGCAGTCGGTTCCTGCGGAGGAGCGCCCGCGGGTGAGCCGGCGGCGACAGCCGTTGAATCGGCCGAAACACCCGCCAGCAATTCCTTGATCTCGATCTTCCGAAACTGCACGACTGTCTGCGGACTGAAGACTTGAAGCGCGATATGCCCTTTCGTGTAGCGGCGCTCGGCATCCTCGAAGTTGGCCGTCGTCTGGCCGTTGATCCGCACGATGATCTGCTTGCCCGCCGCAATCACCTCGCCGGTGAACCAGGTGCCTGGCTCGATTCCCGTCGGATCGCCATAGACATTTTTTCCCTCGAGCAACGTGCCGGTCTTCGCGGCAATTTGCGCCTCGTATCCCAGCGGGCCTTTGCCGCCGGCCTCGATGGCAAAGGGAGAGCGGACGAGGATGCCACTGTCGCCGCCGGAATCTAGCTTGGCCTCGAAGCGGAGGTGGAAATTCTGGTAGTCGCCGCGCTCGGTGAACAGGTGGCTGACGCGGCCGCTTCCGACGAGCGTGCCGTTTTCGACTTTCCAATCGCCAGGTTGATCGGAGTGGGTCTTCCAGCCGGAGAGGCTCGTGCCGTCAAACAGCGGCGTCCATTCGGCGACCTTCGTGCCGCCGCCGGCCGCGGCACCCAGCGGACCGGTTTCTCGCGGAGAACCAAACAGCAATTCTTTGATCTGGATATTGCGGAATCGGGCAGTCCCTTCGCAAACCTGCAAGACGAGATGCCCCGGCACCTTGCTGCTGGCTCCTCCCAGAATGCCCGACCCTTTCTGCTTGCCGTTGATGTGGATGGAATAGTGGTTTTGCTCGCAGCGAAAGCGGAGTTCGAACCAATCGTCATTGTCGATCCGCAATGGAATGGCTCCAAAGCTTCTTTTGCGGAACGTGTCCAGACGCGATGGATCGTCGTAATTGGAAATTTGCAGCTCGTCGGCATTCGGGAACTTGCCGTCCAGCAGCGTGAGTTCAAACGGCGAGCGGAAATAGATGCCGCCGCTGGCGTTTTTCACGAATTGCACTTCGGCCCGCAGCTCGAAATCCTGGATATCGTCCCGCACGGAAAACAAGTGGGCGGGACCTGCGCCTGCCAATCCGACGAGTGCGCCGTTTTCGACGCGCCAGCCGCCGGGCTGCTGGGGATGGTTTTTCCAGCCGGTGAGGTCCTGGCCGTTGAACAGCGAATGCCATGCGGATTCAGTCGGCAGCTCTTTGATTTCGATCTTGCGGAACTCAACGACCGTCGTTTCTTCGCGAATCAATTGCAGGGCAATGCGGCCCTGCGCGTGGGTGTCGTCGGCGGCAGTCGCGGCGAGTTTTCCGTTGACGAACGTCGCGAGCTGATTGCCGACAGCCAGCACTTCGTAAGTAAACCATTCGCCTGGCGGAACTAGCGTCTCGTCCACTTGCTTGAGGACAGGTGATTGCGGGTAGCGACGCAGGCTGCCGGTCTTGCCCCCCTCGTCGGTGCTTGTGATTTCCGCTTCGTAGCCGACGCAGCCGTGGGACTTCCAGTCGGCGGGCAACTCGGCGCGGAAGTACAGTCCGCTATTGCCCCCTTCGTTGATTCGCACCTCCGCCCGCAGTTGGAAATCGCGGTAATCGCGGCGCTGGCTGACGAGATAGGAATACGTTCCCTTGCCGACCAGAACGCCATCAACCACGCTCCAGCCGCCGTCCTCCGCGGGGGCCGGTCGAGGGGCAGGAGTCCGGGGGAAGCCATCCACCACATTCCGGCCGCCATTCTCCTCGGGCGGTTTGGTCCAGCCGGTCAGGTCCTGGCCGTTAAAGAGTTGGACCCAACCCTCCTTCCGTGTGGGGACGACAGCTGGCGCGATTGGGACTTGCTTGGGCGCCGGCGCGATTGGGGCTTGGATGGGCGGCGCGGCTTGCATGGGCGGCGACGGCGCGTTCCGCCGAGTGAAGAGGGAACGCAGCAAGATGGCCGTCGGGAGCAGGAAGGCGGCGATCAACAGGCACATGAACAGCATAAGGGTCGCGAAAACGGCCAGAGCCACCCGGTTCTGGACTCGCAACGGAAAAGGCGATGGTTTTTCCGGTTGTGTCCGCTCCACCTTCCGCGCCGTGCCGCCGCCGACGCGAGGCGGCATGGGACAACTTTCCGGCTGCTGGAGATGTGCCAGATGCTGGGCCAGCAGGTCCGCCACTTCCTGGGCCGACTGGAAGCGCTGCTCCGGCTCTTTTTGCAATAGCTTGTCAACGATCTCGCACAGCCATTGTGGAATTTCCGCATGCACCTCGCGGATCGGTCGCGGCACGTCGTCGCAGACGCGGCGGAGGACGCCCATCGTCGTCTCCGCGCGGAAGGCCGGCCGGCCGGTACACATCGTGTACAGGACGCTGCCGAGGCTGAATAAATCGCCGCGAGCGTCCATCGATTCGCCGCGGGCCTGCTCCGGCGACATGTACTGCGGAGTGCCGGCGATCAGCCCGGTCTGCGTGATCTCGACGTCGTCGGCCGCGCGGGCCAGGCCGAAATCGGTGATCTTCACCCGCTCGATGCCGTTTTCCAGCAGGATGTTGGCGGGTTTGACGTCGCGATGGATGACGCCGTGTTTGTGCGCCGCGGCCAGGCCGGCCGCCGTCTGGCAGCCGATGCGAAGGATTTCTTTGAGGTCCAGCGCTCCTTGGCGATCGATCTTCTGCTGGAGCGTCTGGCCGTCGATGAACTGCATGACCAGAAACGGCGGCTGGTGCGTTTCCTCGACGTTGTGGATCGTGACGACATGATCGTGGACGACGGCAGCGGCCGCCTTGGCCTCGCGGAGGAACCGCTTGACCGCCGTGGGATTGCGAGCCAGCTCCGGAGCGAGCACTTTCACCGCCACGATGCGGCTGAGCTTGGTGTCGAACGCCCGCAGCACGATCCCCATGCCGCCGCTGCCGACGACCTCGATGATTTCGTATTGTGCCAGCTGGCCGATGCGACCGGGCTTGCTGGTCGGCGTCAGGAAGGCGAGCGATCCATCCCAGCCGGCCGGCTTGTGCGTGTCGTGAGCGGCCGCATCGACGGTCGCATCCAGTGCCGCCGGCGGATGTTCGAAGAACGAGCCGGCCGCTGCGCTGGCGGTGAGCAATTCCTCGACCTGGGCCCGCAGCTCGGCATTCCCCTGGCAGGCCTCGTCGAGGTACGCCGCTCGTTCCTGCGGCTTTTTTTTGGCGATGGCGGCAGCAAAAATCGATTCTTCGTTCATGGGACACATCTCGTAAGACGGACTTCCCAGCCCATCCAGTAGAGATGGGGCTGGGAAGCCATCAAGTAGGAGACGGGCTGGGAAGCCCGTCCTACATCTTCATGCGACGGATGCCGCCAAATTCCCCCACAAAAAATCGCCTCATTTCTTCGACATCTCCCGAAACAGCCACGCCCGGGCGTAACTCCAGTCCCG
>DASRJP010000447.1:0-6056 GCA_035649415.1 Pirellulaceae bacterium | reverse complement strand
GGATCGGGACTTTTCACCTGGTCCCACGGTCCACCGACGAGAAAGCCTGTCGCTTCATTAGCACCCAGCAAGTCGCCGGCAATCTGCTGCCGCACGAACTGATCGTAGGGCAAGTCGCTGTTGAGTGCGCGGATGACGTAGTCGCGGTACGGCCAGGCGTTCGGACGAGGCTGATTCATCTCAAAGCCGTGGCTCTCGGCAAAACGCACGACGTCCAGCCAATGCCGGGCCCACCGCTCGCCATACCGCGGCGAGGCGAGCAAACGGTCGACCAGCCGTTCGTAGCCGTCGGGGGATTCGTCCGCCGCTATTGCCGCTACGTCCTCAGGCGCCGGCGGCAGACCGATGAGATCGAAATGAATTCGGCGGCAAAGCGTGGTACGATCGGCGTCAGGCGACGGCGAGAGCCCGTCTTTTTCCAGCCGCGCCAAAACGAAGCGATCGATGGGCGTACGGCACGATGCGGAGCGAGTCGCCGCTGGCAGCGGCGGCCTGGTGACCGGCACCAGCGACCAGTGCTCCGCCGCAGCGTCCCCACCATCCTCGGGCCAATTCGCCCCCTGGTCGATCCATCGCCTGAGCGTCTCGATCTTTGCCGCACCCAGCCGCGGCCCCTCCGGCGGCATTTGCAGATCGGCATCTTCGCGGCCTACGAATTTCCACAGCGGGCTCTCGCCACTCTTACCAGGGATGATTGCGGGAGCGTGGTTGTCGCCCCCCTTGAGCGCCGCCGCTTTGCGGTCCAGCCGCAGGCCCCCTTCCTGTTTCTTCGCGCCATGGCACTGGTAACAGTGCTCGGCGAAAATCGGCCGCACGTCGCGTGCGAAATCGATTTGCCGCGAGTCGCGGACCGCGGCATCCTGAGAAAAGCACCTGCGATCCGAAATAGCCGCCAGCGCAGCGCAGAGTGCCAGGATGAATTGCCAGGTGCGTATTGCCGGAACAGTCAATTCCCGATTCGTCCGCATAGCCCTCCAGTCTACGCACACCTGCGCGATTGTCCCACCCTGTGCAGGGGAGACAAACGAGCAAATCGCCTATGCGGAGGCCCGGAAATCACTTCGTACCGCCGGCCGAGCGTGCTTCTTCGGGCTCGATGAAGCCGTCGCCATTGCCATCCAGCTTGCGGAATTCCGCCTCGCGACCGAGAAACTCCTTCAGCGTCAGATCGCCATCGCCATTGCGGTCCATGCGTGTAAACCATTCCGGCGGAACGCTGGCCGCCGCGGGGCTGGTGCGGGATGTCAGCGGCGGCGCGCTATAGCCTCCATAGCCTGCACTTCCCAGGCCGAACGTGGCCACGATCGTCGCGGGGGTTTCCGTCGCGGTCAGGCGGCCGTCCTGGTCCTTGTCAAGCTGCTTCATCCGCACGGGCGCCGCGCGCATTTCGCGCAGGCTCAGCCGCGAGTCCCGGTTGGCGTCCAAATCGGAAAACAGCGAATTCTCCTCTCTGGCGATGCTGACCACGATCTGGCTCGACTGCGGCGCCAGCATCCGCGCGTAGCCGGCGGCAATCTCCGCGGCGAATGCCTTTCCATCTTCGTCGGCGTCCCACAACTCCAGTTGTTCGGCGAGGTTCCCAGGCAACTCCTTCTTTTCCAGATATCCATTCTTGTCCTGATCGAAGCGGGCCAGCATGGCCGTGGCGCTACGCACGTGGTCAGGAGTCGACTGTGCGCTGCGATTGGCGGCCAGCGACACCTTCGCCCCGGCAAGCGCCAGCACAAATTCGTCCGCCGATTCTTCCCTGGGGCTGCCGATTTTCTCGGCCAGCGACTTGAGCTTCACTCCCTGGGAATTGCCGCTGGGACTGAGGTCTACGGCCAGGGCAACGTGCGGCGTCACGTCGTTGAGCCCCAGCACTTCGTCTTGTTCGAGCCGCCCGCTGCTATTTTTGTCCAGCGCCATAAACAACTCCGGCATGGCGGTGAAGCCGGCGATTTGTTCCTGGCCGCTATTGTAGCGCTGGGTCAGCGCGGCCATCAGCGGCTGAGCGCGTGCAGTGGGACCAAGCAGCACAGCGGCATAATTCGGCTGGGTAGCGAATTGAGCGGGGCGGCTGTAGGCCACCGGTCCGCCGCTGATTTCCTCGGACTCGAGCAGATCGTTGTCGTCGGCGTCGCGGCTCTTGAGTCGCTCGCTGGCAGCTGCAATTTCTGGTTCGCTCAGCGTGCCGTCCGCGTCGGTATCCAGCAGCGTTCGTAGATCGGCCTGGTTACCACCGGGACTAATTACGCGGCCATTGGCGACGACAATGCCACCGCCAAAACCCATCGGCCCGCCAACGACAAAGGCCGGCCCCTGGAACATCTGGGCGAAAAACTGCCGCACTTCATTGCGATCCACGAGGCCATCTTTATTGTGGTCGAAGGACTGGGCATACGCTTGTCGCTGGGTATCGTCCGCCAGGCGGACCCGCCCCAGCGTGAAGCGTGAACTGGTCAGTGCCTCGTCCCACGTCGCCTGGCCGTCCTTGTCTTTGTCCGCGACGGCCACCATCGCGTCGATCAGCTTCTCCCGCGCAGTGCGAAATGGCTGCCCGTCGATCGTCAGCGACGCTTCCACGACCAGCGGGCCCCCGGGGGTTAGCAGCGCAAATCGCTCGTACGGATCCTGCGGATCGGCGTTGTCGCGTTCGGCAGGACCGGCTGGAACGTACCGGCGGAGTGCCGCTGCCTGCGCGGCGGCGTTCAGGACTTCCGTGTTTCGGCGACCCACTTCGCGTCGGGCTTCATTCAACTTTTCTCTGGCCTGCTCGGCAACCTTGAGGGCTGCCTGCCGCGCCGCTTCATCCGGCGCGTCAGCAACTGCTTTCTCGGCCGCGGCTTGCGTCGCAATGGCGTTTCGCAGTGCCGCCTGCGCTTCGGCCAGTTTTTTGGCGGCGGCCTGCCGTGGGTTGGCGGCGTCCCGCGGTTCTGCGGCAACAGCGGCAATCGGCCATAGGAGGCACAATAAGGCGAGCAATACGCGACTGGCCATTTTTGAGCCTCCAAGAAAGTCAGCTAATGATTCAAGGCAAACTCCGCCGTATTGAGCAGCGCCCAGAGAACATCGCTGAGCGCTTGCCGGGTGCCCAGGCCCCGCTGGGCGCCTTCCACGTGGCTTACGAATTTCTCCCGCTCCTGGCTGCTCGGCGGACGCGAAAGAGCCGAAAGGAAGAGGACCTCCACCCGCTCGTCATTCGAAAAGAACGGGGCCTCGAGCGCGACCAAGAGATCGCTCTGCGACAGGTCGGTCGCCTGCCGAATTGTCGGGCCGTTCATCAGAGTCAGCGCGAGCGGAATGCCTCCCTCGTATTCGGTAGCACCCTGTCCCGGGGCGCGAAAACTGGACAAGAACGTCTGGCGGACCGGATCAAAGCCCCCAGCGGCAATAAACCGCGCTCCTGCGGGAACCGCGGTCTGTCGCCTCCGCATGGCCTCGATCAGGCAGTCGTAAAGCTGTTCGGCCGAAAGACTCTTGATCGCCATTCGGGCAAACATTTCGCCGCGGTCGTCTCCGCCTGCTGTCGAGCGGCTGGAAAGCTGGTACGCGCGCGTCTGGGTCAGCACGCGAATCAGTCGGTTCACATCGTAATGCGTCTCGATGAAGTACGCTGCCAGGTCGTCCAGCAAGGCGGGATGACTGGCCGCATTGTGCTTGCCGAAATCATCCAGCGGATGCACGAGGCCCCGGCCGAAGAGCAGGGCCCACACGCGATTGACTGCCGCACGGGCGAAATAGGGATTATCGGGCGCGACCAGCCACTTCACGAGTCGCTCGCGCCGCTCGGTTCCCCGTTCATCGGCGCTGACGTCGCCGCCGAGGAACTGCGGCAGCACCACTTCCGTCGTTCCCGGGATGGTGACTTCTCCGCGCTCCGCGTCGAGCACCTGAAACGCCAGCGGCTGCATGACTTGCGCACCCGGCCGCAGCAACTGGGCAAAGAATGCGGCATAGCCCCAAAAATCCTTCTTCTGCCAGTGGTCATAGGGATGGTCATGGCACTGAGCACATTGAATCTGCGTGCCGAGAAAGACGCGGGACGTGCTGGCTGCCAGTTCCTCCGGTTTGAGCTGAAGTGCCAAATAAAACAAGGCTGGTCCGCTCTCGTTGGCCGGACCCTTTGCCAGCAGCAGGTCGGACGTCATTCGATCGTACGGCACATTGTCGGCAAACTGGCCCCGCAGCCAACTCTGGAAAAGAGCGTCGCCTCCGAGCTGCTGGACGTTCGCGTCCGTGGGCAACAGGACATTTTTCCAGATGGTGGCGAAGTGCGTCGCGTGCGTCGGTTTGGCCAAAAGGCGTTCGCTTACGCGGCGGCGTTTGTCGGGATCGGTCGATTCGAGAAAGTTGCGAACGCCGCTGATTCCATCGGGGTCGTTGAGCGGGGGGATGATGCCGCACAAATCGAGCCAGGCGCGGCGCAGGAATTCGGCGTCCTCGGCCGGGGGTGCGGGCTGGATCCGCTCGCGTTCCCAGACTTCGGCCAGATGCGCGTCAACGCGGGCCGCCATCTCCCGCTCGCTGGGGGGTTCCGCCCTGGCGGAGGCGGCCAGCGTCACCAGCAGACCAGCCAGCAGCGTCCCAATTCGGCCAGGCATGGGATTTCCTCCTGCCGCGAAGACTTGCGTGCCAAGAACTCCTTATTTGTATGGCCAGCGGGGATGAAATTGCAACAATCAATGGCAATCGGTGGTGATATCGTTTGGCAAGTTCGCTTAGCGATTGGGCGACGTTGCCTGACTCAAGTCAATGTCGCCGCCCAAATTGGTTGTGTCAGTATTCACTTCTATTTCTAGCTTCTCAATCCGCTGCGCCAGCCGGCCACGATCCAACCACCAGCAGACCGCCAGCGCCACCACCACCGTCAGCCAGAGCAAGTCGCGGATGGTGAATCTCATCGCCCTATCCTTGATTCCTCGTCAGACGAGACAGCGACGACTTCGCCGCCGTTATTCCAAGTGACTTGCCACCCTTCTTTCGATGCCAACTCGCGCAATCTCGTTGCCCGATATTTCCAGAGACAGCGCTCGCTCAGTGTTTGGACATACTTGTTGTTTTCCCGTTGCATTTCTGCCTGCAATTGCCGCTCGCGGATTGCCCAGCCAAGTCCCATCCCTACAACCAGGGTCAACAGCAGCAGCTCGCGGATCGTGAATTTGAACATGGGTGGATTCTCCTGTGGCCATTCTATCAAGCAGGGAGGGCTGAAGGCTGGCGATTGGCAAGTACTCTCCGACAAACTGAGCTTCGTGGCGATTGTCAATGCGAGCGGCACGCGAGCGTCGCTGGTCGCCTATTCGGCCGAAATATTCGCCTTACGATTAACCGCTCGCCGGCGGCGTCGCCTGCGGCGGTGGGCTCGGCGATGCAAGTGCCGTGGAGTGTGCGTGCCGGACGAAGAGGTCAATCAGCGTCGCCTTCGTCTTGTCCTTGAGATTCGCATCGCTGGCGTTGTCTTTCATCGTGTCCAGGATCTGCATCGCCATCCCGATCGTGTTCATCCGCTCCAGTTGGCGGACGTATTCATCGGCACGCTGCATTGTCGAACGGTAAATGTAGAGGAACGTCGCTCCGATGAGCTGGGTCACAACGCCCGACGCGCCGGCCAGGATCGCGGGAATGTGCGAATCCTTGTGCTGGAATGCCTGCCAAACCCCGACAGAAATCAACACAAAACCGGCAGCCATGACGACCGAGGCTAACCAGAAGATCCCGTTGACCTGAGATAGGTTCCGGTTGAAGTACAGCTGGAGTGTCGCGCGCGCCAAATCCCAAGCCGGCTGGGTCTTTTCGGGAAGACTCTCGACCCGCGCGGCAGCACGCTCAAACTGCGAAGTTGTGACGGATTCAATCGTGTCTTCTGGATACAGCTCACGAAAGGCAGTTGTGATCCCAGCAGCTAAAAATGCGAGCACTATCAAAATCCCGGTTACCACCGGTTGCGATTTGTCGACTCCGGCTTCAATCCACATGTAAAAGGCTATGCCGGCAAAAAACATGATCGAAACCTGAAGCACTCGTAATCGCGAGCGCGTGGACAGCGCCTTGAGGCGTCCCCAAAACCCAAGTTC
>DASRJP010000446.1:0-4244 GCA_035649415.1 Pirellulaceae bacterium | reverse complement strand
GACCCGCACTTCAAGTTCGAGGAGTACTGGCCGAAGATTGAGCACGTGGGCAAGGACTAGCGCGCAGCCGCCGCCCCAATCCCAGGCGCCGCTTACGAGCCCATGCCTGCCAGGGCTTCGTCCGGAATGCTGTAATTGGCCGAGACGCTCTGCACGTCATCGTGATCGTCGAGCTCTTCGATCAGCTTCAGGACGGTCTTGGCGGTCTCCAGGTCGGAGACTTCGACGGTGCTCGAAGGAATTCGGGCCAGTTGCTTGGACTCCGGCTCGATGCCAGCGGCCACCAGTGCACTCAGGAGCGCGGCAAATGCATCGGCTGGCGCCGTGACCTGAAAGACGTCCCCCTGGCGCGTCAGGTCGTCAGCACCCGCTTCCAGGACGATCTCCATCAGTTTTTCTTCGTCCACCTTGGCGGCGGAGACGATGAACACGGCCTTCCGCTCGAACATCCAGGCGACGCAGTTCGTGCCGCCGAGCTTGCCGCCGTGCGTGTCGAAGATCTTGCGGATTTCCGGAGCGGTGCGGTGGCGGTTGTCGGTCACGATCTCGCAGAGGATGGCGACGCCGCCAGGACCGTAACCCTCGTAAACGGTCTCCTCGACCTCACCCCCTTCGAGCTCGCCGGTCCCTTTCTTGATGGCCCGCTCGATATTGTCCTTGGGCATGGAGACGGCTTTGGCGTCGTTGATGGCGTAGCGGAGGCGGAGGTTGCTCTCCGGATCGCCGCCCCCCATGCGGGCGGCGACGATGATCGCCTTGGAGAGCTTGCTCCACAGCTTGCCGCGCTTGGCGTCCACGGCCGCTTTGCGGTGCTTGATATTCGCCCAGGGGGAGTGGCCGGCCATGGGGAGGAGTCAGGAGTCAGGAGTCAGAGACAGGGGGTCAGGGTCAGCCAGCAATTGAAAATTGGTAATTGTTAATTGCAAATTGTTAATTGTTTCCTATCCAAATTTGCAATTTGCATTTAGCAATTATCAAATTGCAATCTAAGATCTCGATTGGCTCTTTGCACTTTCTAGCTGCCCAGTGGCAGGAGCATTTTCACCGTGGCTTCTTCTTGGCCAGCCCCTTGGCTATCTCCTTCTTGGCCGTCCGCTCGGCTTCCTCCTTTTTCTTGGGAGGGGCCGGTGGTGTTTTCTCTTTTGGTTTCACCCGGGAAGATTCGCCGCCGGCCGGCCTTTCGGGGGGAGCAGCGCCTGATTTGGCGGGGGGAATTTTGGCTTCGCCTCGCAGCGCGGGTTTGCCCGGCGGCAGCGGGAGTCTTGCTTCAGCCTTGCGTTCCTGGCTTCTCTTCTTGGCCCTCGCGGCAGCGATTTGCGCCGCTTCGTCGATCCGCGCAGCTCGCCGGGCCAGCCGGTCCTTGAAATCCCCATCGATCTCGGCCAGGATCGCCTTCAGTTTGGCGGAACCGGGCGATGCGAAGTAGTCGGCGCCAATCTGGTGCAGCAGCGAGCCAAATTCCACCCCTTTGTTCTTGGGAATCGCCCGCTCCAGCCCCGGCACCTGCCCTTTCTCGATCTCCTGATCCGAAAGGACGCCGACCGCATAGAGCACCTCCATCGCCCCCTGATTGACGGGAATCGAGTGGCCGGCCAGCGCATTCTGCGTCACGTAGGCCCGCACGAAGGGGGAAGTCCCCTGAATTCTTTCCAGGTCTTTCTCCGCCTTGCCCAGATTTTGCTTGCGCATCGCTTCCAGGTCGAACTGATAGGCGGTCTCGAAAACGGATTGCAGGGCCCGCTTGATCCGCTGTCCGGCCGCCACCGCGTCCGGCAGCCCCGACATGACCTCCGCCAACTCGCTGACGGTCGTGACGCGTATCTCGTTCCAGTCGAAATACAGCTCCTTCAGCTTGGCGAACGCTTCGTCCGCTGCTTCGCAGCGCGCGTTCTCCAGGCAGGATGCGTACAGCAGGTGCTCCAGCACGCTGCGGTCGGAGGGGGGACTCAGTGGCTTATAGTGCTTGCGCAAGACCTTGTGGAGCTTCGTCAGTATTGCCGCACGATTGGGTGTCGTCATGCCGTCTTCCGCTCGTAGCGTATCAAGGTTGAAAGGACTGATGCTTGCTGGTTCACTTCGGCGGAAATGCAAAATGATCATTGCAAAATGCAAATGTCAAAATGACAGGAAAACCTGCTGACTTTTGCATTTTGCAATTTGCATTGAACATTTTGCATTGTTCACAGTCGACGCGCGGCTACTCTTCGGACGATTCGCCGTTCGGCTGTTCTTGTTGCTGTGCTTGCTTGGGCAGCACTTCATTCAGGATCCGCGCTATCTCCAGCGAGTTCTTGACTCCCTGATCCAGTTCAAATGAAAGCCGCGGGGTGTAGCGCATGTCGATTTCGTCGGCAATCCGCTTCTGGAGGAAGCCGGCAGAATTCTGGAGACCGGCCAGAGACAGACGCTGCTGCTTCTCGTCCCCCATGACGGAAACGTGGATCTTGGCCGATTTCATGTCGGCAGCCATTTCAACCATGGTGACCGTGACGTTCTTGACGCGCGGGTCGCGCACTTCCGTCAGGATCGCCATGCTGACCACCTCACGGATCGCTTCAGCCGCTTTGAGCAGGCGACGGGAACTCATGGGGCTGACTCCTTACAGCGTGCGGGCCACTTCCTGGACCTTGTACGCCTCGAGGACGTCCCCTTCCTTTACGTCATTGAAATTGGCCAGCTTGATCCCGCATTCCATGCCGCGGCCCACCTCACGGACATCGTCCTTTTCGCGTTTCAACGATTCCATGGGGTAGTCGCCGATGGTACGGCTGTCGCGGTTAACACGGATCCGGCAGCCGCGCTCGATTGAGCCGCGGATCACCTGGCAGCCAGCGACGGTGCCGACGCGGCTGATGGTGAAGGTCTGCTTGACGAGGGCGGCGCCCATGTCGATCGTCTGGATCTCGGGCTTGAGCTTCCCTTCCAGCATTGCTTTGATGTCGTCCGTGACCTTGTAAATGATGTCGTAGCGGCGGATTTCGACCTGCCGATCCTCCGCCAGAGCGCGGGCCGCTTCGTCCGGAATGACGTTGAACGCGACGATCACCGCGCCGGAAGCGCTGGCCAGTGTCACGTCCCCGACGGTCACCCCGCCGACCGACGCCTGGAGCACCTTGACCTTGACCTCGGGGTGCTCGAGCTTGCCCAGTTCCTTGAGGATGGCTTCGATCGACCCGCGGACGTCGGACCGGATGATGAGGAACAGCGTGGCGACGTCTTCCTCCTGACCCAGTCGCCCTTCAGCCAGACGCCGCTGGAAGTCCTCAAAGGAGACCTTGGTCGTAATTCCGGCAAGCGACTGCTGCCGGCTTTCCAGCGCACGCTGGGCTGCCAGCTCGCGGGCCTGGGCGATGTCTTCCAGGACGTAGACCTTTTCGCCGGCCTGGGGGGCCACGTCGAGGCCGGAGACATTGACCGGCGTGGCCGGCCCGGCTTCGCGAACTTTCTGACGCGGGCGGAGCGTGTCGTACATGACTTTCACACGGCCATGTCCCGCGCCGCAGACGATCACGTCTCCGTCCCGCAGCGTGCCGTTTTGCACGATCAACTTGGCCATCACGCCGCGACCAGATTCCTGCTCGGCTTCCAGGCACGTGCCCACCGCGGCGCGGTCGGGGTTCGCCTTGAGCTCGTGGAGTTCGGCAGTCACCAGCAGCGTCTCCAGCAGCGTGTCGATCCCCTCGCCCGTCACGGCACTGGTGCGGACGACTTCCACGTCGCCGCCCCATTCGCTGGGGAGCAGACCGGCGGTCGCCAATTGCTGAAGCACGCGCTGCTGGTCGAGCCCCGGCAGATCGACCTTGTTCATCGCCACCACGATCGGCACGCCGGCCGCCTTGGCGTGGCTGATGGCCTCTTCGGTCTGCGGCATGACGCCGTCGTTGGCGGCGACGACGAGCACCGCAATATCCGTCACGTTGGCGCCGCGGGCCCGCATTTCGGTAAACGCTTCGTGACCAGGAGTGTCGACGAATGTAACGTATCGCCCGTCCCTGGTCTGAATGGAATAGGCGCGGATGTGCTGCGTGATGCCACCCGCCTCACCGGCGACGACGTTCGTGCCGATGATCTTGTCCAGCAGCGAGGTCTTGCCGTGGTCCACGTGTCCCAGGACAGTGACGATCGGGGACCGCGGTTTGAGCGTCTCCGGCTCATCCGGGGTCTCGAAGGTCGCGCGGATCTTTTCTTCCAGCGTCTGCGGCTGCCTGAACTCGATGTCCAGTCCTAGTTCGGCCGCCACCAGG
>DASRJP010000445.1:0-9099 GCA_035649415.1 Pirellulaceae bacterium | reverse complement strand
TGATGCGCCGATGGCCAGCGCCTTGCCGGCCCGCACGACATCGTTGAGGGCGTCGAGCGTTTCTTCGATCGGCGTTGTGTAATCGAAGCGGTGGATTTGATAGAGATCGACGTAGTCGAGGCCGAGGCGCTTGAGGCTGGCGTCAATCGAGTGACGGATATGCTTGCGGGAGAGGCCGCGCTCATTGGCGCTCGGCCCCATCGCGTTGAACACCTTGGTCGCGACGACGACTTGTTCGCGCGGCGCATTCAATTCGACAAGGGCCCGGCCGAGGACCGCCTCGCTCTCGCCTAGGGAGTACATGTCGGCCGTATCGAAGAAGTTGATCCCCGCTTCCCACGCGCGGCGGAAAAACGGCCGGCTGGCCGCTTCGTCGAGCACCCACGGCCGCCACTTGGGACTGCCATAGGTCATGCAGCCGAGGCAGAGGCGAGAGACTTTAATCCCAGAATTGCCGAGATTGACGTAGTCCATGGAATTATCCGTATTTCTCCCGCAGCCGCCTGGCCGCTTCGACTTCGTTCTTGAGCTTCGTATAAACCTCGTCGAGACTGACATCCGCCGCACTGCCAGGGGCAAAACCGCAGTCAGGGTTGAGCGTGATCCGCGAAGCAGCAACATGCTTCAGAGCCATCTCGACCCGGCTGACGATCGTGTCGGCCGAGTCGATCTGCCCCGGCTGGCAGCTCACGCAACCCAGGCCGATCTCGACGTGCTCGGGAAGTTCTCGAAAGACCGACATGTCGCCGGCGCCGGGAGAGGTGAACTCCATGGTGATGTGGCCGACGTTGAGCCGCGAAAGCTGGCGGAGGATCGGGTCATAGCTGCCGCGGTGGTCGGCCTCGCCGCGAGCCCGCGCCCCGGCCCGCCGACAAAGGTGCACGGCCAGCTTGACGCCCGATATGCCGGCCACGACCTGGTTGTCCATATCGACGGCAAAGTCGGATGCTCTTTCGGGGTCGTCGTACTGCTTGCGGACGGCCGGATCGACAAACAGGCAGAGGTGCGGATCATCGACCTGGATGATCGAGACCCCTTCGCCCTTGAGTAGCTCCACCTCGCGGCGGAGAATCGGCACGCAGTCGCGGACGAAGTCCTCGCGCTTGGGATACGCCTTGGCCGACTTCGCCGGATCCCACATTCGCTCGCCGAGCAGCGCGGGGGCGGGCACCGTCGCCTTGATCTGTCGCCTGGTTAGCGTCTTGAGATACCGTACTTCCTGGGCGATGAAGCCCGGCTGTTTGGGCGAGAGCTTGTCCACGACCACCGTCCAAGGCCGGCCGTCGGCAGCCTGGCTCAGCTCGAATCCGTGCGCCAATTCGGCAATTACGCCGATATAGCTCTTCCGCCACCATTCGCCGTCGGTGATCACATCCAGACCGGCCGTCTCTTGAAGGGCGACGGCCGCGCGGATCGCATTCCCCATCAATCGCCGGTACTCCTCCCCCTGAATCGGGCAATCGTCGGCAATCAGGTCCTTGACGAACTGCGGGCGCGGGAGAGAGCCAATGACAGAAGTGGGGAAGAGCACGCTCATGATCGATTCCCTCGCTGTTGCTTCGACTTTGTATCACTTGCCGCGATGCCTTGTCAGCCAGTGCTGCCTCGCGTAATCAAAATCCTGCTGCGTATCGACCTCGATGTAGCCCCCCGGCGTATCGACGTGGGCGAATCGCTCGCCGCCTTCGATCATCTCCTGGAAAAGCAGGATTTTGTACGCCTTCTCGAACACGGCGGCTTCGCGCCACGGTCGGCCGGCAAACTGTTGCTGCACGCGACCGTAGTAATTTCGCAGCTTAGCGGCGCCTGCCGCCGAAAACTTCGCCACGCCGATGTACTCGCCGTAGGCCTCGCTCTCCGGAATCTGCCGATGAACTCGCGTCACGCAGCCATTGGCGACGGTCACCTTCTCGGCATCGTCCGGCGGATGGTCGGTCCGTTGTTCGTAGCGCTCCAGCCACGCCGTATCAACGCCCAGCGCCATGTCATCCTTCGATGCCGCCAGCCGCCCAATCACGTCCGCCGTGAAAAGAATGTCGCTGTAGCAGCAGATGAACGGCTGGTCCATCAAATCCTGTGCGTAAAACAACGACGCCAGGATGTTGTTGTGTTCCCACTGCGTGTTGTGGCGAATCGTAAACTGCGGATAGTCGGCCCGCACCTTATCGATCTGGTAGCCGCCAATGAAGCAGATGTCTTGAATGCCGCTGGCGGCGAAGGCTTCCGCAGCCCAGTCGATCAGCCGCTTGCCCTCCACCTCGGCAAAACACTTGGGTGCATCGGCCGTCGTCGGCATCAACCGCCTGCCGCGGCCGGCGCCGATTATGATGACGCGCATGGCTCCCCCTTGTGCTCCACGAGGATCATCAGGCCGGTGATCATTGTCAGGCCATAGGCGACGATGGCTGCCGTTTCGTCCCAGCCGATCGACTTCTTGCCGCTGAACACGAAAAGCACAAACACGGTCAATGCTCCGGCCGCAGCGACGGCCATCGCTGGCAGCGCGGCCCAGCGGCTCCAAAAGACGCCGAACAACAGGAGTGCCGCAGCGGCCCAAGTAGAGATTTGCAAGGCCATTGGTTGCCGGCCGTAAGCGATGGCCACCACCGCCACCAGGAGTGCCGCCAGAGTGACGATTTTCGGAAAGAGCGCAGTCAGGATGCCGATCTTGCGGGACGTCGTATTCCACAGGCAACCGGTGACGACGGCCGCGGCAAACGCCCACATAGCCCACAGGTAAATGGCACGCTGCCATCCGCCGTGTTCGCTCGACGAGTAGTAGCCGGTGACGACGTCCCCCATCGCGGCCCCCATGTAGCCCATGAAGTTCACGAAGCCGGCGGCAGCGGCAGAAGTGCCGCGATGCGCCAGATCGGCCGGCGCGGTGCCGACCAGCAGCACTTGCGGTCCGATGATGCAAAAGCCGATCGGCACGAGCATTAGCATTGTGGCAATCGCGCTATGCCGCACGGCCGCATCATAAGCCAGCGAGAGCACGCCGAGCGTCGCCAGCAGGATACACATCACCGGTGCTCGCCGGCTGCCGAAAAAGCGGTCGGTGGCCCACCCCGCCAGGTAGGCCCCCGCTGTCGCGCCAATGGAGATCACGAAATACTGGAGCACCGCCTTGTCCACCGGCATTTTCTGCGTGTCCATCAAATGCTTGATCCCCCAGTCGAAGAAACCGTAGCGGCAGGCGTTGAGCAGCCCCAGCGACAATCCCATCAACCACAAGGCCGGGTTGTAGAGCGTCCAGTAGAGGCATTTGACGAAGGGGGGACTGGACGCTCTTGGCGGCGCGGACGATTCTCCGCCGTCGGTCCCTTGTTCGCCTGACGTTGGCGATTCGCGGAGAAAGAGCAGCATGAACAGGCCGGCCGCCGCCAGCAGGATGGCCGGCGCATAGACGGCGCCGCGCCATCCCCAACCTGGAATCCGAGTCGCTTGCCCCGCGACCAGATATGTCAGTCCCAGCGTGATCTGATAGCCCGTGCCGATGATGCCGATGGCATGTCCGCGGCGCTCGATGGGAATCCAGTTGGCCGCCACGCGGATGCAGGGCGTCCAGCCGAGCGACTGACAGAAACCGTTGGTCGCCCACACGAACAAAAGAAACCAGAAGCCCGCGCTGAGACCGAATACGACGTTGAGTGCCGCCGAGCCGAACATGCCGATCGCCAGCATGACGCGTGGCGGAATCCGCTCCGACAGTTGGCCGTTAAGCAGTTGCCCCAGGCCATAGGCGATCTTGAGCGAAGCCAGAATCCAGCCGGTTTGCGTGCCGGAAAGTCCTAGTCCACCTTCGGCAAGCGGCGACTGGATGCCGTCCACAGCGGCGGAGAGATTCGTGCGGCAGAAGTAAAACGCGCCGTAGGTCAGCCACAGGGTCCAGATGACGGCATTTTCGCCGGGCAACGCGGGACGCAAAGGAGGGACAGACGGCGCGTCGTCGGCCCCCGCAGGCGCGGCATAAGGATTTGGTTTGACGGTCGTCTGGTCCATCTGGAAACCAACTTTCGACGACTGCGGTCGAGATTTCAGTGGCTGAACAACGGGGTCAAGAGTCGATTTCGGCCCACGACTCTGCAACTGGAATGTCGTTGACCGAAATCGACTTCCGACCCCTTCCGCTCAGTGTCACGTAACGGGTGTGAGTGTATCATCGGGGCGGGGTGAATTCAGCTACGCTCATCGCGCAAGCCACCATGGAATTGCAGCGGCAGGAGATTGTCGGCGAGCGGCCCGGCCCGCAGCTGCTCATCACAGGCGGCGTGCACGGCGACGAATTCGAGCCGATGGCGGCCGTGCGGCAGTTGATGCGCGCGATCCGGCCGGAATTCCTGCACGGTCGCGTTACTCTTGTCCCTGTCGTCAACGAACCGGCATTTCGCCGCGGGCAGCGGACGGCCGAGGACGGTCTCGATCTGGCCCGCACCTGCCCAGGAAAGGCGGATGGAAGCGTGACCGAGCGAATTGCTTCAGAGTTGTCGAAGCTGATCCGCGCGGCCGACTACTACATCGACCTGCATACCGGCGGCACGCGGCTTACCGTCCTGCCGCTGACCGGCTACTCGCTGCATCCAAATTCCGACGTGCTGGACAAGCAGCGGCGAATGGCAAGGGCCTTTGGACTGCCGCTGATCTGGGGGACCGATCCGAACCTTGACGGGCGGTCGCTGTCGGTGGCCCGCGACGCCAACGTGCCGGCGATCTATGCGGAATACATGGGTGGCGGAAAGTTCGACCCGGCGGGAGTCGAGGCGTATGTCCGCGGGTGCCTGAGTGTGATGGCGGTGCTAGGGATGCTTTCCGTAGTAGGCACACTCCGTGTGCCGTTGCCCGCCGACGGCACACGGAGTGTGCCTGCTACTTACGAAGACCCCCGCCCCGGCTCCGGTCACATGCAGGTCAATCACCCCTCGCCGATCGAAGGTTTCTTCGAATCGGCGGTCGCGCTGGGGCAAAAGGTTCAAGCTGGCGATGTGCTTGGCACCGTCTGCGACCTGCTGGGCCACCGTGCCGAAACGATCCGCTCCCGCTACACTGGCATCGTCATCGTCCTGCACACTTTTCCTCGCGTGGAGCAAGGGACCAGCGTCGCCGTGGTCCTTGAAACCCCCGCCACCTAACTACAAGAAAGAGTTGAGTCTGTCCCGAAATGCGCACCAGCCGAATCAAAGCCAAGCTCGCCAAGAACTCCCCCGTTCTGCTCACCACGCTTCATATTCCCGACCCGCAGCTCTATGAACTGACCAGCCTGCTCGGTTTCGACGGCATTTGGCTGGACCTTGAGCACCATGCCTTCTCCGTCGAGTCGGCGGCCGAGCTTGCCCGGGCCACCCGCGTCGGCTCGTCCGACATCATGATCCGCCCCGCCAAGGGAGAGTACATGCGGATGAGCCGTATTTTCGAGATCGGCGCGCAGGGGATCATGTACCCCCGCTGCGACAATGCGGAGGAAGCAAAGCAGGTCGTCCGCTGGGCCAAGTTTTATCCGCAGGGCGAGCGCGGCATCGACAGCGCGGGGGCCGATAATCCGTACTGTTTGATGCCCCTGCCCGAGTACCTCCTGGCCGCCAACGAGCAGACGTTCGTCGTGATTCAGATCGAGGATCCGCGGGCCCTGGCGCACGCCGACGCGATGGCGGCTGTCGATGGGGTCGATGTGCTGTTCCTCGGCCCCGGCGATTTCAGCATCCTCTCGGGCATTCCCGGCCAGTGGAACCACCAGATCATCCAGGACGCGATGAAGCGGGTGGCGGCGGCCGCGAAGAAGTCCGGCAAGCACTGGGGAATGCCGATTTTTTCCACCGACCACGCCAGGCAGGTGATGGAGATGGGAGGCCGCTTCCTCTGCCACGGCTGTGACCTGCTCATGGTGAAAGCGGGCCTGGAGGAGATGCAGAAGAAGTTCGAGCCGCTGGGGGTCACGTTCGAGCGGCGGGCGTGATTCGCGGGGACGATATGCCGGAAAACTCGCGCCATCGCGTCTTGGTCATCGGCGTCGGCTCGATCGGCGAAAGGCATTTGCGCTGCTTTCAGCAGACCGGCCGCTGCGATCTGTCGTTTGTGGAGATCAAGGGCGCGCTGCGGCAGACGATTAGTGACCGCTACGGCGTGCGTGGGTTTGCGAATCTGGATGAGGCGATTACGCAGCGGCCGGACGTAGCGGTCATCTGCACGCCGGCCCAACTGCATGTGCCGCTGGCGACGAAGCTGGCCGAGGCCGGCATTCATCTGCTGATCGAGAAGCCGCTAAGCACGAAACTGGATGGAATGGATCGGCTGCGCGACCTGGTGGAAAGTCGGGGCGTGACGTGTAGCGTGGCCTATGTCTATCGTGCTCATCCCGTGCTGACTGCGGTGCGCGAGGCGATCGTCAGCGGGCGATTCGGGCGGCCGCTCGAGCTGGTTGCCGTCAGCGGCCAGCACTTTCCAACTTACCGGCCGGCATACCGCGAGATCTATTACAAGGACCGGTCCACCGGCGGCGGTGCGATCCAGGATGCGTTGACGCACATCCTGAATGCGGGCGAGTGGCTGCTGGGGCCAGTGACGCGACTGGTGGCCGATGCGGCACATCAGGTGCTCGACGGCGTCGCCGTGGAAGATACGGTGCACTTACTCGCGCGACATGGCGATGTCTTGGCCAGCTACAGCTTGAACCAGCACCAGGCGCCGAACGAACTGACGCTTACCGTCGTTTGCGAAAAGGGCACCGCGCGATTTGAAAACCACGAGTGCCGCTGGCGGTGGATAACGACGCCGGGCGACGTGTGGCACGACGAGCCACATCCGCCGCTGGAAAGGGACGGTTTGTTCGTCGCGCAAGCCGATCAGTTTCTCGATGCCGTCGAGGGGGATCGCTCCGTCGCCTGCTCGCTCGACGAAGGCATTCAGACCCTGCGGGTCAACCTGGCGGTACTGGCCAGTGCGGATGGGGGCGGATGGCAACAGATCAGCCAAAAATGAACGGAATCGGACACGGAAAACACGGAGAACACGGATCGGGCAGGAAGACGAATCGGCCAAAGTCCTATCCGTGTTTTCCGTGTCATCCCTGTCCAAATTCAATAAGAGAGAGTCAATGAATCCTACTCGCGAGCCTACTGCTTCCGAGTTGTTCAACCTCGCCGGCAAGGTCGCACTACTGACCGGTGGCTGCGGACACTTGGGCTCGGCAATGGGGCGGGCTTTGGCCGAGGCCGGAGCCAGCGTCGTCCTCACCAGCCGCGATGCAGCGAAAGCCGAAGCGGCGGCGAATTCTCTGCCGGTCGTGGGAAATGCCCGCCACTTCGGCCTGGCCCTCGATCACATACAGCCCGAGTCGCTGCCGGAGCGGTTTGCCGCGGCATTAAATCTCGCCGGCAAGGTTGATGTCCTGGTCAATAACGGGCACGAGGCGCTCGCCGCCGATTGGACGAACGTCACGCCTGAGCAATTCTCGCGGCAATTGGCCAACGCCACCGGTTACTTCGAGCTGGCTCGGCTGGTGCGCAATCACGCCGTCGAGCGGAGCGCGCCAGCCAGCATCGTCATGCTCGGCTCGATGTACGGCGTCGTCGGCTCCTATCCGGACGCCTACGAAGGGGTCTGCCCCGCCAGCCCGGTCGCCTACCACGCGCTCAAAGGGGGCATCGTCCACCTCACGCGGCATTTGGCCGTCTACTGGGCCAAAGACCGCGTGCGCGTCAATTGCCTCAGCCCCGGCCCTTTCCCCCGCGACACGGCCCCCGCCGCCATGGTCGAGCGCCTCTGCCAGAAAAGTCCGATGGGGCGGATGGGACAGCCGTTGGAACTCAAGGGCGCCATCGTCTTCCTCGCCAGCGACGCCAGCAGCTACATGACCGGTCAGAATCTGATCATCGACGGCGGCTGGACGGCGTGGTGAACGTGGTTGTCCGCTTCCCAGCCGCCACGTCTGGTAAGCGGTATAATGACCAGTGGAGACAAATCCCATGTCTCAATGCTCAACCCAATTCATCCGTCCGTTTCTCATCGCCGTACTCATCGCGCTTTGGGCACAGGCGTGCTTGGGGCAGGAAGCCAAAGCGGCTGCCGAGCAATCGCCCGGCTATGCCTCACCTGTCAAAGTTTTCGCGGCACTTCAACAGGGATGGAAGGACCGTGACGGCGAGACGGTTTATCGCTGCGTGACCGACAGGCATCGCGACCGGATTCTTCTCGGAGAATGGTGCCGCGAATTCACGCTCCGGTATCCGGGACCCCAGATCAAGCAAATTGTCAGCAAACATGTGGACGAAAAACGGCGGAAAGAGCTGACCCGTGAGGAACTGCCGCTCAAGCATTATGAATTAACATCCGTCCTGGTTCGCTCCCTCAAGGACAAGAAGGCTACCTTCGTCGATCTGGTGAAGAACCTCGACGAGAGGTCGCGCGGCGAATATACGGACGGAAAGCTCGGTGAGGTATCGATCGACGGCAATCACGCTCAAGGCGTTCTCAAGATCAAGGACGATCCGCGCCGCATCGTCTGCCATTTCGTGAAGGAAAAGCAAGGCTGGCTGTTTGAGCGGGTCGTTGCCGGCCAAGGCCCCCTCATGGTTGTCCGCCCTGCGAGAGGTGACGTGAGCTGGCTGTCTGCGGGGGAAACGGTCGGCGACGCACCGCCCGACGCGGAAAAGAGTTCACCGCGATCGAGACCATGGACGAACAATCCCGCGCCGAAGTTGGAGTCGCCCCAGGAAGCAGCCGATGCGTTCCAAAACGCCATTTGGGACAATGATCCCGAAGCGGCCTGGAATTGCCTGACTGACGGCGCGCTAGGTGAACATGAGTGGTGGTTCTGGCTTGGCATGCTGATGGACCCAAATGCCGGTCCCGGCGCCACCACGCCTATGGTTTGGTATCACGACATGGATAAGTGGTACCGCATTGTACTCAAACAAGGCAGTGCGGCCGGCGATGATGAAATGGTTAAATCTGAACTGCGTGCGCTCTTTGAATCAATCCGCGACCGGAAGGTCTTTTTCTCCGCCGGCATCAAGGGCCTATGCGCGCATTTGCACGCGGTGCCGAAGGAGCATCGAAAACGCCCTTCTTTTCGGGACCTTGAGGTAAAGGAAGATCAGGCCACCG
>DASRJP010000444.1:0-4525 GCA_035649415.1 Pirellulaceae bacterium | reverse complement strand
CGCGATTAGCAGGGCCAGGGCGAACCAAGAGCGGGCCGATGGCATGGGGCAACCTCGCACAGGTGGGAATGATTCTGGCGGGAACGAAATGGTTGGGCGTTACCGCCTCGATCCTAACTGACGCCCGGAAGCGAAGCAATCAGCATCCGCTCTCGCCATGTATGGCGACGATGGTCAAGCCGCGCTCGTCCGCCAGCCGCACGACCTGGTCTTGATCGACGACGATCGTCTTGCCCGCCTCGATGGCGAGCACTTTGCCGCCAGCCGCGGCCATCGTCTCGATCGTCTGAATGCCGACGGTCGGCACATCGAACCGCATGTCCTGCTGGGGCTTGGCGACCTTCACCACGGTGAAACCACCTTGCGGGCAGAATTGCCCCGCGCGACGGATGCACTCGTCGGTCCCTTCCACCGCTTCCACAGCAACGATCGCCCGCCCTTTCACAACGACACTCTGCCCAATGTCGAGCCGCCCCATTTCCTTGGCGATTTGCCAGCCGAACGTAATGTCATCCCGCTCGGCGGCAGTCGGCTGGCGGCGGGTAAGCGTGCCGGGCTTCACAAGCAGCTCCGGAGCGAAATCGGTGGCTGGGGCGAGCGTAATGCCGCTTCTGGCATACTCATCAACAACGACAGAAAGAAGCGCATCATCATTGCGGTTCCTTCGCCGCGTGACAAACAGGGGGAAGAACGCCTTGATGGTGCGCAGGTCCGGCACGAGCGACAGCCAGCCGAGCTTGCCGAAGAGGAGCTTGTGCTTGAAGAGCTTGCCGGCCAGCGTGGCCTGGGTAATCCCGCGGCGCTGGAAATAGCGGATGTGCCAGCCAAGACGGGCGACGCCCGCGGGGTAAAACTCGTCGCAGATTGTGGCCAGTGCCGGATCGGCATGGTCGCGCAGCGCGACGCAGTACACTTTGTGCCCGGCGGCCTTCAGCGCCTCGGCCACGAGCACGGGAAATCGCCCCCAGCCGGCAACCAGGCCGATGCGAGTATTCATGCCGCATCCTGCTGCGGGTCGATTTCGATCCCCTCGGCCAGACGGCGGGCCACGTCGATCGCCTCCAGGCGTTTTACTTCCCGCTGGAGCTTGATCAGCTCCTTCCGCATCTCCGGCAGCTTGAAGCTGGCGGCAAAGATGCGGTACTGGTCCTTTTCGTCGACTGCTGGCGAGCCGAGCACTCGCTGGCCGGCCGGCACGTCGTTCATCACGCCGCTCTGCCCGCCGAGTATCGCCCGATCACCAATGTGAACGTGATCCCGCACGCCAACCTGCCCGGCAATCACCACGTAATCCCCGGTTGTCGAGCTGCCGGCAACCCCCGCCTGCGAACAAATCAGGTTGTGCCGGCCGATGCGGCAATTGTGGGCGATCATCACGTGGTTGTCGATCTTTGTCCCCGCGCCGATGATCGTCGGTCCGTAAGTGCCGCGGTCGATCGTTCCGCACGCGCCGATTTCGACGTCGTCTTCGATTTCCACGTATCCGAGCTGGGCCGAGAGCTTGTGCTGGCCGTCGACCAGGCTGTAGCCAAACCCGTAGGCGCCAATCACGACATTGGCGTGAATCAGGACGCGATTGCCGACGACGGAGTTCTCGTAGAGGACGACGTTAGGAAACAAGGTGACGCCGCGGCCGATGCGGCAGCCGTCGAGAATCCGCACTCCGCTGTGGATCGTGCACAATTCGCCGATCTCGACGTTGTCGCCGATGACCGCCAGCGGATGCACCTGCGTTCCTTCGCCGATTCGCGCCGACAGGCTGACCACGGCTTGGGGGTGAATGCCGACGTGACGCGCCGGCTTTCGCGGGCGAAACTGGCCGACGACCTTGGCAAATGCCGCATGCACGTCGGCAACCTCAACGGTCGGCAGTCCGACGTGGGCAAATCCGTGCGGGACGATGGCGGCGGCAGCATGGCTGCGGGCCAGATGCGACACCAGCTTGGGACTGTCGCAGAGGGTGACTTCTCCCGGGCGGGCGGTAGTGAGTGTGGCCGCGCCGGTGATTTCCAGATCGCCGCTGCCAACGAGCTGACCATCAACCAGACTTGCGATCTGGGCAAGCGTCAGGCTCATCGCGTGGCATCCTTTCCCGCGGATGGGCCGGTACGTGCCCCGGCCGGTTTCTTCAGGCGGGAATTTAACGCAGGCGGCGGGAAATGGCCAAGAGGAAAAAGTGCTAGCCAGGGACGTCCTTGACGCTCTTTGCCGGCCCAAAATACGATGGGCCTTGTCGTCGTCTTCGGCATTTTATTCAGGCACTCCTCATGCAACTCACCAAAGTCGCCCTCGTTGGCATGGGGACCGTAGGTACCGGCGTTGCCCGGCTGCTGTACGACTTCGGCGATCGAACCGCTCGGCATGCGGGAACGGCCCTGTGGCTGGAGCAGATCGTTGTCGCCAACCCGGCCAAGGTGCGGCAAATCAATCTTCCCAAGGGCTTGATCTCTAGCGACTTGTCGCGGATCACCAAGGATCCCGAGATCAAGGTCGTCGCCCACCTCGTCGGCGGTCTTGAGCCGGCGCGGACGATCATGTTGAAGCTCTTGGAGGCCGGAAAGGACGTGGTTACCGCCAACAAGCTTTTGATTGCCGAGCATGGGGCGGAACTCTTCGACCGGGCCCGCGAGCTAGGTCGCTCCATTGCCTTCGACGCCTGCGTCGCCGGTGGCATTCCCATCATCACTAACATCGGCCAGTGTTTCTCCGCCAACCAGATTCTCTCGCTCCGCGGCATTCTCAACGGGACGACGAATTTCATCATTTCGCAGATGGAGGAGCGGGGAGCGAGCTATTCCGACGCTCTAAAAGAAGCGCAGCGGCTGGGGTACGCTGAGCCCGATCCGACGATGGACGTCAGCGGCGGCGACGCGGCGCAGAAGCTGGCTATCCTGGCCCACCTGGCGTTCGGTGCTCGCGTCCACTGGAGCGAAATCCCGTGCGTCGGCATCGACACGCTCGACTCGGCTGATCTGAAGTACGCCAAAGAGCTGGGCTATCGGATCAAACTGATGGCGGTGGCACAGCTTCACGACAATGTAGTAGGCACACTCCGTGTGCCGTCGGGACTGGAGCTGCACGTGTCGCCGACGCTAGTCAAGATCGGCACGCCGCTGGCTGAAGTGCGGCAGGCGTTCAACGCGATCAGTGTCGTCGGCGATGCGGTGGGGCCAGTCTTCTTCCACGGCCTGGGGGCGGGGCAAATGCCGACGGCCTCGGCAGTGGTCGCTGACATGATCGACACGGCGGTCGGCCGAACGCAGATCACATTTCGCACACTGGAGCTGTGGTCAAACCGCGAGGCGCGCGTCGAGATGCTGCCGCACGAGAAGCTGTCCGGCCGCTACTATCTGCGATTCACCGTCGAGGACCGGCCTGGGGTGCTGGCGGAAATTGCGGGCCTGCTCGGAAAACACGGCATTTCGATCGCGTCGGTGATTCAGCACGAACCCAGCGGCGACGGCGGCGATCGAACGGTGCCGCTGGTGATCATGACGTACCGTGCCGGCGAAGGGGCCGCGGCAATCGCCATGGCGGAGATTGAACGATTGAAATGCGTGCGGGCGAAACCCGTGCGGATGAGGGTGCTGGAGGAGTAGTTCAAGGTTCAAAGTTCAATGTTCAAAGTCGTTAGGCGCCGGGGTTCTTAAGCCAGCGATTCGTTTTCTTCCTCTCAGGGTGACAACCATGGCGACGATCAAGCGATTTGAAGATTTGGAAGCGTGGAAGCGCGCGAGGGCGATGTCGCGAAAGGCGCATTCGGTGACTCGCGTGGGAAACTTTGCCAAGGACTTCGGACTCAAGGACCAAATTCGCCGCGCGGCGGTTTCCACGATGAGCAACATTGCGGAGGGTTTCGAGCGTGGCGGCAATCAGGAGTTTCTACAGTTTTTGGCCACCGCCAAGGGTTCATGCGGAGAAGTGCGGTCGCAACTTTACGTAGCACTTGACGAGCGCTATGTCACGCAAAAACAGTTTGATGAGCTGTACGCGGATGCAGAGGCAATCAGCCGAATGATCGCGGGGCTCATGGACCATCTTCAGAAGTCCGACTTTCGGGGCGCAAAATACAAGCGATGACCAATGCAACTTTGAACGTTGAACTTTGAACCTTGAACTCCCGAGCTTCTAGCCATGAAGTTCGCTATTGTGATCCCCGACGGCTGTGCCGACGAGCCGATTGACGTGCTCGGCGGTCGCACGCCGCTTCAGGCCGCGAATATTCCGGCGATGGACGAGATCGCGCGCTTAGGTGTCGTCGGCCGGTCGAACAATACGCCGGCGCATCTGCCGGCGGGATCGGACGTGGCCAACCTGAGCCTGTTTGGCTACGACCCGAACGTCTACTTCACCGGCCGAGCGCCGCTGGAAGCCGCGGCCCAGGGGATCCAGCTGGGTCCGGACGACTGGGCCATCCGCTGCAATCTGGTGACGATCGAAAACGGCATCATGCGGAGCTTCACCGCGGGGCACATCTCGTCGGCCGAGGGGGCGGAGTTATTGAAGGCGGCGCAAAAGCATCTGG
>DASRJP010000443.1:0-10728 GCA_035649415.1 Pirellulaceae bacterium | reverse complement strand
AAGCTGGAGCGCGATGATTTCGCGCATCTTGTGCGTCTTGCAGTGGGGGCGCAGCCGCTTGGGATCGCGAGCGATGCGGGCCATCTGGGCCAGGTTTTTCTGCACCAGATCGCGGAAGACGATCATCGACGGCGAGAAAATCCCGCTCGTGTCGGCAATGGCGTACCGTGAGTCCATCGTGGACCGATTCCAAATATGAGCACGACCAACTCAATCGAATCCGAAGCCGGCGTGACTATTTCTGATCTACTATTTTGGTGTCGTGCGCGATTTGATCCACTCGATCCCGGCTGGGATACCTTCTTCGATCATTGAATCGTAATGATCGCCGCTGGGCACGGTCTTGTGCGTGACGTCCTTGCCTAGCGCCGTCAGACGCGCTGCAAAATTCCGCGACTCGCTGGAAGGGACGTTCGAATCGTCGTCGGCATGGAACAGAAATAGCGGGCAATTCAGCCGGCTTTCGTGCGTCCGCGGCGAGCTTTGCACCACGAAGTCGGTCAGCCCTGGCATTTCCATTTCCTGCAATCGCAGCACGAAGCCCGGCATCTCTCGGCCGATGCGTCTTTCCACATCGCTGCAAGGGGCGTAGGCAACACAGCCGGCCAGACGCGGCTCGTGCTCGGCAAACAACAGAGCCAAGGTCCCCGCCGAACTGTGACCGGCGACATAAATCTGCCGCGGATTCACTTCGGGGACGCGGGCCAGAACGTACTCCAGCGCGTTGCGGGCGTTGACCAGACCGGCGCAGGCGGATTTGAATGCCGCGAATCCTTCGGCCTCGGTCTTATCGACGTCGTCGATTTGCCCGTCGAGCTCGTAGGCCAGCACGGCCATTCCCGCCTTGGCATACGGGATGAACTCCTGGCTGTCGCCGCTTTCGTCCGGACCCTCATAGAACTCGTAGCCGTGGAGCAGCGTCGTACCGGCGCCGGTGATGAGCACGCAGGGGAGCGAGCCGACGGGGTGCTGACCTGGCGGCAAGTAAAGATACATCGTGCCCCCATGCCCCGGCGGCTGGTAGTAGCCGCCGGTTGGTCCGAGGCGAATGGTGTACACATTCACGTTTCCTTCGTCGGGTCCCAGGCTCTGCGGCGCACCTCGGTCGGAAAACGCCGGCGACGCAATGGCTGCGACGTTCCACGGCTGTTTGGCTGCCGCCGATGCCTGCGGCGTGGACGAGACGAACCAGACGAAACCGCCGCAACACAGCACCAGTGCCAAACCACCGATTCCCAGGACCGCCGCCAACGTCCACAAACAGCCGGAACCACTTGAGCTCGGCGGTTCGGGAGCGGGACCGTAGAGGTCTGAGGCTCGTGTTCCAAATTGATTCGGGGCGCCCGTTCCATAGCCACCCGGCTGAATCGGCCGGGGGGCGCCGGGATAATTCTGGCCAGGGTAATTTGAACCGGGATAGCTCATGGCTCACCTGTCTCAGATGCGCTCGAAGATCGTCGCAATTCCCTGCCCCAGGCCGATGCACATGGTTGCCAGCCCCAGGCGGGCGCCGCGGTCCACCATCGTGCGAATCAGCGTTGTGGCGATCCGCGCGCCGCTGGCGCCAAGCGGATGGCCGATGGCAATGGCGCCGCCACGGACGTTGACCTTGGCCTCGTCGATTCCGAGCATGCGAATGCACGCCAGAGATTGGGCGGCGAACGCTTCGTTGAGCTCGATCAGGTCGATGTCGGACAGCTTCAGTCCCGCGCGGGCCAGCGCCTTTTTCGTCGCCGGCACCGGACCCGTTCCCATCACGCACGGCTCGACTCCGGCAATCGCCGTCGCTACCACGCGCACGAGCGGCTTTAGGCCCAGTTCGCGAGCTTTTTCTTCCGACATCACCAGCATTGCGGCCGCGCCGTCATTCAGCGGAGAGCTGTTTCCCGCGGTGACCGTGCCGAATTTTGGCATGAATGCCGGCTCGAGGGCCGCCAGCGCTTCCAGGCTGGCATCGGGGCGGACGCACTGGTCGATCTTGGCCAGGATGCGGTTGCCGTCTTCGTCGCGGCCGTAGACCGGGACGATTTCGCGGTCGAACTGGCCGCTGGCATGTGCTTTGGCAGCGCGCGTGTGGCTGTGAAGTGCGAAGGCGTCCTGATCCTGTCGCGAAATGACCTGTGTTTGCGCGAGGAATTCCGCCGTCACGCCCATCAGCAGCGCTCCCTTGCTGGTGTGCGCGAAGAGCTTGGGATTGGGATCGAATTGAAAATCCATCGGCAGATGGTGCATGTGCTCCAGACCGCCGACGATCTGCACGTCCTCGGCATTGGACTGGATAGCATGCACCGCCTGGTTCAGCGCCTGGAGGCTGCTGCCGCAGAGCCGATTGACCGTGGTGCCGCCGGCGGTAACGGGCAGCCCGGCGACGAGTGCGATTTCGCGGGCGACGTTGAGCCCTTGTTCGGCCGCCTGCTGGGTGCAGCCGAAAAGCAGGTCTTCAATCTGAGAGGGATCGATCTTGGTCCGCTCGATCAAGGCCTGCACACAGGCCACGGCCAGGTCGTCGCTGCGCACGTCGCGGTACAGACCCTTTTCGGGATGGGCGCGTCCAATCGGTGTGCGGACGCAATCGATAATCACGGCAGGGCGCATGGTCCAGTCCGAATTCTTGTCCTATTTTCCCGCGTGAAACTTTTTCCCGCTCTTGGCCATTTCCAAAAGCAGCGGCGTCGGCTGCATCCTGGCGCCGAGGCGCGCCAGCGGCTCGAGCATCCTGACGATCCGCTCTGCGCCCAGCGTGTCTGCCCAAAACAACAGGCCGCCGCGAAATGGCGGAAAGCCGATGCCGAACACGAGCCCCAGATCGACATCCCGCACGTCGCGCACCAGCCGCTCCTCCAGCAGTCGCGTCGCCTCCAGCAGCATCGGCAGGATCAGCCGGTCGGCAATCTGCTCGCGGCCGAATTTGGCTTCCCCGCGGCGATAGTTGGCGACGATGGCCTCCGCCGCCGCGTCGCGTTGGGCATTGCCGCGCTTGTTCTGATAGGAGTAGAAGCCAAGCTTCGTCTTTTGCCCCAGGCGTCCCGCCTTGACCATCGCCGGCAACACCGGGGAAGCCACCACGCGGTCGGGGTACGCCTCCCACATCGTCTTGCCGGCATACATCGCCGTGTCGAGACCCACCATGTCATACAGGGCGATCGGTCCCATCGGCATTCCAAAGCCCACGGCCGCCTTGTCAATCTCTTGCATGCTCGCGCCTTCGCAGAGCAGCTCGATCGCCTCGTTCATGTAGGGAAAGAGCAAGCGATTGACCAGAAACCCGGGACCGTCGCCAACGACGACCGGCATTTTCCCCAGTCGCTTGGCATGGGCCACCGCAGTGGCCACGGTCTGGTCGCTGGTCTGCTTCCCGCGGATCACCTCTACAAGCTTCATCCGTCGCACGGGATTGAAAAAATGCAGCCCACAAAAACGGTCCGGCCGCGAAAGCCCCTCGGCTAGCCGCGTGATGGGAATCGTCGAGGTATTGGAGGCGAGGATTGTCTCCGGTCGCAGGTGCGGCTCGAGTTGAGCATAAAGCCGCTTCTTTACATCGACATTCTCTACGACCGCTTCCACCACCAGGTCGCAATCGGCCAGCTCTTCCTGATGGCGGGCGACCGACAACAGCGGCCCCAGTGACATTGCCCGCTGCGGATCAGGCCCCTTGAGCTTTTTGTGATACGTGGCCTCCTCGAGCACGTTACGCGCGCCGACTGTCAATGCTTCGAGCGACGCGTCGGTGAGTGCGACCGGAACCTCCTGTTTCAAGTTGGCAGCGGCGATCCCGCTGCCCATGATCCCCGCGCCGATGACGCCGACACTCTGAATCTTCGCTGGAGCAACGTCGGACCGGTCGAGCCCGGTGTCGCGCTTGTTGCGATCCGTAAGAAAGAAGATGTTGATCAGTGCCGCGTTGATCGGACTGCCGAACAGTTCAGCCATGCCGGCGGCTTCTTTTTCGAGAGCCTTCTGCTCGTCGTAGCCGCAGGTTTCCAGCATCAGCTCCAGGGCAGCCGCCGGGGCCGGGTAATGTCCCTTCGTCTCCTGCTGAATCATCGCCGAAGCGGTCGCGCCCAAAAAGCCGAGTTCAGTCGGATTAACTTCCAGCGGCTGGCGCCAGCGCTGGCGGTCCGCCAGATATGCTCCGTTCGCCTGTTCCTGGCGGATCAGCCTTATCGCGGCCTCTATTAGCTTGTCTGCTGGAACCAAGTCGCTGGCCAGCCCCAGCGCCACCGCTTGTTTGCCATCGATCGACTCGCCGCTAGTAATTATTTCGACGGCGTTGCCCAGGCCGATAATCCGGGGCGCCCGCACGGTTCCACCCCAACCGGGATACAGCCCAAGTTTCACCTCGGGAAATCCAAACTCGGTCCGCGGATTGGTGCTGACAATCCGCCGGTCACACCAGCTTGCCAGTTCGGCGCCGCCGCCGACGCAAATGCCGTCGATGGCGGCCACGGTCACGAAACGAGCCTTGGACAGTCGCCGGAAGAGTTCCTGTCCGCGGCGACACAAAGCGACGACTTCGCTTTTGGGGGCGCTGAGCGAGGCAACGAATTCCCGCAGATCAGCGCCAGCAATGAAGGTGCCGCTCTTGGCCGAGATCAGGATCAGTCCGACGACCGTGGCGTCGCGTTCCAATTTGGAGAGGTGCTCGTCCAATTCGGCCAGGACGGCGCGAGAAAGGACGTTGGCCCCCTTGTCGGGCAGGTCGAACGACAGCAAAGCGATGTCCGGCTGTGGACGGGAAAGCGTAAGGGCAGAAGTCATGCCAGCATTCATTCGGAGGTCAAGCCAGATTGGGTCTATCAAGATGCTACCCGCGCCTGGTCCCCCCGGAAAGCCCGTTTTATGCAAGCGAGGGCAATCCTGCGGCCAGGCTGACGGATATGGCAGCACGGGGCGTCCACGTTGGCGGCGCGATGATAGATGATGGAATCGGCGGCAAAGTGGCGGCGTTGACATCGGACCAGCGGCGGACCATACCTATTTCAAAGAGCATTCACAGGTCACAAGGAATTGTGTCATGAGCGCCTTGAAGTTGGTTCAGCACTGGCTGGGAGTATCTCTGGCGATTGCGATTTATCTCGCGCCGCTGTCGGCCTCGGCTGACGAGCCAGCCGCCGAAAAGACCGTCAAGCTCACGATCGATTACGGCGATGGAGTGCAAAAAGTCTTTGGGGCGCTGCCGTGGAAGGAGAAGCTCACGGTGTTTGCAGCGCTAGAGGCCGCGGCGAAACATCCGCGCGGCATTAAGCTCACCCATCAGGGAACGGGCGAGCGGATTCTGGTCACTGCGATTGACGACGTTAAGAATGAAGGTCGCGGACGCAACTGGCTCTACGAAGTCAATGGCAAGCTGGCAGATCGCAGCGCTGGTGTGTTTGAGCTTTCATCCGGCGACGCCGTCTTGTGGCGGTTTGGGAAAGACCGATAGAATTCGGTGGACCACGCGTCTTTAGTAAGTTCACGACCGAGGACTATCCGCCGTGCAGCGCGCCGCAATTGAAACCATCGTATTTCTCCTGCTCGTGGCGGCCGGCGCGGCTAGTCGGGTGTTCTTCCGCGATGTGCCGAATTTCGCCCCCATCGCGGCCATGGCCTTGTTCGCCGGTTACTTCTTTCGCCGCGCGTGGCTAGCGCCGGTGCTGCCGCTGCTTGCGCTTGCGATCAGCGATCCATTCATTGGCTTTTACGATTGGAAGCTGATGGTCGTTGTCTACTCCATGCTGACGCTGCCGGCGGCATTGGGACCGCTGACGCGGCATTTTCTGGCGATCGAGCGGAGGCAAATTAGCACGACGGTCAGATCGCTCGTGGGGCTGGTCACGTGCAGCCTCGGCTGCTCGCTGTCGTTCTTTCTAGTAACGAACTTTGCCTGCTGGTACGGCAGCGAGTGGTACCCACAGAACTGGCAGGGGCTGACAACCTGCTTTGCCGCGGCTCTTCCCTTCTTCAAGTACACACTGCTGGGGGACCTGTTTTACGCCAGCGCACTGTTTGGCGGATATGCGCTGGCGATCAACCTGAAGTGGTTGTCGGCAGCCGAGACCAAGCTGGCAGAATTGCCGGTTGAGGCCTAGTCGATTTCTCGCAACACGTCGCCAATCAGACTGCGATTACGGCGACTTGGTCGCTGCGGGATCTGGCGCCGCCGCTGAGGGCGGCGCTCCCTTGGTCCCATTTGCCGCAGGCGGCGCGGCAGCGGGCGCTTCCGTTGCCGGCTTCACGGGGGCCGCTCCGGGAACTTCTGCAGGATCCGGTACCTCCGAAGCCTCGGTTGGCGGCGCAGCCTTTCCCTTCGTTGCCGCGGCGGCCCTAGCCGGAGCAGCCGAGCCGGGGACGTCATCCGCTGTCGCGGCCGGTTCTGGCTTGGACTCCTCCAGCGGCTTGGTGATGCCCTCCAGCTCCTTCATCGCGTCGCGCACTTCGGACACAAATTCGTCGTACTCCCGATCCGGGTCTTCGACCACTTTGATCACGTCATGCACCTTGGCAATCACATCGGCGATGTAGGACTTGTCCTGCTCGGTCTTAGCGTAGGCGGCAACGCCGCGACTGGCGGTGATTGTCGTTGTGACCTTTCCTCCCGCGACGGCGCGAGATTTGACCGTACCCGGGTTGGCCTCATCTCCCAGTCCCATTTGCACGGCATACAGCCACGCCCGCATCCGCCGCCGCGCATTATCCAGGCGATATGCCTTGGGATCAGCCGGTGCCAGTAAGTCACTGCCGCCCTGCATCATATCTAGTGGCATTGCGGCACCGCCCATCGGTTCGGCACTTTTGGCATTCTTTCCCTTCTTCGCGCCCTTGCCGCTCATCATACCCCCGCCCGGCGTCATCATCTTGCCCGCCATGTTTGGAGGTCCTTTGCCCTTTATGCCGCCCATGGCCTCCATCCCGGGCGACATCATTCCCCCCCTCATCCCGCCGCCAGGAACAGCGCCTCCGGCGCCTCCGCCCATTCCTCCCATGCCGCCGCCTAGCGCGCCGCTGAAACGGTTCTGCGACTTGGAGCGAGTCTCCTCCTGCTTGTGCCTGTCTTCCAGCCGTAGCAATTCGGCATTGCATGCCACCAGCGCCAAGTAACCCAATTCGCGGGCGGTCGGCTCCGGCGCCGGCAGTACGGGTTCCTTGTAATCCAGTCTCCCCATGACGTCGGCTGCTGTGCACCTCAACGCGACGGGATCGGCCGCGCTGCCGATCAGTTTTTCGATCACATCGGCGATCGGCTTTGTAGTTCCAGGAAGTGCCGCATACATCAGTCCTTCCACAGCGCGGCGACGCATCCACGTATGGCCTTCCTCCGATCGTCCAGCGGGCGGCTTGGTCGCTTCGGCCAGCGCGATAAGTTCGGTAACAATCTCCGTCTTGGCAGCTTCGTTCATTTGCGGGGTCTGCTTGCGATACGCGTCCCACTCCAATTGCCGCAGGATGCCCAGCAGGGCGGCGACTTTTACGGCGTCGCTCTGGTCGGGGTCCTTGTACAGCGCCACGAGTTCGGGCAGCGCTTTGGGGAGCGGCTCAGGGTTGACCTTGTTGACGCGGTCGGCTTCCTTCGCATTCAGAGCGCCGAGTACGAGGACGGCGTTGTAGCGGGCGCCGGGATGAAGATCCGGATCCTTGGCGATCCGGAGCATATGCGTGAAGGCCAGGTCGGCCAGTCTGTCGTGAACTTGAGGAGCGGCCTTTTCGATGTCTCGCAGAAAGTTCTCACGGTTCTTGGCGAGCGAGCCGAGGTTCGCCTCGGTGGTCAGCGTCGAACTGGGGAAGACGTATTTGGTGTAATGCTCATCGAACAGCGTTTCGTTACCGGATAGCGGCAGTGAGCCGGAAATGATGCTGCGGACCTTCGATGTCCGGTCACGCAGTTCTTTCGCGTTCTTGTAGACGGGGTCAATCTCCGCATCCAGGGTCTTGAATCCGGCAGCATCGCCCGGCGCGCCGAGCGAATGATTTCCTGGCACGGTGACAAGCCAACAGGCAATCACCAGCCACACCAGCGACCAGCCCAAAACGGGACTCTGTGAAGCAAGCGCTCTTCTCATGATTTCCTCTGCATTTTCCACCGAGGATTGCCGCCTTGCTGGCGCGGCATTTCACTCGGTTAGCTGGCGGACAACGATTTTCGTGCGACCCATGGACACCAAGTCCAGTGCAGAACACCTTTGTGCCGGTCCCCTGTAACCTGCACAGTCCGCGCGGCGCAACACCGGGCCCGGATCGGCCAGGTAGCGGCAGACAACCGCCCGCTGCGCCCTACTACCCTTTAGCGTAGCCAGTGGCATCTCCAACTGTCAACAAAGTGCAGCTTGAACCGCGGCAAACGGGTAAAAAGCTGGCAAGAGTCCTAGTTACTTGCCGGTTTCGCCTCGACCGGCTTGGCCCTGGGCTTGTACGTCTTCAGGGCCTCCGCCAGCCCCGGCACGTCATCCTGGCCGGCGGGGATACTCATGTCGGCGCCCGCGAACGCCTCGCCCACTGACTCGAAACGGCCGCCCAGGTTCTCGGCCAGGAACGCCTCGGTGACGGCATAGAAGGCGAACCGGTTCTCGGGACGCGCAAAGCCGTGCCCTTCGTCGTGGAACAGGACGTAAGTGACTGGGATCTTCTTCTCCTCCATCGCTTTGACGATCTGGTCCGCTTCCGCCTGTTTCACTCGCGGGTCGTTCGCTCCCTGACCAATCAGCAGCGGTTTCTTGATCGCCTCGACCTTGAACAGCGGCGAGCGCGACTCGAGGAACTTGCGACCTTCCTCCGATTTCACGTCGCCAACCCGCAGCGCCATCACCGGCATGAACGGCATCCAATAGGGCGGCGGATTGGACAGCAGCGTCACCAGGCTCGACGGCCCAACCGTATCGACGCCACAGGCAAAGACGTCTGGCGTGAAGGTCAGCCCCACCAGCGTCGCGTAGCCGCCGTATGAGCCGCCGCTGATCGCCACCTTGTCCTTCTGCGCGATCTTCTCCTTTACCGCCCAATTGACTGCGTCGATCAGATCGTCATGCATCTTTGCCGCCCACTCCTTGTTAGCCGCATTCATGAAATCCTTCCCCAGGCCGGTTGAACCGCGATAATTGACGGCCAAGACGGCATAACCGCGGTTGGCCAGTAGCTGATGCTCCGGATCGTAGCCCCAATCATCGCGGGCCCACGGTCCGCCGTGAACGTTGAGCACCATCGGCAGCGGCTTATCGGGCCGGCCGTTTCCGTCCGGATCGCTCCACTTCGGCAGCGTCAGGTAGCTGACCAGATCCAGCCCGTCGCGCGACTTGATGATAACCGGGTGCATCTTGACCAGCGGCAACTTTTCCAGGTCCCGGTTACTTGTGAACAGAAAGGTCGCCTTCCGCTCAGGCTTCCGGTCATAGAGGTAGAAGCGGATCGGCCCATCGTCCATCAGGTAGGCGACCGTCCACCGCGTGTCGTCGAGGGTGCGGCTGGTGATCTGGATCTCTCCATCGGCAACCTTCTTGAGGTATTCCATGTCCGGCTTGATGGCGTCATCGAGTATCTGCCACTCCGTCCGTGTGTAAGTAAAGCTCACCGCCTGAATGTTCTTCTCGGTTGGATGAGCGATCACGCCGCCGATGTCCGCTTTATCGTTCTCGGCCAACAGTTTTTCGCTGTCGTCCTTCAGATCGATCACCTTGAGGCAGGCCGTATTACGGTTCCGGCTGTCGATGAAGTACAGCTTTTGTCCCGTCTTGTCGAAGCCGGCTGGCGAGGTCGTCGTCGAATCGGTCGGCGGAATTGTCATCCACTTCTTCCACTCTTCGCCGGCCGGCTTGAGCAGAACCTGGCTGGCATCCGGTGCAAATGTGGCCGCGATGCGGACGTTGTAATCGTCGTCGCTGAGGAACCCGGCAAAGCCCGGATTCATTTGAATCAACTTTCGCTCGCCGCTGATGATGTTGATCCTGTAGATGTCGTGGAATTGCCGCTCGTCCCGGTCGTTGATTCCGACCAGAATTTCCTCGGGGAATTTTTCGCTGACGTTCTCGATCTGGGCGGCGATCTTCTCGATCGGCGTCAGGTCCTTGACCGAGTTGTCCGCCAAATTGACGGCATAGACGTGGTTATCCTCGTCGCCGTTCTTGTCCTGGACATAGAGGATGTGTTTGTTCGTAAAGGCCCAGAAGTAGTTGATAATGCCGCGGTGTTTGTCGAACGTGATCGGCTTGGCGGCGTCGGGCTTGTCGGCCGGGCCGACCCAGACGTTGAGCACGCCATCCACCGGCGCGACGTAGGCGAGCTGCTTCCCGTCCGGGCTGATGCGGGCCCGGGCCTTCTCCGGATTGCCGAAAAACGCCTTGCGGGGAATCAGCGGAACATCTTCCATGCGGGTGGGGGCGGCGGCTTTG
This sequence comes from Pirellulaceae bacterium, assembly GCA_035649415.1. Classification (GTDB taxonomy): domain Bacteria; phylum Planctomycetota; class Planctomycetia; order Pirellulales; family Pirellulaceae; genus DATKDU01. The sequence continues at coordinate 370 of DASRJP010000443.1, read as the reverse complement.
GTAGTGGCATTATTCATAGGCTGGGACTTGGCTTTTCGTTGTTGGAGGCGCTCGCGAACACCCTGACGGTCTTTTACCTGGGCACCGGCGAGCGCCGGCAAGGTAGTCAGCGCGCCAGCAACGGCGAGTGCGAGGACCGTGCGAAAGGTGGCATTCATGAACCGACTCCTTGGGGGCGGCGAGGGACGTCGTGGGATGCGAACGAAGTTCGATCGTTATCATTACGATAGCCGAGGGCATTCCCGTGGGGTATGCCGGACTATCACGATTGCGACTTATGACACTGCTCTACTCTTCTGAAACTTTTCTCGACCACGACACAGGGGCCCATCCCGAGCGGGCGCTGCGGCTGAAGGCGATCCATCAGCAT
>DASRJP010000442.1:0-2685 GCA_035649415.1 Pirellulaceae bacterium | reverse complement strand
GCCAAGTGGACTGTCGGCGAGCCAGTGCTGGCGTAACTCAACAGCCCCGCGCTCGATCCCTGGCAAGAATGCTCGCCATAGCAACTGGGCCGCGCTATATTTGAGGTTCCCCACCTGCAGTGGAGTGGAGCCTTTCCATGGCCATCGACATCGAGTGCGAGAAGTGCGGCTACAAGTATCATCTCAAAGACGAACTGGCCGGGCGCAAAGTCAAGTGCAAGATCTGCCAGGCAGTGTTTGTCGTCCCCAAGCCCGCGACGCCGCCAACTCCGGTCGCGTCAACCGGCCATGGCGACCCGGTCTATCGCTATAGCGACGCCGAGCGGCCCACGCAATTCGAGATGGCCATTGGCGACTCGGAAAGCATCGAGCGCGTCTCGGCTCATATCGAGGAACACTGCGGCCCGGTCACCAACGTCCTGCACGAGCTGCTCTCCGACATCGTGCACGTCGATGTCCACTGCGTGTCGCCGAGCGACGACCGCCCCTACCATACGCTGGTCACCAGCGGCATGAGCGATCGGCCGATGGCCGCGCCGCAGCAAGTGGCCGAGTGCCGCTTTGCCGAGCTGATGCTCTGCCTGCCGCCGGACTGGCCGCTGGACGACGAATCGCTGAAGAATCCGGCAAACTACTGGCCGATTTACCTGCTCAAGATGCTGGCTCGCTTCCCGCACAAGTTCCAGACGTGGCTCTGGTGGGGGCACACCATGCCCAACGGCGACCCGGCCGGGCCGTATGCTGAAAATACGAAACTGTGCTGCGCGCTGCTGCTATCGCCCGTGCGGTTTGGCGAGGGCTTCTCGCAGCTCCAGATCGACGACGAAAAAACGATCCACTTTTTCTCGATTGTCCCAATCTATCAGGAGGAGCTGGACGTCAAACTGGAGAAGGGCACTGAGGCGCTGCTCGACGGATTTGACAAGCACACAGTAACCGAGCTGCTCGACGTGAAGCGGGTCAATGTCTGCAAGAAAAAGGGGTGGTGGTGAGGGGCAGGATTCAGGAGTCAATACTCGGAGGTCCGACGTCGCGCTCCTGGTTCATGGGTTGCGCGATTTGCCGCGGGAAATCGCTGCGGCTATAACGACAGTTGAAGTAAGGAGCGGACCATGCGCCAATTCCTTCGGTTCTGCGCACTGGCGGCACTCGGATGTTTATCGCCATCGGCTGGCGCGGCAGCAGAAGAACCGCCAGTTGCGGACTGGCGCTATATCGTGCCGGACTCCGGGCAGCCGTTGGAGCACCCGCCGCTTGTTTCCATCTCGCTGGGGGACAAGAAACCGGAGATCGTCAAGAGCGAGCCCAAGTACCGCGGCAAGGTTCTCTACGGTCTGCTTCGTTACGGTTCGCCCAATTCGCCGCAGGTGCCTCTCGTCGTCGATGAGGTCAGCGGCAGCGATTTCGATCTGTATGTCGATGGCCAGCGCAGCGGTCACATCGATGGCGAGCGAAAGGTGTCCAGCGACGGGCGCATCCGCCGCGCCGCCGTCGTCAGCGAAGTCAGCTTGGAAAATCAACCGTCCGAGCAGTATCCGCGGCAGATCGTCCTCCGCCGCGGCATTGTCTCCAAGTCGATCGGCGTGGCCACGCTCGGGTATCTCGAAGGCCGCGTGCAGGTCGGCGGCAAATTGATCGCCTGCCGCCGCGTCGATGGTGACGCCAACGGGCTATACGCCGATCTGCGCGATCGCATCTGGCTCGATCTGAATGCTGACGGCCAGTGGGACGCCTTCAGCGAGCAGTTTCCGATGACGCCGGCAATGGTCCTGTTCGGAAAGCGATATGCAGTGCGTTCCGACCAGGGCGGAACGCGGCTGGCGCTGGAAGAAATCACCGGTGAAGGGACGATCAAGCTGGAGCTGGCCACGCTCGCCCCCGGCGCGAAAATCCGCAGCATTGAAGTGTCGCTGATGGGGGACGATGGTTCGGCGTATGCCGTCCGGGCGGATGCGGAGGCGATCAAGGTCCCGGAAGGTGGCTACGCGGTGCGGGCGGTGCAGCTTTCGCTCGAGCAGCCCGGGGATGAGCGGCGGTGGAATTTTCAATTCACGCGAAACGAGCTGCCGACTGCCGAGCAGTGGCAGCGCGTGAAGAAGGACCAGGAAGTCAAGCTCGACCCGATTGGGCCGCTAGTGCTCGTCGCCGAGAGTCCGCAGCTCGACCAGCCGGTGGCGGCCGGCGCTGACGTGACGATCAAACCGCGGTTGTATACCGCTGGCGGCCTGTGGATCACAAGCTGCGATTTCAATGACCAACCGCTGGAGTCTTGGGACCGCGGCAAAGAGAACTGTGCGGAAACTACCCTGTGTCACACCGATGGCACGCGCGTCGCTGCGCATTTCAGCGGCTTTGCCTGAGGCACGTTTTGTCCGGCCTCCGTGCGAGTGCCAGCCAACCAGGCCCCAGGATTGATGGTCATCAACCTCCGCTTCGACGCGGGACCACTCGGCGGCGTTCTGGAAGCCGTTCGGAGCGTGGAAGTCGTGTCTCCCAAGTAGCCGATTCCCCCGCTCATTCCTAAAGCATCTTGTTCTAGTGTAGGAATCACGATATGCACGCCCTGCTGCTCACGCTGTCGCTGTTAGCCGGCGAAAATGAAACGATGGTCACGCTCCGCGGGATAGTGAAGGATGCTGCGGGGAAGCCGGTGGCTGGCGCGCTGGTGCTGGCCCCCTATCGCAC
>DASRJP010000441.1:0-14825 GCA_035649415.1 Pirellulaceae bacterium | reverse complement strand
TGATCAGCGCCGGCTTTGATGCTCATCGGCAGGACCCGGTCGGTTCGCTCAAGCTAGAGACAGAAGACTTTGCCGAGCTGACCCGCATCATTCGCGGCATTGGCGACGTCCACTGTAGCGGCCGGATCGTAAGCGTTCTGGAAGGGGGCTACCACCCGCAGCGGTTGGCGGAGTCGGTCGGCGTGCATTTGGAGGGGCTGTTTTCTTAGAACGGAATTGATTTCGTTCCGCCAGCTGAGCACCTGCGATTTGCGGATATCGACGTGCCGCCTCTCGTGTTGCTGCGCGCCTTGACATTCAAGACGTTATGTCTTATATCGAAGGCGATAGTGAACCCCCTGAATGTTTGCGCGGCGACCAGTCCATGCCAGAGTAAACTCCATGCTCACGTCCTCGTATCCAAGCACCCGCGCGCCAATCGGCAGGCGCAATTTCCTGTCTGCCCTGCTTGGCGTTGGACTCCTGTCCCGCGGCATTTCCCTCGCGTCTGCCGAGGAAGGCGCTCCCTTAACAGACAGAAGTGCGCAGGAAGCGAGTGCCGCCCAAATGAAGGCGATGCAGCGCCGCGCGGCTTCGCTCGACGTTCGGCGGGGCAAAGAAGAACCGCAGCGGATAGAACTCGTGGAGGCGGCCCTACTGCGCTACAGCAGTCCCGGAGGCGACACCGGGACCGCCGACGGCTCTATCTGGGCCTGGGGCAAGCGCGGGCGTCCGGCCGCGCTGACCGCGGTATTTTTCCAGCGACTGGCAGGTGGAAACGAGAAGTGGAGTTGCGAGCTGTTGTCGCTATCGGAGGGGCCCGTCGCCGTTGAGTCGGCCGCCGGTTGGAAATGGACCCCCGCGCGATCCGAGCTGCGCTGGCACCCGGTTTCAGGGGCGCCGGCAGTGGCCGAAAACGAGGCCGAACGAGGCCGGCAGATGAAAGACCTCGCTCGCCGCTTTACGGCGTCGGCGACTTATCACGAGGGCCGCACGGACCAATTGCGGCTGATGATCCGGGCCATCCACCGGTACGCCGATCCGGACAATGGCTTGATCGACGGCGCCATTTACGCCTTCGCCAGTGGGACTAATCCCGAAGCACTGCTCCTGCTCGAAGCGCGCTCAAGCGGCGGACGCGCGGCCTGGCATTTCAGCTTCGCTCGCATGGGCGCCGGGACTGGTGAAGCGCGGCTGGACGACAAGATCGTCTGGGAGTGCCCGGCAATCAAAGCGTGGGAGAGCAGCGGGCCGTATTTTTCGGTGTTCGGGCCGGATTCCGCCGTCTTTGGAGCGGTTCCAAACGGCGGGGAGTGAGTCCCACGCTTGCGACGACGAGGCGGCCTGGCACCGGCGCGGGCGCCCTATGGCAAGGCAGCCACGCGATTCCACACAAACGACATGCTGGCGTCGTCGCGGGAGGCCAGTGCGGCCAGCTCCGTGAGTGCGTGCTCGATCTGCTCCGCGGAGCACAAGCCCGACTCGATCAGACCCTGCTGGCCGCTTTTGATGTTGCCAGCCAAGTTCTCGATCCACGGCGCAAAACCAGGCGAGCCGTACCAGTGCAGTTCCGGCTGGACCGATAACTCGATCTGCCTGAATCCCGCCGCGCGAAACAGCCGGAACAACCGCCGGCCGATCAGGCCGTCGCCGCCGAGCCGGCGCTGATGGTCGACAAATGCCGACCAGACCGCGTCGAAGCCCGCGCACGGCGGATCGAGCCGCACCAGGCTGATGTCGTTTTCCATTGCCGCCACGCGGCCGCCGGCGCGCGTCACCCGTCGCATTTCTCGAAGCACCCGCTCCGGATCGGTGACGTGTTCCAGCAAATAGCGACAGTAAACGAGATCAAAGGATCCATCCGCGAACGGCAGTTGGTGTGCGTCACCTTGCACGTAACTAACTCGCGGCGACTGGACTGCCGCCGCCATCTGCTGGCTCGATCGTTCCAGGCCGACGACTTCCACGCGATCCGCAGCCGCCGCGACTTCCGCCGCCAGAATGCCGAGCCCGCTGCCGACTTCCAGGACGCGCATGCCCGGATGCACCTTGAGGAACTCGACAAACGGGCCATTCGTCAGCCGGTTGAGCAGCTTCAGGCGCTCCTGCTCGGAGGGGGCCGTGCCGTGGATGTACGCCGCACGATGGGATCGGGCGTCGTTCTCGGCCAAAGAGTTTGCTGCCGCCATGACGGTCTGGTCGAAAACGACTCCTGACCCCGTCGCTCGCAATGCTGGCCGCTGGATCAGCCGTCGCACCGCCGGCATTCGGATCGCTCGGTTCGCCAGACCTACGAGCAGCTCCAGCACGTTCATTAGCAGCGGAATGCCGAGGAAAAGGAGTAGCGTGATCAGAATCGACAGCACGATCCAACCTTGCCCCGTCATCTTCGCCGGGTCAAACCGAGTCAACCGAGCGATTCCGGCCACGCCCGCCAGCAGCATCCCCAGACCAGACATGGCCAGCAGCACGGTCCCGAGGCCGAATTGGCGCCGCTTTGTCCGCGTCGGCTCCGTAGACTGCAGCGCGAAGAGAATCAGCAGCAGGCTCAGCCCGACTGTGGCCAGCGTGAAATGCGCGATCAAGATAAGCCAGGAGGCATTCGTCCAGTCCCGCAGCCATGCCAACAGGGTCGCTACGACAAAGACCGCCAGGCCAGCCACCACCAACCGACTTCTCCACCCCGGTGAATCGGCTTGATCTCCGGGCCGTTTAGCAGGGTCGTGGCGGGCTGTCGGACGACGCGCAGAATCGCTCACGGGCCGCCTCGCTGGTAGATCGTGATGCCGGCCGAAAGTGTAGCCAATCGTAGTTTGACCGCGCCAGGACGGCGCGAGGAAGTCGCCGGCCGTCCACGCTGCCCGGTTTACGACGAATGAGAAACCTGTCCCGCCGTCATCTGCTCCCGGAACTGGCGGAACAGATACCGGCTGTCGTGCGGTCCGGCGCTCGACTCCGGATGGTACTGCACGCTGAAGGCGGGAACCTCCTTGTGTTGAAGGCCCGCGACCGTGTTGTCGTTCAAGTTACGGTGGGTGACCTCCAGGCAGCTTGGCAGCGATTCCTCTTCGACGGCAAAGCCGTGGTTCTGCGCCGTGATTTCCACCTTGCCGCTCAGCACGTTGAGGACCGGCTGATTGGCCCCACGATGGCCGAACTTAAGCTTAAACGTCTTGGCGCCGCAGGCCAGCCCCAGCAGCTGATGCCCCAGGCAAATGCCGAACACGGGAACCTTCCCCAGCACGCCGCGGATGCAGTCCTGGGCATAAATCAGCGGCTCGGGATCTCCGGGGCCATTCGAAAGAAATACGCCGTCGGGCTGGTGCGATAGCACTTCCTCCGCGGCCGCCGTGCCGGGAAGGATCGTGATGCGACATCCTTCGTCGCGGAGGTGACGCGCGATGTTCCATTTCATCCCGTAGTCCAGGGCCACCACGTGCAGCGACTGCTCCGGGAAAGCCGGGTTGGCCTCTCCCGGCATTTTGGCCCAAGTGCTCAAGGCCCCATCCCAGACTCGCGACTTGTCAGGAATCACTTCCCGCACCAGATCGCGGCCGACGAGTCCCGGGCTCGACCTGGCCTTGACCACCAGGCTCTCGTCATTCAGATCGACGCTCGATAGCACCCCTTTCATCGCGCCGCGGATCCGCAGCCGCCGCACGAGGGCCCGTGTGTCGATGCCGGCCAGGCCCACGATGTTGTGCCGCTTCAGATAAGCGTCGAGTGATTCCTGCGCGCGAAAATTGCTGGGCTGCTCCGTCGCTTCTCTGACGATGAAGCCCGCCAACCAGGGCTTGCCGCTTTCGACGTCTTCCGCATTGACGCCGTAGTTTCCTATCTCGGTGTAGGTCATCGTGACAATCTGACCGCGGTAGCTTGGGTCGGTGAGTATTTCCTGGTAGCCAGTCATCGAAGTGTTGAAGCAGACTTCGCCGTCCACTTCGCCGGCGGCACCGAAAGAAATGCCGGTGAAGACCGTGCCATCTTCCAGGGCAAGCTTTGCGGGCTGGGTCATGTCATCCACCAATGCCGATGTTGTGTCGCCGTGTTTCCTGGAAGCGGCTGTGCGCGGGCTGGAACCTCAAGTCGCTTGCAGGCTCGTCCCGATACCCCATTAACGGCTGTGGGTCTTCGGACGATGGACTTCGGTCCAAAGTCCGGACAGCCAAACGTGAGGGTTCTCGTTGCGGCGAGCGAGAACCCTCTTTTTTTGCGCGCGGCCGGGTAAACTCTGCGAATTATATCGGCTGTGCTATTGGGGCGAAGGGGCCGAAGAAACTGCTAACGACGCTACTCCCGTCCGCTCAACACCCGCCCCACCTGCCGTACCGCCTGTTTGAGCCGATTCTCGTTTTCCACTAGCGACATGCGGCAAAATCCCTCGCCTGCCGCGCCAAAACCGCTGCCGGGGCTGACCGCCACGTTGGCCTTCTCCAGCAACATCATCGCAAAGTCCACCGAGCTTAGCTGACTGGCCCACGGCTCCGGATATCTTGCCCAGACGAACATGCCGGCCCGCGGCGACTCGAGTTTCCATCCCTGTTTGTGCAGTCCTTCCACCACCAGATCGCGGCGGGCCTGATAAATTCGCGACTGAGCCTCGACCGCCGCGTCGGTGTGTCGCAAGGCGACAATTGCGGCAATCTGAATTGCCTGGAAAAGCCCGTAGTCGTAGTACCCCTTGATCACGCCGAGCGCCTTGACGAGCTCCGCGTTGCCGGCACAGAAGCCGACCCGCCAGCCGGCCATGTTGTACCCCTTGCTCATCGTCGTGAATTCGACGCCGACCTCCTTGGCGCCCGGCGCTGCCAGGAAGCTTGGCGGCACATAGCCGTCAAACGCCACGTCGCCGTAGGCGAAATCGCTGACCACCAAAAAGCCGAATTTCTTGGCCAGCTTCACGACCTCCACGTAAAACTCCGGCTCGACGGTCGCGCTTGTGGGGTTGTGCGGATAGTTGACGACCAGCAGCTTGGGACGCGGGTGGAGCCGCTCGCAGGTGTGGGCCACGCTGGCCAGGAATTTTTCGCTGTCGCTGATGTCGAGCGCGATGACGCTGCCAGAGGCCATCACGATGGCATACTTATGAGCGGGAAAAAACGGAGCCGGGATGATGGCCGTGTCGCCGCTGCCCATCGTGGCCAGCATCAGGTGGCTGAATCCCTCCTTGGAGCCGATGGTGACGATCACCTCGCTCTCCGGATCGAGGCGGACGCCGAAACGCTTGAAGTATTTGGCGGCGACTTCCCGCTTCAGGTTGGCAATGCCGGTGGCCTGGCTGTAGCCGTGGTTGTCGGGGTCGCGAGCGGCCTCGGCCAGTTTTTCGATGACGATCGGCTGCGGCGGCTCGCTGGGATTGCCCATTCCCAGGTCAATCACGTCCTGCCCCGCCTTCCGCTTGGCGTGCAGCAGCGCGTTGACGCGGGCCAGCACGTACTGCGGCAATTGGCGATAGCGGTCGGAAAGCTGGATCGACGGCGGACCTAAAGACGAGGAGGTCTCTGCCACTATGCTGGGGCCAGGAGTTTCGGCCGCTGGATGCTTGGCGGCACTGGTCGGCTCCCCGGGCGCGGAAGAAGGGTTCGGGGACTTGGCGCTGGAGGTGCTCAGGGGCATGGAACGGGCGGCAGGCAGCTAGCAAGATCGCGCGGAGGCACAGCTATAAGAATAGTCATCGGGCCGCCGCCGGGGAACGGGCAAGGTAAAACGGCTGGCAACGAGACGTGGCGAAACTGAGGAAGGCGAAAGTAGAACATCGGTTGCCGGTTTGGTCTCCCTTCCATGTGCTAACTGGCTCGAAGGCTGACCGCCAACGAGCCGCCCTGTTCTTGCATGGAGGATCGGATGCACCAAGGCACCGAGCGGTGAAACTTAACGGTCTCTATGCCCCTGTGTCTCTGTGCGAAAACCTGCCAGCGCTACTGGACGTTGGCAATCCAGGAAGGCAGCTACCAGCCGCGAAAAAACTTGATTGCCGCGAAGTCGATCGCCTCCAGCAGCACGAGCACGAACAGGCTCCTCAGCGAAATTCGTTTCGCTTGAATCTCGCGGTGGTAAATGATCGCCCAGACGGCTGCCACTAGCAGCGAGCAAACGCCGTACAGCCACAGCTTGTTGAGCAGCGTCGGCGCGTCGTATTCGTAGCGGCCCATGGCGGTGATTGTAAACTGTCCGAATTGAGAGCTCATGCCCCGATCCTTCGAACCCTGGACCCCGAACCCTGCCCCTGGTCCCCGCCTCCTGTACAATACTGGGTTTGCCCGGTCCCAATCTTCTACAAAGGTTCGTCTCGTGCCCGGAACGTGTGTCGTCGGACTCCAGTGGGGGGATGAGGCCAAGGGGAAGCTGGTCGACCTGCTCACCAGCCGCTTCGAAATCGTCGTCCGCTACCAGGGGGGAGCCAATGCCGGCCATACCGTCGTCGTCGGCGACAAAACCTACAAGCTCCACCACGTCCCCAGCGGCATTCTCACCACGGGCGTGATGAACGTCGTCACTCCCGGCGTCGTCATCAACCCACCGACGCTCCTGAACGAAATCGACTCGCTCACCGGGCAGGGGGTTGCCGTCGGGAAGAACCTGATGCTCTCCGACCGAGCACATGTCGTATTCCCCTGGCACATTGCCGAGGACAAGGTGCTCGACGGCGCCGCGGCCGGCGAGAACATCGGGACCACGCTCCGTGGCATTGGCCCGTGCTACCGCGACAAGGTGGGCCGCAGCCACGCGGTGCGCCTCGGCGATCTGTTCCGTCCGGACTTCCACCAGCGGGTCGAACACATCGCGTCGGCCAAGAACCGCTGGCTCGCCCAGGTCAATGGCGACAAGCACGAGCCGCTCGACGCGGCCGCCATCTTCCAGGAATACAGCGGCTACGCCCAGCGGCTGAAATCATTCGTGGCCGACACGACGGCCTACCTGCTCGATGCAGTCGAAGCGGGAAAGAAAGTGCTCTTCGAAGGGGCGCAAGGGTCGCTCCTGGACATCGACCACGGCACGTTCCCATACGTCACCAGCAGCAACAGCTCGGGCGTCGGCGTCTCGGCCGGCTCGGGAGTGCCGGGGCGATGGATCAACAAAGTGATCGGCGTCTGCAAGGCGTACAGCACGCGCGTCGGCGGCGGGCCGTTTCCGACCGAGCTCAATGACGCGACGGGGGAGAAGATTCGCCAGATCGGCCGCGAGTACGGCACGACGACGGGACGGCCGCGGCGCTGCGGCTGGTTCGATGCCGTCGCGGTACGGTACACGGCGCGGCTGTCCGGCGTCGATTGCCTATCGCTGATGATGCTGGACGTGCTCAGCCACCTTTCCGAGGTGCAGATCTGCGTGGCATACGATCTCGACGGCCAGCGCGTGACGCAGTTTCCCAGCCACGTCGATGACCTGCGGCGGGTGAAGCCGATCTACGAAACGCTGCCGGGCTGGCAGACCGACGTCACCGCCGTTCGCAAGCTGGCCGATTTGCCGGCTGGCGCTCGCCGCTACCTGGACCGGATCAGCGAGTTGGTGGGCCGCCCGGTCGAAGTCGTGTCGGTTGGCCCGGATCGCGCGCAGACGATGTTTGCGGGCAACCTTCTCTGAGAACTCAGCCAGCGTGCGGAATGTCGAATGCCGAAAGTCAAATGTCGACAGAAGCCCGAATGACGAATGACGAAGCGAGCCGGGCTTTCGTCATTTGTGCTTCGTCACTCCTTCGTCATTCGGCTTTCGACATTCGTCCTCTACGTGCTCTAGTTCACCTCTTCCGACTTCGTCTCCAGCGTCAGATCCAGGTCTCCACCAATGTCGATTCCCATGATCGACAGGCCGATCGGGCCGACGACCTGCACCTTGGCTGCCTCCTCCACGAAGCGGCCCTGAGCCGGATCGAATAGCATCGTGTGCTTGGAGTCGGCGACCTTCAGCTCGCTCTTGGTGACCTTGCCGGGAAAGCCGCCCCCTTCTTTGACCGAGAAGGTCACTTCCGAATCGACGGCGGTGATCTTCTCGAGTTTGCGGGTCGAGTTAACCGTGGACTTGAACGCCTCCCCTTCGTAGGTGTACTTGCGCTTGAAGGTCATGATCTGACCTTGGCCGAGGTTGGCCTTTACCTCGCTCTCCCACGTGTCTCCCTTCTTCACCGCCTTGGGCGGCAGGCTCTTGTCGATCTCGTCGAACTGGCCCTTGATGTCGTCCTCGGTCGCCCCGGCTTCCGGCTTGAGACCCTTCACTTCCACGACCTTGTTGTCCTTGCCCAGGATGACCGTGATGTCGGTCTTGGCGTTGGTCTTGAGCCGGTCGAGGATCAAATCATAGAGCGGATTTCCGGCACCTTCTCCCTTGGCGTCCGGATTGGCGCTGTCGAACTTGACCGTAATGCCGCCGGGGAGTGTCAGCTCCGAAGTCTTGAGCTCCGTGACCGTGGCCAGTGGCAATTTGCCGTCGGCATCGCGCTTGCCGATCGAGATTTTCTGTTCCACGACCGTGTTCCCCTTCGTGCCGGCGTCCATTCCCCCCAAGGTCAGCTTCTGATCGATCTTGACGGTAACTTTTGACTTGTGCTCTGACTCCTCGACTAGCTTGCGGGTCAGAGTCACCTGTGCCCAGGCAGGAGACGCGATAAGCAATGCGGCAAATGCCGCGGACCAACCAATGCGGGCGAGCATGAGCAGACTCCGGGAAGTGAGGATGGAGAATAGCGTCGGGATAGTACCTGTGATTCGGTGGTGCGGTTTCCGGATTGGCGGCCGGAAGCGGAATTCATGTGCGGCAGCGGCGCGGCGGTAACTCCCTTTCTCGAGCCATGTTCGGTCGCGAGCCAGGCTCGTTTTGCCCTGGCCGGTCGCCGTTGAGTGACCTAGGCTAGTGGCGACCAGAGATATTTCTGGCAATCCGCCGGGACGCGCCATGATCAGTTATACCTACCCCGCGGTCTGTTGTCGCTGTGCGGCCAGCGCACCGTCAAGCACCTGGGACGTGCAGTCGTATGACGCTGCGCCCGGGCCGCGCAATTCGACGATTTCGATTACTTACACAGCGCACGTGCCCGTGTGCACCGCCTGCCACCGTGCGCTGACCTGGCTGTGGTGCGGCTGCTGGTTCGTGGCCCTGTCGATCGGAGCTGCCAGCACCTGGTTCATATACCAGTGGGTCAGCCATCGCCCCAACGCGGACACGGTGCCCGTGTGGATCAATCGCGGCGCGCCGATTTTCTTCGGCCTGCTGATCGCCTGGGGCTGCGGCTGGGCCCTCAAGGCGTTCTTTATCAACTACGACTTTGCCTACTACGACCCCGCCAAACAAGGAATGGCCTTCAAGAATGAGGAGTATCGGCAAGCGTTCGATCAACTCAACCACGAATCGGATCGGCATTACGAGCCGGTGAGGAGTAAGTGGTGAGCGTTCACGATCTCGGCTGTTATCGCGTAAGATGATGGAGAACCCATTCCATCATCCAACTGGCGTGACCACTTCTTCTGCATCCGCTGACCCGATTGCCGCTGTTCCGCGCGAGCGGCGGCCGCGGCATATTGCCATCATCATGGACGGCAATGGCCGCTGGGCGCAGCGGCAGAACCTGCCGCGGATCGAAGGGCACCGCCGCGGCGTGGCCAGCGTGCGGCGGACGGTGGAAGAAGCGGCCCGGCTCAAGCTCGATCAGCTTACGCTGTATTGCCTCTCCAGCGAGAACTGGAAGCGGCCGACGAGCGAGCTGGAATTCCTGATGCACCTGCTGGAGCAGTACATGATCGAGGAGCGAACCACGATCATGAAAGAGAACATCCGCGTGGCCGTAATCGGCCGCCGCGACGGCATTCCCGAGGCGACCCTCCGCGAGATGGACCAGACGGTCGAGATGAGTGCCGCCAATACGGGGACGCGGCTGGCGCTGGCGATCAACTACGGGGGCCGCGGAGAGGTCGTGGATGCGGTCCGCACGATTGCCGAGGACGCAGCGGCGGGCCGCCTGTCGCCCGCCGAAATCGATGAGTCGGCCATCGCCCAGCGGCTGTACACCGCCGGGATGCCCGACCCCGACCTGCTCATTCGCACGGCCGGCGAGATGCGGATCAGCAATTTCCTCCTCTGGCAGATCAGCTACGCCGAATTATGGGTGACGGAAAAATGCTGGCCGGAATTCACCGAAGCCGACCTGCACCAGGCGATCCGGGAGTTTGCCGGCCGAGATCGCAAGTTTGGAGGACTATCCTAATGAGGAATGCGGAGTGCGGAATCTCGGGTGTCGAGGACCAGGCCATCTGCGATTCCGCATTCCGCACTCCGCAATCCGCACTTGCTTGCCGGTAACCATTCATGCAATTCTCCGAACCAGGCCCGACTCCGTATGACTGGCGCTTCCAAGTGCTGGGGTTTCCCGTGCGCGTGCGCGTCTGGTTCTGGGTCATGGCCCTGATCGTCGCTTTCGGTCTCGCCGAGGGAGACGGAGTTGGGCTGATTCTTGGCGTGGGAGTAGTGTTTGTATCGATTCTGGTCCACGAGCTGGGGCATGCAATCATGTTCCGGCGATATGGCAGCGACTGCCACATTGTGCTGCACGAGTTTGGCGGCTTGGCCATCCCGGGACAGGAGGAAGGGCCGTCGTCATGGGGCTACAAGGCGTCGTTTTCGCGGCAGCCGACGCTCCAGGAGCAGATAATCATTTCCTTCGCGGGACCGGCGGCCGGGTTCATCCTCGCCGGGCTGACGATGATCCTCGTCCAGGCCACCGGAGGAGGGTTCAATTACGAGCGTGTGTTTGGGATACCTTACCCGGAACCCAAGCTGGCCGGCGCGCTGGCGGAAAACGATCAATTGCGCCGGCTCGTCCAGGCGAGCCTGTGGATCAACATCTGGTGGGGCGTGATGAATCTACTGCCGGTTTATCCGCTCGACGGCGGACAGATCGCCATGTCGATGCTGATTCTGAAAGATCCGTGGCGGGGGGCCGAGAAGGCGCTGTGGATCAGCACGGTGACCGGCGGCGTGGTGGCTATATCGGCAGCGCTGTTGTTCCAGAGTCTCTACCTGACAATGCTCTTTGGGTCGCTGGCGTACTCGAGCTACATGGCGCTGCAGCAGATGGGAGGCGGGGGACGATCGTGGTGAAGAAACATCAAGCACCAAATCTCAAACAAATCGCAAATCGGAATTGGCGAAGGAAGCGAGCCGCCTCTATTGTTGTGACCACTCATTTCCAAACTCGATTTTGGAATTTGTTTGGAGCTTGGTGCTTGTGATTTGGCGCTTCGCGCATCGCGCGACGTCTCGCGCTCAAAAAAGAATTCTGACTTATTTTTCACGCACGCGCGCATTTCCTCTTGACGATGTGCGCCTCACTCGCAAAATTTGTATTAAGAGTTGGTGGACGAGTCCGTCGCCGACGAACGATAACGCCAAGGAGTTTTACCGCCGCTTGCATGTTGATCTGCGACAGACGGGATGTCGCTGAGCTTCACGCCTCGTGAGAACGAGTTGGCGGCGAATGGCAAGAGGCAAGTGAGTCTCGCCCAATGTGAGGCGAGCGATGACACTTGCCGGTTTTTTTACGGAGGACGAATCGTGGCCAAGAAGAAAGCTGCCAAGAAGGGTGGAGCGAAGAAGGCTGCCAAGAAGAAGAAGAAGTAGCTTCATCTCTTCTGGTGGCTTGACGGATCGGTGCCACCCGCAGCTTTCCTCACAGGTAATGTGAGCGAGCGGCTGCGGATGCCGGCTCCTCCGCTCATCCACGCGAAACAACGAGAAAGAGCCGCCGGGCGGCAAATCCCCGGCGGCTCTAGCTTTTTCTTGATTAACGCTTAGGTTCAGTTCTACCGGGGGATCGGCGTCACGTTTCGCAGCCGCAGTTGTAGGGCCTGCTTGACCTGGACCTTGTCCGGCATGATCGCGGTTGACACCTGGGCGTCGTCGATCGGCTCGCCGACCTGGGCGTTGCGTCCTTCCCGCGACTTGGACTTATCAACCGGCCCGCCGCTGGTGGCTTCTTCGCCGGTGGGCTCCCCGCGCGATCCAAACCGCGATGCCAGGCCGCGGAGCTGGGCACTACTCACATACCGCGGCGCCGAGCCGCTGGTATCCGTCGTGTCGTCGGGGGTCGGCTCTTTCTGGGAGCCTTGCTTGCCGCCCGTATGCTTGCCACCGCTGCCCTTGGTGCCGGAGCTGTAGTCAATTGGCTCGATCGGCGGCGTGGGGGTTCCCACGACCTTCTTTTCGGCAAACGTATACTCCGTATCGCCGTTGGGCTTGTTCACGCCGCGATCGCCGTTCTTGTAGCGGGTGACGATGTCGCCGTTCTCCTTGACGATCACGATGTCCCCCTGCTTGTTCTTGTGGGCTGAAATGACGCCGCCGCCGTCGCTGAACTGGCCGCTGCGCGCGCCGGCGAAATTGCCCAGGTTGCTGCCGCTAGTCACTGGATTACGGTGGCTTGCGCCGCCGCCGGCCAGATCGCGGATGCTCGAGCCGCCACGAGCCCGGCCGCGGAATCCAGGCATGGCATTTTCCAGGGCTTGCAGCGTGCTGGAGTTGGCGCTTCTGGCTTGCTCGGCCGTGTTCGTGCGGATCGTTTGGGCGCGGTTGGCGATGCCGCTGAAGCTGTTGCTGGACGTGCCGACCTGCCCCGGCCGATTTCCGCGGCCGGCTGCTCCCCCTTTGGCGGCGTCGGCGGCAATTGTTCCGACCGCAATTCGATCCTTAACCCGTGCGACCTCCGACAGCCGCGTGGCATCGAGCTTGGAACGTAGCTTCGCCGGATTGATTGCCGCACCCTGGCGGGGCAGCTCCACTCCGGCCGCTGGCCGCGCAGCGACATTCGGCGCCGAATGTCGTGACGTAGTGCGCGCCGTGGTCTTCTTGGACAGCGAACTCGCCTGCGGCAATCGCGAAGCTGCGGACAATCTGGGGGCAGAAATCTGCCGCGCCCGCGGTGCCTGGTTGCCAATCGTGGGAAGTTTTGCCGGCCCCTTGACGCGGCTCATGGCCTGCCTCGACTTTCTGGTCGAGGCTTTCGTCGCGGCGGATGCCGTTGCGATCGGCGCCGCACCAAGGCCCACCAGGATGACGCTGAGCATGACCAACCATCGAGAGAGGTACATGACGGTTTCTCCTTTTTGCCTGAAGGCAGCCGCAGCTGCCAGGTCGATCGCGGCCGGCACAGCGCCGCCCGCTTGCCTTCTCGTTCGGGCGCGGCGGCACTTTGTGACAGGGCGAGGGCATCGCAAATCAAGAAAGCAAAACCGCCGGGAATTCTCCCGGCGGTTGCATGCGTCATAGCGACCGTTGCCAAGACGCTTCCGTTCTACTTCCTTTCCGACGCCGATTCCTTCGTCACCGACTCGATCTCATCGCGAGCGAAGATCAATAGGTTGTTCTCCTCGTCGGTCTCGGCCAGGCTGTCGTCGCTGTCCACGATCGCGGCCAGCAACAGAAACGGGGCCGGCTTGCCGCGCTTGTCCGTGGCCATTTTGAGCACTTCCACCGGCAGCCGCACGTCCACCGTCTGCGACTTGCCCGCTCGCACGCCGATCGCTTCGACCGAAGCCATCTCCGCCGTTTCGGTCAGCTTGTCGCCGGCATCCACCGCCACCGTGACGTGGAACTTGCCAATGTCGGAGCTGCCGACGTTCTTGTACGTCAGACGGTAGCGGGGACCCATGCCGCGGTCGATATTGCCCGCATCGACCAGCCGCACTTCCGCCAACTCGAGATCTATGTTATCGGCACCGGTCGCATCTGCCGCTGCGCTGGTCTCGGACGCAGGCATGGGCACTTCCACCGGCACCGGAAGCTCGACGGGAACTTCCACGGGCACTTCGACGGGAATCTCCGCCGGCGCGGCGGACCCGGGGACGAAGCCGTCCCCAGGCAGCGGAATCTGGACGTCGACGACGATGCTCGGCGCTGGCTCTTCGATCGGCGCAGGATCCTCCATGATTGGCGGAGATTCGTCGCCGGGAGCGGGCGGAGCCGGATCGGCTGGAGGTGCCGTGTCAGCCGGCGGAGCGGGCTCGGTGGGAGGCGTCTGGTCAGCGGGAGGAGCCTGGTCGCCAGGGCCGGGAGCCGGATCGCGACGGTCATTCACCACGCCTTCGACGATTCCGTCAAAGCCGGGAGGTTGATCCGGCCCGTTCACCCGCGGCGTTCCCGGAAGCGGGGTGCGATCGGCAGGCTCGCTCGGCAATCGGCCCCTGGTCAAATTGACGTCCTCCGGATTCTGCGGCCGCGATCCAACGAGGTCGGCTGGGCTGCCGATTGGAGAACTGCGGTTGCGCCCACGGAGCGAAATCCCATCCAGGTTGCGAGGAAGGCCGACGGCCGGATTGGTGGCCGGCAATGAACCGGCCAGATTGGTGTTTGGCCGCGAGCCGCGCTGGCCACTCATTGAAGACGAATTGGTTCTCCCCGCGCCGGTGTTCTTGGTCGGCAGCCCGCCGATTTGCGACCGCAGGTTTGCGCGACTGCCGCTTGAGCCCGTTTTTCCCTGCGCGCCGGCGCGCGGCGCCAACTTCGACGCGGTGCTGCCGCCGGCGGGCACAAGCGGCAGCGAGCGCTGCCCATTGAGGTTGGTGATTGCGGGAGGCCGCGCGGGCGCCGGGACCGATTGGAGCCGCGGGGCACTGCGCGGAGCAAACGACGGCTGCCTTGGGGCCGGGCGGCTGAAGCTGCCGCCACCGGAAATGCGGCCGAAGCCTTGTGCCGACGCTGGAATGGGCATGACCACCGACAAGGCGACGGCCAGAGCCGCGAAAGAGTAGGAAGTCTTCATGGGATTCTCCCGGAGCAGTAAGGGATGGTTGCAAGGTCGAGACCGGCTCCTTCCATCCCTTCTTCGCGGCACCCTTCGAGATGTGACAAGGGCTAAGCCACTT
>DASRJP010000440.1:0-5099 GCA_035649415.1 Pirellulaceae bacterium | reverse complement strand
AGCCGCGTACGGAGCAGTGGATGAAGTGTCGCAGAGCCTGGTCGGCCGCGACATGGATATTGCCGACTGGCGATTTGACATGATGGGGGCCGCCATCGGATCGATCGGCTTCGCCGCCATCTATGCCGCGTGGAATTTGTGGCAGGGAAAATCTAAAGAAGACAAGGCGGCGTCCGATCAGGGCAAGACCGGATAGATCTCGGGCGGTGCATCCGCCAGTGGCGGCGCCAGCACCTTTTGTGCGACGAGTTCCTCCAGCAGCGCGCGGGAAATGCGCGGGTCGAAGCCGTAGTTGCCCGGGCTCTGGTAGCGGGCAATTTCGTTCCAATCCACATAGACATACGCGACCTGTCGCTCGTGCAGAAGCTGCTTGCGCTCGGCGGTTGTTTTGCCGGCGGTCCACTTCACGAGCAAGCAGTCATCGAAGCAGGTGTGGTAGTAGTGTTGCACTTCCAGGTCGAAAACGGCCGCCTCGCCTACACACAGAACCGCCTTGCCCGCTGGCACATTGGCATTGAGCCAGCAGATGTCGGCATTCACGCGCGAAACGAGCTTGTCATCGCGCGGCTCATCGCGGCGCAGCTCTTCCAGCGGCGCCAGCCAGCGGTTGTCCCCGGCCATCACCATTTCGGAGAGCGGCATGGGCCAGCAGACGTACGCCAGGTTGTAAAGTAATCCGATTGCAAGCAAAGGAAAGAGAACCCATTTCAGCGGCCGCGACAGGGCAAACTGGCAGCCGCTGCCCGCAATGACCGCGGCCAGCGGAATGACGGGCACGAGAAAGCGGTCGAGTCGATGCGTGAAGAGCCACCACGTGGCGAGGAAGAAAATGACCAATGACCAAGTCCCAATGACCAAAGACTGCTCCCAATTGGTCATTGGACCCACGATCGGCGCGGCAATTGCCAACAGTCCGAAAATCACCAGCGGCACCAACAGCGGGCTCTGATGCTCGCTCTGCCAGCCGATCCGCACGAGCGACTCAGCTAGCCTTTGGCCCGTGTACGGCGGCACGGCATGGCCGCGGTCGAACTGGGCGTTTTTTTCCGGCGTGCGTGTGCGGCCGTCCAGCCGATCGCCGAGCAGCGGATAGACTGGATTGCCGGCCTGCACCCAGTTCTTGACGTACCAGGCCCCGCCGCTGGCCATCGCGGCTGCCGCAAACACGGTCAGTGCCGCCAGCCGCGCTCGCCACGCCGCCGACAGCGGCGACGCCAGCCGCGGAGCAATCACGGCCCACGCCGCCAGCGGCACAGCGGCCATCACCACCGCCGGGTATTTGCACGCGATTGCCGCCCCCGTGAAGAAGCCGCACAGCAGCCAGTTGGGCCACGTGGCCTTTCGCGTGGCGACCGAACTGACTGCGAGCGTGAAGTACAAGGTATAAACCTGTTCGTTCAGGCCGCTGACCGAGACGTGTATCGCCCACGGATGCGACAGCCAGACGACGGCGGCAATCGCGGCGGCCAGCGGCGACGCCAGCCGGCGAACCAGGCCGTAGATGGCGATCGCCGTCAATAGCGCGCAGGCGCCCATCGCCGTTTTGCCGACGATCGCGCCCGTCCACCAATTGCCCAGCACGCTCATCGCCGCCAGCGGCAGCATTTCTGCATCGAGCGGCATGTTGGCATAGATGTTATGCGGCAGGAAATCGATCCGCCCTGTCAGGTACCATTCCTTGGGGACTTGCAGGTGATATTCCAGGACATCGAAGTCCCACGGTGGCAGCGCGGCGCCCAACAGGACAACCGCAGCAAAGACCGCGGCAATCATACAGACTGCGATCCACAGGCCACGGGGTCGGGAGTCTTTTTCGGCCGAAACATTTTCCACCATAGAAGACTTCGGCCGAAAAAGACTCCCGACCCCCTTGCGCCGCCACAACGCCACCACTGGCGCCGCCACGCCGGCAGCGGCGAAAATCAGCGCCAGAATCGGCGTCTGGAGCAGCCCTGCCAATCCCACCAGCAGCGTCAGCAGCGAAATCCAGTGCAGGCCAATCGCAGCGGCAAAGACGACGCGCTGCGGCCACGACTGGTCGAAGGGAAGCGAACTCACGTCACCCGAGGAACAGATTGAAATCCGTTCTACCAGATGCAGCGGCCACCAGCCGATCCACACTGCACACCAGATTCCGGCTGCTGCCAGTCCGAGCGTCCACAGGCGGTCCCACACGCCTTGCCAGGCGAAACGACCGCCGAACATGTTCGCCAACATGTCGTCCGGCGTGAGGAACAAGAGGAAGAGCTGGAGCCGCAGCGGGGCCGCCTCGGTGCCCGCAATTCGCACCGACAGGAACAGTGCCAGGTAAACCAATGTCAACACGGCGGCAGTGCCGGCGACGATCCAGGGGAGGGCGCGCGTGCCGTTGGCGGTGGGCTTGGCCATAGGGAATCATTGTCGGCTTTCGCTCCGCGAAAGCGCGTGCTTTCGCGGAGCGAAAGCCGACGATTCGCTGGCGCGGAAGCCTGCCCCGCGGGTAGGCCGTGAGCTATGATTGACTGTCCCGCGCCGGGCCGTGCGGGTCGTGAGTATTCTAGCGACTGTGCGGCCCGCGACCTTCCCGCCTCCCACCCGATTTGCCATGTCTCCGACCGCTTCCCATTCCGGCCGCCTGGCCGGCATCTTCACGCCCAACATCGTGCCGCTGGACTCGCGCGGCGAAATCCACGAAGCCGAGCTGCGGAAGTACGTCGATTGGCTGATCGAGCGGGGCGTGCATGGCCTGTATCCCAACGGCTCGACGGGCGAGTTCACGCGGTTCACTGCCGAGGAGCGGCGGCGGATCATCGAGATCATGACCGACCAGGCCCGCGGCCGGGTGCCGATTCTGGCCGGGGCCGCCGAGGCGAACGCCAAGGAGACGATCGCGGCCTGCGAGCACTATCACTCGCTCGGCTGCCGGGCGGTGGCGATCGTTTCGCCGTTCTACTATCGCCTGTCGCCGGCCGGGGTGTATGCGTACTTCAAGGAGATTGCCGACAATTCGCCGATCGACGTGACGCTGTACAACATTCCCATGTTTGCCTCGCCGATCGACGTGCCGACGGTCACGAAGCTGGCCGAGGAATGTCCGCGCGTGGTGGCGATCAAGGATTCGTCCGGCGATTTGCCGCACATGATGCGGATGATTTCCGCCGTGCGGCCGATGCGGCCCGATTTCAGCTTCCTCACCGGCTGGGACGCCGCGCTCGTGCCGATGCTGCTGGTTGGCTGCGACGGCGGCACCAACGCCACCAGCGGCGTCGTGCCAGAAATCACGCGAAAGCTGTTCGATTTGACGATCGGGCGGCGGCTCGACGAAGCGCTCGACCTCCAGTACCGGCTGCTGACGCTGTTTGACGCGATGCTCTACAGTGCCGAGTTCCCCGACGGCTTCCGCGCGGCTCTGAAGCTCCGCGGCATCGAGCCCGGGCCGTCGCGGCAGCCGAAATCGGCCGTGCAGCAGCAGCAGCTTGTCAAACTGAGCGATCAGCTCCAGTGCCTGCTGGCCGCGGAAGGTTTTGCCAAGGAGCCGGTCGGCGGCTGCCCGGTCGGCCCGGAAGCCATTGATCCGGAAGACGTGGCGCGAATCGTGCAGAACGTGGTTGGGGAGCTGAAGAAGCGGGGAATCGCGTAGGATACGTAGTAGGCACACTCCGTGTGCCGTATGCACGACGGCACACGGAGTGTGCCTACTACAAGATGGCTCTTCCCCACGATCACTACATGCGCCTGGCCCTGGCCGAAGCGCAGGCTGCGCTGGCGGAGAACGAAGTGCCGATCGGGGCCGTGATCGTCCGCGGCGAGCGGGTGATCGGCAGCGGGCACAACCAGCGGGAGACGCTCAAGGACCCGACCGCGCACGCGGAGATGATCGCCATCACGCAAGCGGCGGCCACGCTCGGCGACTGGCGTCTGGAAGAGTGCACGCTGTACGTAACGCTCGAGCCGTGCCCGATGTGCTGCGGGGCGATTTTGCAGGCGCGGATCCCAGTCGTCGTCTACGGCGCGGCCGATCCCAAGGCCGGCGCGGTCCAGTCGCTCTTTCGCTTGCTGTCCGACAACCGACTAAACCACCGCTGCCAGTTTGTCCCCGGCGTCCTGGCGGACGAATGCGGGCGGATCTTGACGGAGTTCTTCCAGGCACAGCGGCGGCTGGGGAAGAAGTAAGTCGCTGATAACCCTCTCCCCCTGGGAGAGGGTGGCGGCGCAGCCGCCGGGTGAGGGCTGTCATGGTCCAGGACCGAACAGCTCAGTCAGCGTGCGCATCACGTACTCGCGGTCCAGGGTCGTCGCGGCGGGCACTCGCCACAATAGTGCAGGTGTTTCACATGCCAACGCATTGGCCGGCAATCGCAGCTCATAGTGCGGAATGTCATCTGTCCCTTTGACGAACTCGAATCTGGCCCAGCTTCGTTTCGCCAGGCGATACCTGCCGGAGATTTGCTCGCAAGCTTGATCCGACTCCTCGTCAAATCGAATTTGCCACGCCGGCTCGATCGGACCGTCGGTGAAGCCGAAATCGTCCGGAGCGTCAACCAGGATCTGTGAGTCAACCACGTCCTGGCATCCCACATGCCGTGGGCCTCTGATTAGATAGCTCCAGGCGCCAGGATGTTCCGGCGGGAGTAATTCGGACCTTCGTCGGAGCCCAACCACCATTCCGAAGTATCCCAGCGTCTTCCCCGACGCATCCTCGCTTGGGAAGACAGCGACTCGTCTCCCTGGCTGCAATTGACCGACGGTGGTGGGCAGCACGAGCATGATTCCGACTGCAAATCAGCAAGGACAGGTTGAAAACCTGACCTACGTATTCTACTGCCCCCCCACCACATCGAGCTGCGCCGTCGAACCTTCAGGCCGGGCGATTTCGACGCGTAGGGTCGGCTCGGCACGGTCCGACAACGTAATGCGCAGCGTAATCGCGTGCCGGCCGGGAGTAAGTTTTGCAGCGATCTGGCTGACCGATTCGAACGGCTCGGCATCGATCCAGGTGAGCATCGGCTCGGTCGATTGCACGCGAATCAGCACCTCGCCGCCGGTCGTGACGTTCACTTCCCCCTGAAGATAAAGGACGCTCGGGCTGTCGGAGGTCCGCAGCTCCGCCAGCGGCAGCG
>DASRJP010000439.1:0-4391 GCA_035649415.1 Pirellulaceae bacterium | reverse complement strand
CTCGCCCGGCTTGACGCCAGCGGCAGCGGCCGCACTGTCCGGTTCGACGCGCTCGATGACGACCCCCTGGTCGTCGACCGCCAACCGCAATCCGTGGAGCCATCCCAGCTCGTGGTGTTTTTCAAATGGCGGGCTGGCCTGCGCGCCGGGATAGGCCGGCTCGCCGGGAAACGTCACTCCCAGCGCCCCGTCGCACAGGCCGCCGTAGCAGCAGCCATTGAGGAAGCAGCCGATGCGGCCGAGAGCCAGTCCCACGACCATGCTCGGGGCGATGATGTCCGCAATCGCCAGCACCGGCAACTTGCGGCTGACCAGGTAATAGATGCCGAAGGGGAGCCCCGCCAGCACGCTGCCGTACATTACCAGGCCGCCGTTAGTCACATTGAGCAGCGCTACTACGGTCTGCTCGACCGTCGGCTTGGCGAACTGGTGCCAGTACTCGATGACGAAAAACAGCCGCGCGCCGATGATGCCCGGGATGAACATCCACATCGCCAGCGACATGATCGCGTCCGGGTCGATGCCCATCTTCTTGGCGCGGTGTAGCGCCAGGCCCACGCCCGCCACGGTCGCCACCGCCATCATGATCCCGAAGCCGCGGATCGGCACTCCCAGTGGCACGCCCTTCTCCGCCACCAGCTCCAGCCGCGGCATCAGGAAGGCGATGAACAGTGCCACGAATAGCTGAAAGGGGAGATAGCTGCGTGTGTCCTGGTTCCACCCCTGGCGGCGGATCAGTAGCGCGAGCATCGCGGCGCAGAGGAGAACCCATGCGATCAACATCCAGCCGAAACCGAAGACCGGAAGGCCGAAGAGTTCGTGCGGGATGATGAACAGGGTGGAACGCATGCAGTGGTAGTAGGCACACTCCGTGTGCCGTTTAGGACAGGTTGGAAACCTGTCCTACGGAAGCGGCAGCAAACAGTTGTCGATCAGCCGCGTGGTGCCGACATGGCAAGCCACCAGTGCTACGGCCGGCCGGTCGAGCGTGTTCAGTTCCGCCAGCGTCTGGGCGTCGGCCACGGTCGCGTAGTCGATCCGCTGGATGCCGGCCGCTGCCAACTCGTTTCGCAGGGCGGCGGCAATCGCCCGCGCTTCGCGCAGGCCCGATCGCACCAGCTCTTCGGCTTGGCGGAGGCTTCTCGACAAGGCCAGGGCTTGCTGCCGCTCGGTCGGGGAAAGGTACCGATTTCGCGAGCTGAGGGCCAGACCATCGCTCTCGCGGAGGATGGGACAAATCGTGATTTGAATGGGCAAATTGAGGTCGCGGACCATGTGCTGGATGACCAGCGACTGCTGGTAGTCCTTCTGTCCGAAATAGGCCACGTCAGCGGAGATCAGATTGAAAAGTTTCAGCACCACGGTACCCACGCCGCGGAAGTGGCCGGGGCGATGTTTCCCTTCTAGCAGCGCGGCGACAGCCGGCGGCTCGACGTAGGTCGAAAAGCCCGGCGGATAGATTTCGTCCTGGGCTGGTGCGAATACCAGGTCGCAGCCGAGCTCGGCCAGCAATTCCAGATCTTTCTCCAGCGTTCGCGGGTAGCGGGAAAAATCCTCGCTGGGGCCGAATTGCGTCGGGTTGACGAAGATCGTGGCGACCACCGCGTCGCACTCGGCCCGCGCGCGGCGGACGAGGCTCAGGTGCCCTTCGTGCAGCGCGCCCATCGTTGGCACCAGGCCGATCGACCTGCCGGCGGCGCGCTGCGCGCTGATCTCGGCGTGGATTGCAGCGGCGGTCGTGATCGTGCGGAGGGCCGGCATCCGTCCGTTCTACTCCATCGCGGCAATGGCAGCCAAGACCTCGGAACCGACGAGTTGGGAACTTACATCTTTCATCCACAGGAACGGCCCGTGGTATTCATCATGGACAATTCGCCGAAGCTCTTGGTTGTAAAGATTCATCATGAACGCCAGGCTTGGCTCGACACCTGCCAGCCTGTTGACGTTCATGTCCAGGACGATCAGGAGCCTGGGTTTAACAACGGGGCAGTGACTTTGTCGGCTCTGGATCGCGAAATACGGTAATCGCAAATCTGCCGCACAATTGCAGTGAGATTCTTCCGTCCAAAAGTTCGAGATCAGCCATGCATGTTGCTCCAGCGAATCAAGACTCTTGAGCAACTCCGCTGTTTGCGATGCCGGATCATGGTGCGAGGATCTGCCGGTTACGAACTTCCGCAGGGGATCGTCGGTGGGGAACACAGAATTGAGTTCGTTCCGCGCGTCGAAGTCCAACCCAGCGATGGCAACATACCGAGGCGTCTGCTCCAAGTGCCGCAGCAGCCCGCCGATGGTATTGCCACAGACTGGATGAATCATGTCCGCCGCAATTTCCGCCGCCGGCTCGAGAACGAACCGCCGGAAGCTCATCCGCGGGTGAGGCAGGGTCAACTCGGGCAAATCCAGTTCGATCTGATCGTACAGGAGCAGGTCCAAATCGATTGTCCGCGGGCCCCACCGCTGGTCCCGCACGCGACCGAGATCGTTTTCGACGCGCTGAAGAATCGACAACAGTTCCCGCGGTGGAAGAGTTGTCTCCAGCAGTGCCGCCGCATTGAGAAATTTTTCCTGCGGCGCAGGGCCGCCCGCGGGCGAGGTCTCGTGAAACGAACTGGTTGCGGTAACGCGCACGGCTTCGTGGCGTGCTAGCAGTTCGAGCGACTGGCGCAGCGCCGCTGCGCGGTCGTCGAGATTGGAGCCGAGACTGACAAGGGCCGTGGTCATGCCGGGTACGACGAGGAGTCTGTCTTCGTTGTACCAAAAAACGCCGCGTGGACGCGGTGGCAGTCCACGCGGCGCGCGTAAAAGAAGGCGGCAGAGGACATCCGGTCCTCACCCGCCCAGTGCAGAGCCGTGCGTCCTGCACGGCAAAAAGCTCGGGGGGGCCTCCGTTCCGCAACTGGCGTCGCCGACCGTCGTTCCCAGGTCTGTCGTCGCCCCCAAAAGGCTTGAAAAGCAGCATTTCACCCTGGCCGCCGCGCAAGGTGCGCGCAGCCCCAGGGCGGAAAACTCATTGGCGAACCTCCTACGGCGAAAGCAGAACGCTCCGCTGAAGAGGCACACGGCGTGCCTCGAAGTTGATCTTTTCTTTGGCTCATTCGACCGGCAGTGACGTGTGTGACGCAGGTGAGCCAGTCGTGCCCGCGAATTGCACGTCGCGACTCGCACTCGCCACACCCATCACTCGCCAACGGCACTGGCCGCTTCCGAATGAACAAGGCGTATTGTGCGAAGGTCGCGTGAAATGTCAAGCAAGGAGCCAAAAAGATTTTTGGGGGGCGATAGCACGCTTACGGATGACCGCAAGGTCTCGCGGACGCGGCAGATCCGACCCACATGCCTGGTGTGCACGTTTAGACGAAGAAGTAGTAATGTATTGCTAAATAATTATTTGTGTAATATTATACAAATATGTTATAAGTGTAGTGTTTCTACTACGGTATAGAATCGCAAGTGTTATCTACACGGTCGGCAATACTTCAGTACGCCAGCCCCATGCTGCGATAGCTGCCACACCAGATCGATCGCGCGCGTTACGGTCGGCCAGCCGCCGGCCGGGCTCCTTACAACCGTAATAACTAGTCGCGGCGCCGGCTTCGCAGCTCTGCATGGGGCCCGGCACGCCTTGGCGAATGCCCCGCCATCGACGAGCATGGAGGGACCATGAGCGGCTTCGCAATTCCCGATCACCTGTCACCCGCCGATCTGCGCCGCGTCCGCGACGCCATGTTCCACCTGGCGGACGACCTTCCCGATGTGCCTCCCGAGATCGACCGCATCGAACTCCTCGAGCGGCTGCTGGGGACCGAACTCTGCCGCCGCCTGGGCATTTTTCGCATTCCCACCGGCTTTCGGCTTTCGGTCGTGATTCCGGTCTACAACGAAGTCCGCACGATCGAGCAGGTCATCGCCCGCGTACGGGCCGCCCAGATCCCCTGCGAAATGGTGATCGTGGACGACGGCAGCCGCGACGGCACCCGCGAACTGCTGGCTCGCCTGCGGGACGACGAAAGCGGGACAAATCCCGACCTGCGGATTGTCCTGCACGAGAAAAACCAAGGAAAAGGGGCCGCCCTGAAGACCGGCTTTGAGCACTGCACCGGCGATGTCGTTGTCGTGCAGGACGCCGACATGGAGTACGATCCCCGCGACTTCCGCCAGCTGCTTCAACCCATCGTCGAAGGCCAGGCCGACGTGGTCTATGGCAGTCGGTTCAGCCATATCGAAGGCCCGGTCCGCTCCTACTGGCATGAATTTGCCAATCGCTTCATCACGCGGCTGTGCAACTGGCGAACGGGCAAGAATCTGACCGACGTCGAGACCTGCTACAAAATGGTCCGCCGCGAGCTGCTCCAGCGGGTCTGGCCCACGCTGCGCGAGCAGAGGTTCGG
>DASRJP010000438.1:0-2515 GCA_035649415.1 Pirellulaceae bacterium | reverse complement strand
GGGCTGCGCCCCAGTTGGCGGGTGGCGATGCGCCGGTTCCGCCGTGGCGGCTGGATTGCGACTGAACCTCCCATCGGCCGGACGATCCGCCGCCGATGCCCAGTTGCGAGGAGTCGCTTCCACGAGCGACAGAATTGTTTGCGACCTGCGCCCCTGTTCTTCAACCTCCACCACCAAAACACCATCCTTGCTACGGCGGATTTGCAGCTTGATCCCGTTGCTCGACAGCGGGATCTCCTGGACCAATTCCTCATTCTCTTCGCGCACGAAAGCTGCGCCGGAACGACCGGTTGCCGCCACATTGGGATCGAGCAAACGCCTGAGCGGGGCAGCAGGAACCGGGAAAGCCTCGCGAGCTTCGGCAGCAGACGCAGCCGGTTCAGCCGCGGCCGGCGCAGCAGCCGGATCGGCCTTGGTGTCCGGGGCTGCGGGTTGCCCCCAGCTCCAACCCGGAAGTGCCGCCAGACCCAAGAGGCCGGCCAGCGCCAGCCCGAACCATGAGGTACGTCCGCTGGCATGTTCGTTGAAGACCATTTTCAATCTCCTTCGTAGCGAGTAGCGGGAGGTCAATCCTGCTCCGACGAGCGAAGCAGGTCCAAAGGTGGGACTGCACGCGTCCGACAAACTGAGCAGCAGGTCGGCGAACTCGCGGCGGTCGGCAGAGCAGAGCTCCAGCGCCGTCGCGTCGCAGGCCAGCTCGCGAGATTCGTGCAGCTTCCAGCGAACGAGCCAAAAGCACGGGTTCCACCACCAGAGCAGTAGCACCACAAGTTCAAGCCAGGAAACCCAATGATCGCGACGGCGAAGGTGGGCCAGCTCGTGGGCGATGACCGCCTCCGCGCACGCCATTGCGGCAATCGATTTCGCGCTAGTGGGCCAGATCAAAGTGGGACGTCCCAGGCACGAGATGCAAGGGCCGCCAACCGATGGCGAGAGTCGGACATCGATCGGCCGGAGGCACATGCGGGCGGCGACGCGATCGACGAGCTGCCGCAGGTCGCCGCCGGCGGGCAATGTGCCGCGGACCAACTGCCGCTGCCGCAGGATTCGACGGATCGTGACCACGAGGATGGTCGCGGTGCCCAGGATCCACAAGGCTGCGATGAACCAGACCGGCGAGGGCCACCGCGAGCGGGACGCGGAAGTTACTAGCGGCGGCTGGGCGGAGTAAGTGCTTTCGACGGCGACGTCGCTCGTTACCGCGTGGTCCGGAGCCAAATCTTCGGTGGGCAAATCGATCGGGGGCTGAAGCGGCGCGGCAATTGTCGATTCGCTTGGGGTTGCTGGGAACTGCTCCCGCAGTTCAGTGAGCGACAAGGGCCAGACGATCACCGGCGGCGTGACCAGCTTGATGAGGAGCAGCAGCCACAGCAGATGCCCTTCGGCAGGCCGCCAGCTGCGCAAGTGCGCCACGAGCCACACTAGCGGAAGCGCGACTAAGACGGTCAAGCCGTTTTGCACGACCAGCCAAAGGAGCGTGTTCACGCGACACCTGGGTTTGTAATAGTCATTTCTGCTTGCCGCGGGACTGTTTGGCAGCTAATTCGTCGATGAGCTGGCGCAGCTCTTGCAATTCCTTGGACGTGAGGCGCTGTCGCCGGGCAAAGGCCAAGAGCAGCGGCGCGGCCTGGCCGTCGGACAGCTCGTTGGCCAGCTCCTGCATCCGCTGGTGCATGAGTTCGTCGCGGCTCACCAGGGCGCGAAAGACGAAGGCGAACTCGCTCCTGTCGCTGGCGACGTACCCCTTTCGTTCCAGCCGCTGTAGTAAGGTAATTACCGTCGAGCGGGTCCAATCCGGACCGGAGGATGAGAGTCGCTGCTGCACCTGGCGCACGGTCGCTGCGCCGTGGTCCCAGAGGGATTGCAGCACGTGCAGCTCGGCATCCGAGATTCCGGGGCGAGGGTCTTTGGCCATGAGCTGCTCCGCGGGCAAAATCGTTGACACGTTGTCAACGACCGTTATCTTATTGACATGACGTCAACAAGTCAACATGTCCGCGAAAGGATTTCGTGGCCGAGCGATTTGAAAGCCAGGCGCCCGTCGAACGGACTCAAATGCGTTCTACAATGGGGCCATGCATGACGACTTCGATTTGACCGGCCGCGTCGCCCTGGTGACCGGCGCAAGCGTGGGAATTGGGCGAGCGATTGCGCTGGCGTTTGTCAGGCACGGGGCAAAGGTGGTCATCCACTGCCACACCAGTCGCGCTGAATCCGAGGAGGTCCTGGCGGAAGTGCGGCGCGGCGGCGGTGAAGGAATCGTCATTGCTGCCGATTTGACAAAGGCGGACGAGGCGCGGCGGCTGGTCGATCAATCGGTCGAACGCTATGGCCGGCTGGATATCCTCGTCAACAATGCCGGCTCGGTCGTGGCCCGCAGCCGGATCGAAGACTGTACGCTGGAGCTGTGGAACGAAGCGCTGGCGGTGAATCTGACCAGCGCGTTCCTTGTGACGCAGCGTGCGATCCCGCATCTGCGGGCCAGCGGCAACGGGGCAATCGTCAACAACTTGTC
>DASRJP010000437.1:0-33128 GCA_035649415.1 Pirellulaceae bacterium | reverse complement strand
GAGTGGGCCCATCGCGAAGGGGGGCTGATCGACCTCGAAAAGCACTCCTGGCCCTGGTCGGTTCTGCTCGTGCCGGTGATGAAGCCGGACCTCTTCGAGCTGGCCAACAACCACTGCTGGCGGACCGAATTTGGCTTCCCCCAGTGGACGATCGAAGCTGCGCCGGACTATATGAAGCTTGAGCGCGACGAACGGGGCCTGACCGAATGGGGGTGGATCGACTTCGGTTTTCAGACTTACTACGCTCTGCTCAACTGCGGCTACAAGCTCGCGCCAACGGCGGGAACTGCCGCCGGCGTTCATCCCGTGCCGACCGGTTTTGGCCGCGTCTATGTCCACACGGGCGACGACGCTTTCCACTACGACGACTGGCTGGCAGCACTGAAGGCTGGCCGCAGCTTCGTCACGACCGGGCCGCTGCTCTTGGCCAAAGTCGATGGCCAGACGCCGGGGCACACGTTCCAGGAGCCGCCTCGCAGCGGCATGCGCACCGTCACTGGCGTCGTCCATTCGCTGGCGCCGCTCGATCGGATCGAGATCGTTGTAAACGGCAGCATTGCGGAGACAATCCGCGAACCAGAAGCCAAGGCACGCCCCGTCGGCGGCGGGCAGGCATTCGAAACTAACTTCCGGCGCGACGTCCGCGCAGACGGCAACTACTGGATTGCCGTCCGCGTTTTCGAGAAACACCCCGCTGGCCGCATCCGTTTCGCTCATACGGCGCCGTGGCGTTGTGAGCTCGACGGCGGCAAGCCGCTAGCCCCAACGCGGGACGAAATTGACTATCTGATCGGTCGCTGCCGCGAGGAAATTCAGCGAAATCGAGGAGTCGTTGGCCCAGAGACAATTGCCGAGTTTGAAAAAGCGCTGGCGACTTACGAAGCGATCGCAAAGCGAGTGCGATGAATCTTTGACAACTGGCGAGCGGCGACCTGATACGTTAAGATACGTTTCCCGCTTGGAACCTGGCCCTTCACGAAGCTATGCCTATGGCACGCAAAGTTGTCAATCGCAAGGAGTTACGAGCTGAAACCGAAGCGGCCGCTGCGAAGGCGGCTGCCGCGGGTGAGGCCGCCCCGGCCGGCGAAAAGAAGAAAAAAGCTCCCGGCGAGAAAAAAGCCCCCGCTAAGCGCAAGAGTCGCGCCAAGAGCACGGAACCGGCGCGGATGATGCTATTTTGGGGCGTTTTCAATCAGTCGCTCAAGCGGGTTGCCAAGTACGACTTCACGCAAAAGCGGCAGGCGGAGGCGAAAGCAGCAGAGCTCTCGGCCGGGGGTAAATCGCCGCACTTCGTTCAGAAGGTCAAGGAGCCGGTCGAGGGCTAGGTTCGCCGTCGATCGATTCCCTCGAGCCCTGCTATGGCCGCATCGGTCGTGGAGGATGTCGCCTGCAGCGTCTGCGGATGTGTCTGCGACGATTTACGGCTGCATGTCAGCGCCAATCGCATTGAGCGAATCGAGAACGATTGCCCTCTCGCCAGGCCGTGGTTCGAAGCGGTAAAGAGCGCGCCGCAACCGGCCGGTGCGGCGATCGAGGGACAAGTTGCGACGTTTGAACAAGCCGCGGCCCGCGCTGCAGAGATTCTCGCGCGAGCCAGGTCGCCGCTGATTTACGGCCTGTCGCGCAGCAGCACGCAGGGGCAGCGGGCCGCCTGCTTACTGGCGGATAAGATCGGTGCGACGATCGACACGACCGCTTCGCTGTGTCATGCCCCGTCGATCGTGGCGCTGCAGTCCGTTGGCGAATCGACCTCGTCGCTCGGCGAAATTCGCCACCGCTGCGATCTGGTCGTCTACTGGGGCAGCGATCCGTTGATCAGCCATCCGCGGCACCTCGAGCGCTATTCGATCGAGGCACCGGGAATGTTTGCCGGCGATGCTGCATCTCGCACACTGGTCGTGGTCGATGTCCGCGAGACGGCGACGTCCCAGCGCGCCGATTTATTCCTCAAGCTCGCCCCCGGCAGCGACTTCGACGTCATCTGGACGCTGCGGCTGCTGATCCGTGGCATCGAGCCGGAACCAGATGCGAAGGATGGATTGCCGATGCAAAAGTTACGCGACCTTGCGTCGCGCATGAAGTCCTGCACGAGCGGCGCTGTCTATTTCGGCCGTGGGCTCGCCACCCGGGGCTTGGGACATGCCAATGTGGAGGCGTTGCTGCGTCTCGTGACCGACCTCAACGCCCACACCCGCTTCTACGCGAGGCGGATGCGCGTTTACGGCGACGTCGCCGGCGCCGACTCGGTCCTCTGCTGGCAGACGGGTTTTCCCTTCAGCATCAATCTGGCCCGGGGTTATCCGCGCTATAGCCCCGGAGAATATTCGGCCGACCAGCTTCTCTCGCTGGGGGAAGTCGATACATGCCTGCTTGTCGGAAGCGAAGGGATCGAGCCCCTCTCGCCCGGGGCCAAGGCTCATCTGAGCCGCATTTTCACGATCGTGCTCGACTATCCCCATGTCCAGCCACCCTTCGAGCCGACCGTGCGTTTCACTACCGCCATCTATGGCATTCATTGCGAAGGAACCGCCTACCGCATGGATGAAGTTCCCATTCCGCTGCGGCGCGTGCTGGATTCGCCTTATCCAGGCGACCACGACGTGCTGGCAGCCATTGCATCGCGAGTTCGATCTACGCCGACATGAGAAGTGCGTACTTGGACGCGGGACCGTCCATCGCGATGAGAGAGTTAGAAACCTTCTTGCGACGCTCCCTACTGTCTGCCTGACCGTCAAATCCGGCACAATCGTGATGCCAAAAAGCCTCGCCGGGCCGCCGCCGATGCCTTTTTGCCACGCTTGCCTACTCCCCGCGGGTAGAGTTCCCTATCGGTTTCGCTGCCGCCCGGGCCGCGCCACTGCGCGCCAACCAGTCGGCGGAAATGACGCCGGAGGGAGGCACCCTCCGCTGCCGGGCAGGGACGCGCCCGCTGATTCCCATTAGTCAGACGTGTCCATGCTCGCCCATCGCAACTTGCGAAAAGATCTCGTGGCCCTCGTGCTGGCTGCGCTCGTCGTGTTTTTTGCCGTCGCGCTCGTTTCGTACGATCCAGCGGACCCGCTGCCCTCACTTACCGCCCCTTTGAACCTGGCATGGCAGGCCGACCCGCTCGTCTGGCCGCCGAACGAGCACGTCCACAACCTGTGCGGTCGCTGGGGGGCGCTGACCGCCGACGTCTCGTTCCGCGCTGTGGGCCTGGGCTCGTGGTACGTCGTCGCCGCGCTGGGCACCCTCAGCTTGGCCCTCCTCCGCGGCTGGTCGATCGACACGCCGATCTTCCGCGCCGTCGGCTGCGTGGCCTCGCTGGCCGGCTTCACCGCGCTCGTGGCCATGCTGCTGCCGACCTGGTCACCGGGGCCGGTGATTGGACCAGGGGGCTACGTCGGGGCGATGGGCAAGGCCCTGCTGGCGGCCCACTTCGCCACGATCGGCAGCCTAATCCTGGCCGGAAGCTTTCTGGTCGGCGGACTGCTGCTGGCGACCGATTACCTGATCGTGCATTTCGTCTCGTTCGGTCTGAGGCTTGTCGTGGCCAGCCTGCTGGGAATGCGGGTGGCCCTGCCTCTGCGGAGAGGCTCCCGCTCGCGAGGCTCGACAATTTCCGTTCCAGACGACGACGGCGAGGTTCGAATCCGCGCTCGCGGCAAGCGGACCGATATCGACCACGTGCCGACGCCACCGGTGGAAGACGAGGCCGACGAGGCGGAGGACGAAGAAGACGACGAGGAGGAGCCGATTCTCATCCCGGTCAAGAAGTCGGCATCGGCAGACAACGGGGCTGCCCAGGAGCCGGCCGCAAGTGAGCATGTGTCGCCGACGCGGACCGACGCGGCTGAGAATCCGTTGCGCGTGCGGAGCGTCGCCGATCGCAAGCGCGAGGCTCACGAGCGCGAGCAGGAACTGGTCCGTAAGGCGCTCGAGCAGGGGGCGATCCACGGCGGCGCTGAGGATTACAAACTGCCGGAGATCGACCTGCTGCTGCCGGCGGACGACGTCAATTTTGATGCCCAGACGGACGAGGTCCGCCGCAAGGCGAAGATTCTGGAGAAGACGTTTGCCGACTTCGGCTTCCAGGTGAAGGTGGTCGAGATCGAGACCGGACCGGTCATCGCCCAGTATGAAGTCGAGCTAGAAGCGGGTCTGCGATTGTCGAAGATCACCGGCCTGGCCGACGACCTGGCGATCGCCCTGCGGGTGCCGAGCGTCCGCATCGTGGCGCCAATCCCGGGCAAGAATACGGTCGGCATTGAGGTGCCCAACGAAGAGCGGCAGGTGGTGCGGCTGCGGGAAGTGATCGAAGAAGCGGGCCCCAAGACGAAGAAGATGCGGATTCCGCTCTTTTTGGGCAAGGACGTTTCGGGCAATGCCCTGGTGGCCGATCTGTCGACGCTGCCGCACCTCTTGATTGCCGGCCGTACGGGAACGGGGAAGAGCGTTTGCCTGAATGCGATCATCTCGTCGATCCTGATGACGCGACGGCCGGACGAGGTGCGGCTGCTATTGATCGATCCGAAGATGGTCGAGCTGTCGGGCTATTCGCGGCTGCCGCACCTGATGCACCCGGTCGTCACAGACATGCGGAAGGCGGAGGCGATCTTGGCGTGGGCCGTGGAGAAGATGGAAGAACGGTACGCCCTGCTAGCGCGGGCCGGCGTGCGGCACATCAGCGCCTACAACCAGCTTGGCGAGGAGGAGCTGATCGACCGCCTCCAGCCGGAGAACGACGAGGAGCGGGCCAGCATCCCGCTCAACCTGCCGTTCATCGTCATCGTGGCGGACGAGATGGCCGATCTGATGATGCAGTGCGGCAAGGAAGTCGAGCAGCACATCATTCGCCTGGCACAGAAGTCGCGTGCCGTCGGCATTCATCTGATCCTGGCGACACAGAAGCCGACGGTGGACGTGATCACCGGTCTGATCAAGTCCAACCTGCCGGCGCGAATCGCCTTCCAGGTCGCCAGCCGCACAGACAGCCGCGTGGTGCTGGACGAAATGGGGGCGGACAAGCTCCTGGGCAACGGCGACATGCTCTTTTTGTGGCCAGGGACGAGCACGCTGCTGCGCGGCCAGGGGACGTATTTGAGCGACGAAGAGATCAATCAGATCGTGGCCTGCGTGAGCACGGGCGAGCAGAATTTCGTTCACGAGCTGGTGAATCTGAAGGTGACCGACAAGGGTGAAGAAGGGCAACCGACGCAGCTCCGCAAGCGCGACGAGATGTACGAGCAGGCGGTGGATGTCGTCGTCCGCGAAGGGCGCGGCAGCGTGTCGCTGCTCCAGCGGGCTCTCGGCATCGGCTACGGACGAGCCGCGCGGTTGATCGATTTCATGGCCGAGGACGGCATCGTCGGCCAGTATGCCGGCTCGCAGGCCCGCGAGGTGACGATCACGCTCGAGCAATGGGAGCAGATGCAGGCAGGAGGCAGCGCCCAGGCAGCTGCCGCCACAAGCACGCTGCCTGCCATAACCGCCGTTACTGCCGCCGCGCCGAAACGGCCGCTGCTGACGACCGTGAACGACGAGGAAGAGAACGAAGCAGAAGAAGTCGACGAGGAGGAGGAGATCGACGACGATGAGGGTGAGGAGGACGAGGGCGATGAAGACTACGAAGCGGAGAGTGCGTAGCGGTGCCGCTTGACGGCCCACGGTGGGTGCCTACTACTTAGTGGATGCTTACCACACACGACAGCGAGATTCGCGTCCGCTACCAGGAGACTGACGCGCAAGGACGTGTCCACCATGCGAACTACCTCAAGTGGTTCGAGCTGGGGCGGGTCGAGCTGCTACGTGCCTCGGGCCACAGCTACCGCGAGCTGGAAGAAGCGGGCACGTATCTAGTGGTTGCCCAGGCCACGCTGAAACTTTTCCTGCCGGCCTTCTTTGACGACGTTTTGATCGTGCGGACGACGACCGTGAAGGCCAAAGGGGCCCGGATCGAGCACCGCTACGAGGTCTATCGCGGCAGCGAACTCCTGGCTGAGGGAACGACGACAGTCGCCTGCATCGACAAAAATGGCCGCGTCTCCCGCCTCCCTCAGTGGCTCCGGATGGCGTAGTTTGGCAGCCAATTGACGCGACGTGCCACGATTGTGCGGCTTGACAAGCCGGCGCAGGGATCGATCTTCGCCATTTCTTCACAAGACCTTAACAAACAGCGGCTAGGCTCCGGCGAGATACTGATAGAAAAGCGAAGCAGCATCTGGGCATAGGAACCAACCAATGAAACGCCAAAATCGCTTGCCAGCCATCCTGCCAATCGCCGCCACGCTGGTCATTGCCGGCTGCTGGGGCTGCAACCACGGCAGCATACCGGCCAAGAGCGGAAACGGAAGCAGTGCCGGAAGTGGCAAGCCCTCTGGACTTACTGGCGAAGTGAGCATTGACGGCTCGAGCACAGTGTTCAAGATCACGCAGGCGGTGGCGGAAGAGTTTCATGCTGCGACTCCGAGCGTGAGCGTCAACGTGCAATACTCGGGCACGAGCGGAGGCTTCAAAACGTTTGTGACTGGCAGGTTGGATATTTGCGATGCATCACGCCCGATCCAACAAAAGGAAATCGATGTCACAAAGGAAAATGGTGTGGAGTATATCGAGCTGCCGGTATGCTTCGACGCGTTGACCGTGGCCGTCAATGGGGAAAACGACTGGGCGGACGCCATGACGGTGGACGAGTTGAAAAGGATGTGGCAGTCGGCCGCCAAAGGAAAGGTGGATAAGTGGAGCGACGTTCGCGAGGGCTGGCCGAAGGAAGCGATTTCCTTTTCCGGCGCAGGCAAAGATTCCGGCACCTACGAATACTTCACCGAAGCGATTTGCGGCAAAAAGGGGGACATCCGCAGCGACTACGAGCCGAGCGAGAACGACAATGACATTCTCCGCAGCGTGGAGGGGAACAAGTATGCCATCGGCTTTGTCCCATACGCCTATTACGTCCCGCGCCAGGGAAAGCTCAAAGCAGTGAAGATCGATTGGAAACCTGACGACGAGCTAGGGCCCATCGAGCCCAGCCCGGAAAACGTCATCAAGGGGATCTACAATCCGCTGGCGCGACCGCTGTTCATTTATGTCCACAAGAAATCGGCCGAGCGCCCGGAAGTGAAGGAATTCGTCGACTTCTATTTGAAGAACGCTTCCAGTCTCGCCTCGAAGGTGAAGTACATTCCTCTCCCCGAGGACGCCTATCCCAAGGTGCAAGAGCGGTTTGC
This sequence comes from Pirellulaceae bacterium, assembly GCA_035649415.1. Taxonomy (GTDB): domain Bacteria; phylum Planctomycetota; class Planctomycetia; order Pirellulales; family Pirellulaceae; genus DATKDU01. Next base: position 25,923 of record DASRJP010000437.1, on the reverse strand, counting down.
CAGACTCCAGATCGGAACAGGCTTCGGCGGTAAATCCGAAGTCGGATTGCATATCGATGAAATCCTTAGCCGCGAGCCAAAGCCCTGATTATTCCGGCGAATCGTTGACAGCTGACGGAAACCGCCTGGTTTGGAATGGGTCGCCCAAGCCGCGCTCCAAGGAACGCTTCCTGCATGTCCAGCCCCGAGGCGAAACGCAAATACGCACGCCTTCGTTCCAACGCCTCCGCCACGCGCCATAAGCGAATTTGGCGCAGAGTTCGGGAGTGGATCGCCAGTAGCGGTTTCTTTCTGGCGGCCGCTTCCTCGGTGGTCATTACCGCGCTCATCGTCGTGGTCTTGTTCGGCGAATCGTGGCCGTTCTTTCGTGCCTTCGGGCTCGTCGATTTTCTCACGGACACCGAGTGGGCTCTGGACGCCGATCCGCCGCGGCGCGGCATTTTGCCACTGGTAAGCGCGACGCTCGTCACGACGGGAATTGCGCTGATCGTCGCTCTGCCGCTAGGTACGGTTATCGCGATTTATCTGAGCGAGTTTGCCCCCTTCGCCATGCGGGAAGCGATTAAGCCATCCTTGGAACTGCTAAGCGCGGTTCCCACGGTGGTCTACGGTTACTTTGCCCTGCTGTTTCTTTCGCCGCTGCTGAAGGTTGTCTTCAAGTGGCCGGTGTTCAGCTGGCTCGTGACCGATCTCCCGCAGCAGAACATGCTCAGTGCCGGGATCGTGATGGGGATCATGATCATTCCCTACGTCAGTTCGCTGAGCGAGGACGCCATGCGGAGTGTGCCGATGCTGCTGCGGGAAGGGTCTTACGCGCTGGGAGGCAACAAATTCGTGACTGCGCTACATGTTGTCTTCCCATCGGCCCTATCGGGGATTGGCGCTGCGTACATTTTGGGGATCTCCCGAGCAATCGGAGAAACGATGATTGTGGCCGTGGCGGCCGGCAGGTTGCCCCACCTAACGTTCAACCCAGCCCGCTCCGGAGAAACCATCACCACGTACATCGTGGAAAAGACGCAGGGCGAGACGCCATACGGCACGCCTGAGTATCAGTCAATTTTTGCGGCGGGCCTGGTGCTGTTCATCATCACGCTGGTCTTCAATATTGCCGGCTATGCGCTGCGCAAACGCTACCACCAGGCGTACTAGGAGAGGCTGATATGAACGACGTCTCACAGCTCATTCGCTACCGCAAGCGGCAAGACTACTACTTTCAAATCGTGGGCGCAGCGTGCACAGCCGTCGGCGTGCTGACGCTGGCCGCTCTGCTCATCAAGCTTTCGTGGGACGGTCTGGGACAGATCGTGCGTTTTGAGTTTTTCCACAACTGGCCAATCCTGACAGATGTTGGCATCACTTTCCTGATTGCCCTGGGCCTCGCCGTGCCCGTGGCAGTCAGCGTGGCGGCTCTCACGACTGACGAACACGAAAATTCCCTGCTCAGCGACGTCCTTCGCATTTTGGCGCGCTTTCGAGCGATTGCGATTGGCCTTGTCATCCTGTTGTTATTGGCCCATTGGTTAGACCTTTTTGGCAACCGGCTCGTCGGGGGGATAGTCCTGGGCCTCCTGGTGACGCCTCGTTTGATCTCTGTAAGCCGCGACTTCGTTCGTCAGCGTCCCGTCCGTTTCGGCGCTGCGCTTTCGGCGCTGCTCCTGGCGGGAGTCGTCGGGCTGGGGGCAGTCGCGTGGGCTGGTTTGACGCACTTGCTCCGTTTGGAATTCTTTTTGTCTAACGCATCGTATGACGCGTCGAAGGCTGGAATCCTCACGGCCTGGGTGGGAACGCTCGGCGTGATGACGGTTACATTCGCGACCGCGGTGCCTCTGGGCGTGGCGGCAGCCGTTTATCTGGAAGAGTACGCCCGCAAGAATGTCTTTACCAACTTGATCGAGATTAATATTTCCAACCTGGCAGGCGTACCATCGATCAGTTACGGCCTGATGGCCCTGTGGTTGTTCAGCCATTTGCTGGAGTGGAAGTCTTCCATATTCGTCGGCGGCGTAACCCTGGCCCTTCTGATCCTGCCAATTGTCATCGTCGCCACGAGGGAAGCATTGCGGAGCATCCCCGGCAGCATCCGCGAGGCCGCCTATGCTGCTGGAGCGACAAAGTGGCAGACGATCCGCTACCATTTGCTGCCGTATTCGCTCGGCGGCATTGCCACGGGGACGATTATCGCCATGTCGCGGGCCATGGGAGAAACGGCCCCGCTGATTGTGATCGGAGCCGCTGGCTACCTGACGAATCTGCCTCCCTCGCCGTTACAGCGGCATTTCCCCTTTGTCAGCTTTGATTGGCTGAATTCTCCGTTCACGGTCCTGCCAATGCAGATGTTTTACTGGACCTCCGAACCGGGATTTGAGAGTCACGCGGCAGCCACTGGTCTGGTGCTGATCGTGCTGACGTTGTCGATCAACGCCGCCGCAATCTCGGTGCGCTATCGAGTTCGTCAAAAGCTCAAATGGTAAACTGCCTACCTGGCCGCGGATTCGCGCCCTGCGGCCAGAAGTCCGGACTATGATCCCAGCCGAAGCAGCACCAGCCGTCGCAGTCACACAGGCCGATTCTGCTCATGCGCGGCCCAAGGCTGAAGTCCGTAGTGTTTCATTCTACTACGGCTCCAAGCAGGCGCTTGACCGTATAAGCATGCCCATCCCCGAGCGCAGCGTCACTGCCCTCATCGGCCCGTCGGGCTGCGGCAAAAGCACGCTGCTAAGATGCTTCAACCGCATGCACGATCTCTATCCTGGCAATCGCTATGAGGGAGAGATCCTGCTGCATCCCGGCGGCACGAATATCCTCAGCCCGTCCGTCGATCCAATGGAAATGCGGCTGCGGACTGGGATGGTGTTTCAGAAGCCCAATCCGTTTCCCAAGACGATCTTCGAGAACGTCGCCTACGGTTTGCGGCTGAGGTTTGTCAAGAGTCGGGCGGAACTCGAGGAAAAAGTGGAAGCCGCCCTGAATGCCGCGGCACTTTGGGACGAAGTCAAGGACCGGCTGCACCAGTCCGCGTGGAAGCTATCCGGCGGCCAACAGCAGCGGCTGTGCGTCGCGCGGGCACTGGCGACCGATCCGGAGCTACTACTGCTCGACGAGCCGACAAGCGCCCTCGATCCGATCGCGACCTCCCGGATCGAGGACATGATCTTCGAGCTCAAGGAGCGCGTGACCGTGCTGATGGTGACTCACAATATGGAGCAGGCAGCACGGGTAGCCGATTATACTGCATTCATGTACTTGGGGGAGCTGGTCGAACGAGGTCCTTCGTCGCAGGTCTTTCAAAAACCCAAGAACGAGCTGACCGAGAAATACCTGACGGGGACGTTTGGATAGCCCGCACGGCTCACTCCTTGGCTTCCGGCTCACAATTGATGACCACCCGCCGATATGCTGCCAGTGGCGGCGTCCCGTTGTCCGTGATCGTTAATAAGACGTGAATCGTATTTCCGGCCGCATCTCGCGGCACGCGCAGCTTGGTATGCCGCCCGTCGGTGTTCTCAAGATTCACTTCGCCACCGTACGTTCCCGCCTCGGGATAAATCAACCATTGATAGCTCAGCTTGTCGCCGTCGCGGTCGGACGAACCGTCGGCACTCAATTCGACCGCGGCTCCGCGTGCTGCGCTCAAGTGGACATTGTCTTTGCCGCCTTTGCCATTGAGCACGGCGGTTGGCGGGTGATTCGCTTCCGCCGGCGGCTTATGACACCACTCCAGCCGAGCACGGAAGTCGTTTTGTAGATCGACTGCGAAACGCGCCAACGAGTTTTCGCGATGATTCGCCCCCTGCCAAGTGTCCTGCTGGTTGGCCCAGTAGTAGGATCGACGCGGGATTTCGAGATTGAGCCCGTAGCGGCCGGCCCAACTTCCCCACATCGGCTGATTGGGATCGTTCATTCCGGTCGGCACCAAGTACAGAAAGGTCATGGTGTCCCCTTCCTTTTGTGGGTGCGTCGTGTTCGTCGGATAAAGTGCCCCGAGCGGACTTCCACCTTCCAGCAAGTGTCGCTGGACGTCAAAGCCGCCAGCAGTCGCCGTCAGTGCCGAAAAGCGATGGTACCAGCGGCGGCGATCAAGCTCCGGCCGAAAGGTATCGACCCACAGCGGAAACGGCGGCTCGATCTTCGCTGTGTGATCGCCGAATGCATCGGCCGACGCGAGCCGCAATCGGCTCTTGAACTTCGCATATCCCTCCGGCCCGCGCTCCTTCAACACCTGATCGAGCGCCCGCTTGAGGTTGTTGGTGCACGAGCCATCGTCCGTCCCCCAGTCGGAATACCACACAGGCCGCGGATCGGGCGATTCCACGGCCGCGATGATCAACTTCACGGCCTCATCGCCGTCGTCATATCCGGCAACTGTCCGCTGCCAAAGCTGCTCGAACTTGGGATATCGCTGGTCGTGCTGAACCAACTGGGGGTAGCACTGGGCGTAAGCTTTCAGCAGGCGGCGGACGATACCGAGCCCCGTACGTTCGGAATTGAGGTTTTCGCCCTCTCGGGCTGCCCGTCGATTGGCGATGATACCTTCCACGTCCCACTCATTGACGTAGAGCAGAAATCGCACAAGCGACTGCTCGTCGTCCGGGTCGCCGCCGGCATCGGTCTCGATGATCAGCCGCAGCCGCGAATTGTCCGGTTCAGCCGCGACTGTCCCATCGCCGGCGATGCCGACCAGCGGCGCCGCCAGCAGGATCGTGGTCCAGAAACGTAGCCAGGTCGCCGCACTCATGTCGATAAGCTCGCCTCAACATGCCCTGATCAAACTCCCTTCGGCACGGCCCAATGTCCCTCGCGGTACTGCCGGCGGACCAGCTTGTTGGCCTCATCATCGCCGAGGATCTGCTCCTTCTTTGGATCGAAGTTAAGCGTTCGATTGTAGCGGCACGCGATGTTCGCCAGGTGGCACAGCGATGCCGACAGGTGTCCTTCTTCGACGTCGGCGCGCGGCCGCCCGCCGTTTCGAATGCAGTCGACGAAGTTTTGATGATGTGCCGGCAGATCGACCGAGCCGCTCCCTTTCTCGCCAGGTTGATTCTTGGGGCCAAACACCTGAAACCCACTGCTGTGCCCAAGGAGCAGCATACCTTTTGTGCCGTAAAAGGCGGCGCCGTTTTCATATCCTTCCTGGACGTACGGCGACCAGATCCGCTGTTCGAAAATGAGCTGCCGCTTGTGACCGACCTTGCCGTCGCCGGGCCATTCGAAGACGCAGTACTGCGTGTCCGGAAACTGCTGATCGTCGTCGAAAAAGAACTTGCTCCCCAGAGCAGCCACGGTGGACGGCTGCGTGGTCACACCGAGCCCCCAGCGGGCAATGTCGACATCGTGTACGCCGTCGTTGCCGATGTCGCCCACGCCGAAGTCGTACCACCACCGCCAGCGTCCCGGCAGCATGTTCGCGCGGTACTCGCGCTTGGGCGCTGGGCCGAGCCATAAATCAAAGTCCAGGTTGTCGGGCGGACTGGTCGGCTGAGAATGGCCAATATTCCCTCGAAGCTGGCTATTCCAGGCTTTGCTGACGAGCACCTCGCCGATCGCGCCGCTTCTGAGGATGTCGATCGCCCGCATCACGTAGTCCGTGCTGCGGCTCTGTGTTCCTACCTGGACGACTTTGTTTTGTTTGCGGGCCACGTCGACCAGCAGCCGCCCTTCGCGGATGTTGTGCGACACTGGCTTTTCGACGTAGACGTGCTTGCCCGCTTGCACGGCCAGGATCGCCGCCGGGCAGTGCCAGTGGTCGGGCGTAGCGATCCAGACCGCATCGACCGACTTATCGTCGAAAATCGTCCGCATGTCCTTGACTGCCTTGACTGGTCCCAAGCCCGCCGTATCGACGGTCTTGGCAGCGGCTGCGAGGCGGTTGGCATCGACGTCGCAGACATAGGCAAATCGAATGTCCTTGCGCCGTACGAGATTGCTGAGGTGACTGGTGCCCATTCCACCCGGACCGATCAGACCGATGGTAAGCATGTCGTTTTTGGCGTCTGCTTTGGCGGCGGTTGCGGCGAGCGTCGCAGCGGCAGTCCCTGCGGCAGCGTGCGAAATAAACGTGCGACGGTCGAGAGGGCGGGTGGTCATTGCAATCCTCCACGGTGGGATGAGGGCGGGCGGGAAAGCTAACAGCCTGACCGATGGCCGCGGCACATGCAAGCGCGAGAACGGACTTCACTCCCCGGCTGCCTCAGCCAAACGCCAGCGCAGACTCGACCTCCCGCCAAAGAACGCCAGCGCGGCCATAATCGTCGTCATGCACAAGCACCAGATGGGCGCACGGCCGCTGGCCACCGACTCACTCAACTGCAGGCTGTGGATCAGCCGGCTGTCGTCTCCGGCAATGAGCGTCACTCCCAGCATGCCGGCGTACAGCGCAGCGCATGCCAGCGCAAATAATGTCACCACCCATCCGCTGGTCCAGTCGGGAAGCTGAACTAAATAGATCGCGTAGGCCGCCTGAGTAACACCCAGCGCGAGCACGAATAGTGCCCAGCGGGCTACAAATGCGCCATCGGCGGCCTGCGCATACTGGAAAACATCCCATACGCCCGGAGCTACTGCGAACAAAGCGGCCGCACCAAAACAAGCTGACAAAACGTAGGCCCCAAGCTGCACGCCTGTGGCTGGAACCAGCGGTGGAGGATCGAGCTGGGAAGCGGTGTAAACGACCTCTCGTGGTCTGTCAGTTTCTGACAATGGCGGCGCTTCCGGCTCCGCCGGCGTTTCGGCCGGTAGTTCGCCAGCCGCATCTGAGGCGCCGCTGGCGGCGAGTTCGGCGGGCGGCAGCGACTGCTCCGCTTCATGCAAATTTACGGCTGTCGACTCTGCGATCTGCGTTTTGTCGGGCGGCGGGAGCACGGCGATAGGCAGCGGAGAAGTCGTCGGGGCCATCGTGCCTGGCGCGCTTGACGCGGGAACGGCGCTGTTGCCATCGTTAGATGTCGGATCCAACCGCTCTGCGGGCAACGCTTCGACTTCTTCAAGTGGCTGCGGCGGCGACGAAGATGGGACTGCCTCCGGTATTGCCCGCGACTTGGGAGGCGGAATCCAGACCGGCGGTGGAATCACCTCTCTCACCGCCGTCAGCACTGGCGGCGGCTTGGGCTCTTTGGCAATGGCCACGGCAGTGGATCTGGCCTGCTCGCCGGCAACCGCAGGCAGGGCGATGCCAGAGGGCGTTATTTCGCGCTGCGGTGCAAGCGGCGGAACCACGACGGCCGCCCCACACTTGGGGCAGCGCAGACTCGTGCCGCCGTGGGCATGCGACACGACCAGCGTATGACCTTCGGGACACTGAATTCGCAGCGGCATGCCAGCCAAGGGAGATAAGATGGCTTATGCCGTCCCAGGCGGCGGGGCGGTTAGTGCCATTCTACGTTCCGCCGGCAGCGGTTTGAAACCCGCCGGGTGCCATGGCAGCTAGCGGTCCACATATACCCGCGTGCTTTCTTCGCGAGTAACTGGCGTGGGGAACTCGGCACTGCGAATTTGCACGGCTATAACGTGGTCCCCTTCGGCGGCTCCTTGAGCGTGAATGCGGAAGACGATCTCCTCCCCGGGGTTGATACGACCCACCGGCTCGAAGATCACCTGCTGCCCCTTCACGGTGCCGCGAGAGTGACCCTCGGCAGTGGTCGGCTTGATCTCCGGCGGGAACCCGGCCGCCAGCTCGACCGCCGTGGCTGGCCGAGTGCCGTTGTTGGCCACGCGAATCTCGTATGTCGTATCAGTGCCCACTTCAATCGGATCGTTCACGTCCACAATGTCGAACACCAGCTCGGAACGGGCTTCGACCTGCACGGCCTGCTCGCTGGACGCCGACAGACCCAAATCGGCTTTGCCTTCCACGCGCAGCCGCTGCTCGCCGGTCTCGATCGGAACCGCCACGAGGTTGACGCTGCCGCTCTTGTTGGCCGGCAGCTCCTCCAGGCTCCAGAACACCGCGTGCTGTGCCGCGTCGTACTTCCCCTCGGCATCGCTGCTGAAGAACTTCATTCCTTTGGGTAGATAGGCGACCAGCTCGACGCTGCGGGCCGCTGCCGTGCCGGGATTGGCGATCGACAGGGTATAAGTCGCCTGCCGCTCGAGATACCGCTTCTTGGGACCACTGACTGCCACTTCGAGGTCGGGTGCGATGACCTCGATTTGCACCTTATGCTGAGAGATCAGGTTTCCTTCACCGCGGACGGTAACCATATTCTCGATCAGCCCCGGCTTATCGGCGGTAAGCTGCAACTCCAGCTGCCGCGTCTCATTTGGCCGCAGCGTGCCAATCTCGTATTCCAGCTCGTTGCCGGCGACGTGGGTCAGCCCTTCGGGAACGTCCTCTTCGACGATCACGCCGGTAGCCGCGCCGGTCCCGGGGTTGCCGATTGTGATCCCCAGGCGCACCGTCTCGCCGATCAGCACCTGCTTGGGTGCCGTGTGCTCGATGGACAGTAGCGGCCGCGTGCACACGGAGCGGGCCGTAGCCCGCCCGGCAAACGTGAGCTGAGCCACGCTGCCAATCTCCCCTTCCTGCTCCGGCAGCACCTGCATCGACAGGACCACCTCGTCGCCGGGCTGCATCGCACCGAGTTGCCAGGCCACGGAGCCGTCCGCGGCCACTTGCGCTTCGGGGCTCGTCGCTTCCAGCTTTGTGCCTCGCGGCACCTGGTCGGTCACCAGCACATCGTGAGCCGCCACTTGGCCAGTATTGCGAACGCGGATCTCAAACGTCGCGGATTTGCCTACCTGGATCTCTGCGGGCGCGAACTTTTCAATCGCCACTGACGGCACCTGTGTCCCTTCCAATTGCCGGTCGCCGGGAATTCCGCCAGCGGCGCCTGCCGATGACTCGATTGCCGACGGGGAATCTCCGCCGAGCCGATGCAGCAAGGCGTTGCTCCGCATTGCGACAGAATTGGGATCATGCTGCCCGCGGCGCGAGCCGGCGCCGGGAAGCGTGAGCGGCGGCGGCAAGCTGCGCGCGTCTTGTGCGCTGCCGATTTCCGCTGTATCGGAATTCGCTTCATAGCCACTGCTGGCCGCATCGCTAGCGCCGTCCACAATCGGCGCAGGTTCCCCCTCGCCATCCGCAACCGTCACCAGTTCGCCGGCATCTCGGCGCGCCGTGCCCGTGCTGAGTTGCTCATCAGTTGCTTGTCCTTCGACTGCGCTGTCGGCAGTCGCTTGATCATCAACTCGATATGCTCCGCCGGATGTCGCTTGCGAATTGCGCGTGCGGCCGTGTCGCACAGCGCCATTCGATCCTTCATTGCCCGTCGCATATGCGTATTGGTCCTGCCCCTCCCCACCGTGTCCCTGAAGTGGCGACTTTGGAATTCCTCCGCCATCACTTGCCGCCGCACTCCCGCTGTCGCCAATGGTGTACTGCCCAGACGCAGACGTATCTTCCTCGCCGCCAGCGGTATACACGGGTGTGGCAGACTGCTCTCCGTCGGCGCCCTGGCCGGAAACCACGCGAACCGGCGACATGCCGAATCCCTTGGTTGGGTCGAGGTCCTCTTCCTGCTGCTCCTGAAGTTTGTTGACAGCCGTTTGCGTAGGCTTCGGCTCCGGCCGGCTGGGCTTCATTTGCTGGACGCCCTTGTAGACGGCAAAGCCGCCGACCCCCAGCACGACTCCAGCCAAACCAATCCGCAGGATCGTGGCCTTGTTTTTGAGGTTTTTCAGCGGTTCGAGGGCGAGCCGAATTTTCGCGAGCATATCGCCGTCCTTTGCGAAACTGCTAGCGGCAAGAATTGCCGACCTATGCGGCCGGGGAATTACCACAAACGGGCCGGCAGGGGAAGCTCATTTGGATCGCGAACCGCGGGGTTTCAACCCCGCGGCCTGCCCTGATCGCCAGATCGCCCCCGCCACCTATGCCTATGCCGCTTCGCACTCGTTCGTCTGCTTGTGAACGAAAGGATCGGGGTAAACACCAGGCAAATCGTCTGCGTAATAGCAGTCCAGGACGCGCTTCCAGTCCTCAAGACAGCGGACCTTGGTAAATGCCTCGCGGACCAGCTCGTACTGAGGGTGGCCCGCGGCATATTTGATGCCGAATTTTCGCATGGATGCTCCGCAGCGATTCTCACCGTAAAGTTCCTCGGCTAACCGATAGTGCTCGAGGATGACAGCCCGCTGCTCGTACAGGCTTGGCGGCGGTGGCAAAGACTTCCCTTCGGCTAGCGCTCGGCACTGCGCGAAGATCCACGGGTTGCCAATGCAGCCGCGGGCGACCGTGACGCCATCCACACCGGTCTGGCGGATCATCTCCAGGCAATCGTGAGGCGTGAACAGGTCGCCGCTGCCGAGCATTGTCTTCGAACCTAAATGTTGTTTCACTTCCGCGAGAAAGGCCCAGCGGCTGGGGCCGATATACCGCTGCTGCACCGTGCGGCCGTGAACGGTGACCGCCGCAATGCCGGCGGCAAAAGCGCCGTCGAGAATCGTGTAAAACTTGTCGCGGCTTTCGGTCGAGTCGTCGATGCCGCGGCGGAGCTTCACGGTGACAGGAATCTGCGACGGCACTGCGTCGCGCGTGCGGCGGACGATGTCCAGAGCCACTTCGGGCTGGCTCAAGTGGAATCCCCCGCGGCAGCGCCCCAGCACCTTCTTCACCGGACAGCCGAAATTGATGTCGATCACATCGAAGCCAGCCTCCACGAGCTTGATGGCCCCGGCGGAAAACTGCTCCGGCTCGGCCCCCATGAGCTGGCCGCCGACCGGCCGCTCTTCGTCCGTGATGTGCAGAAAATGCTTGTTCCGCAACCGATTGCTCTTCACCGTCACGAGGAACTGATCGAGCATCACCTCGCAGATCGCATACGACGCCCCCAGCCCCCGGGCGATCAGCCGCATCGGCCAGTCGCTGTAGCCGGAGAGGGCGGCTTGGACGACGGGGAAGTCGACGTTCACTGGACCGAGTTGAAGAGACGGAAACTGCATTTCAATGACCAATGACGAAATCCGAATGACGAATCAATGACGAAGCCAAAATGGCCATTTGATCATTTTGACATTTTGCCTTCATTCGTCATTCGGGCTTCGGATTTCGGGCTTCCCGGCCCTTTGACGCGAGCGACTGTGCGAATCGTAGGCGGGGATCATCCAGCTCCAGTTTATACATCACCTGGTTGTAGTCATACCGCGGCGTCTGGTAGTCGTTGCCGGAGAACGTGTGCGTGTAGGTCCCTTCGAAATAGATCACGCGACCGCCGTCTGCATCGAAATAGCGGTGGTGCAGCGGGTTGTAGAAGCTGTAGTTGTCGTGCGTGACGATTTTGACTGCCTTCGTCCACGGGCCAGTCGGTGATTCCGCCTCGGCATACCAGATCTCGCCGATCATCGACGTGCCGAAGTACTCGGTGAAGATGGCAATCCATTTTTTCCGGTAGTCGTTCCAGTTCATACTCCCGCGATGGGCCACGACGTGCTGGCCCTCCGCATCGACTGTGCGAAAGCGGCACTCCTCAGGCTTGAGCAAGCCCACATTGACGAGCCCCGACTCGCTCATCGCATCGACCGGCGATGTGTTTTTTTTCCACCCCCACACTAGCCGGCCATCGGCATCGCGCTCGATCTTGTGCTCGCCCACACGGCTGCCGGGAGTAAGGCACGTAAACGCCTCGTACTGGGACAGATCGAGGAACTGCTCCGCCGTCGCCGGCACGCGCGCGACCGGAAACGGATCCCCAAAGTAGACGTACTTCGTTTTGTCATCCTTGTAGATGAACGTATGACCCAATGGCACGATGGGAGATTGCTCCGGAACGTCCACCGCGTGCTCGAACGACTCGTTCTTGTCGTTCCAGCGGCAAATGCCGTGGCGATAGACCGACAGTGGCGCGCGAACCTTCATGTAGAAGCCGAGCAGCGCCTCTTTGCCGCCGGCATCGGTAACCGTGGTGACCGACTGAATCCATGTCAGGCCGTCCCCCGGCATTTGACACGTCGCGCGGGCGAAGCCGTCGTCGCCGACGAAATACTTAAGGTTCACTCCCTTGTCCGCGGGCAGGCCGCCGCGCTCGGGCAATTCGCTGACGGCGCCCGGCACGTGGAAAAGGCCCAGCGGATGCGCCGGCCGGAGCGTATCCCCCCAGAACCACCGCAACTTTCCGCCATAAATGGCCGTCTGCACGCTATCACTGCCGACCACTTTGCCATTCAGCAACGGCTGGTCGATGGGCACGGCGGGGAGACCTAAGGTCGGTTTTTCGGCGGGGTCGGGAGACCCGCGCCGAACGAGCACGCTGTCGCAGTAAATACCGGCGCCGGTGACGCGATAGATTCGTTGAGCGATATTGATCCGCTTGATCTTGATCGTAGCGCTGCCGCCCGGCGTAACTTCGAGCGCCCGCCCGCGCAGGCCAAATCCATCCTTGGGCAACTCGTACCCGTGGCTGCTCGCCGCGAACCAAACCTTCTGATTCATCAATCCCGGCTCGTCGAAGGCGACGACACCATTGGAATCGGAAACGTAGACGACGTTTGCCGTCGTCTTCAATTCCACCAGCGGCACTCCGCGACCGGTGACGTCGTCTATCACGTGGATGGCAAATGGAGCCGCCGGTTCACCACCAGTCAAAGCAGCAGCGAGCAACAAGATTGTTGGGCTCATCAAGTTTCCTCCACCACAAACTTCCTCGTCGGATCGACGAACAGCCAGCAGCAGGCGACTACCAGAAAGCTACATCCGGACGTAATGAAGACCGCTGACCACATTTTGTCCTCCGCCATGTATCCAAACACGGAGCTGAACACGGCCGCCCCTAGATTGCCGCACATGTTGGCAAAGCCCAGCACGGAGGAGACATATTTTCCGCCGAAATCCTGATACGTGGCCCACAGCGCCCCCAGGCCCAAATCGGTCAGAAAATAAATCGCCGCCGCCAGCACGATGAACAGCCGCACGTCTGTGGTGAACAGGCACGCGGCATAGGCGCTACAGGCGACGAAGGCCGCGCACATTCCAGGCAGGCGTCGTCCCCAGATCGGGCCAAACTTGCGGAGCAGGAAATCGGCCAGCATGCCACCGGAGAGGCTGCCGCACATGCCGGCCAGCCCGGTGAACGCCACCATAGGGCCGGCCAGCAGATCGTAGGCGTTCGTCTTCGTGATCGTGTGGGTGTATCCAAACCACTGGCTCACGTCGCGGGCCACGTCGGTCAGTTGATCGGCATAAGCATCCTTCAGATACGAAGGGAGCCAGGTCACCAAAAAGATCCAGCCAATGTTGACGAAGAAGCCAGACAAGCTCAGCAAGAGCACATTGGGATGTTGCACGAGCGCCAAAACCAGGTTCAGCGGCGGCGTGGGAGTGGCCCCGGCAAGCGTCGGCTCGACGAGCGCTACTTCGGCCGCGTTGCATCGCGGATGATCCTCGGGGCGCTCGCGAAACAGCCACCAAAACGCGACGGCCCAGACGACGCCCAAAAGTCCGTAGCCGACAAACACGATGCGCCAGCCGCCGACTTCCCACTCCAGCGCGCGAAGCGCATAGAGCATGAGCAGCGGCGTAGCAAAGAAGGCGATCAAGCCGCCAGCCCGGCCTCCCATCGTGACGATGCTATTGGCCCGCGCTCGTCCCGCGAGCGGTATCCATTTCTTGATGTATCCTGCCGCGGCCGGATAAGCGCCCGCCTGAGCCATTCCGAGCAATAACCGGAGCACCAGAAATGCTATCAGCGAATGGGCAGCGCCAAGCAGCATGACCGCCAGCGACCAGCCGACCACGTACAGCGGCAGAGCCACGCGACTGCCGAACCGGTCGCAGACCCATCCCGACGGCACTTGCATGAGCGCATACGACCAGAAGAACATGCCGATCGCCCAGCCAAATTGTTTCCGGTCGAGATGGATCTCTTCGATGATCTTCTCGGTCACTGGCCCGATGCAGAATCGATCGAGGTACAGGATCACCGACATAGCGCATGTCAGTCCGATGATCCAGTAGCGTATCCGCGTCGGCCGCTGGCCGGGCTCGACCAGGCGGGCGCCGACAATCTCCGGCTGCGGAGCGTCGCGCGAGGCCTTGTAGGGATTCGACATCAGCCAGCTCAACGAGTCAGAAGGTCGGGTCGAAACGCGTGGCCCGATTATATCGGCTGTAGTACGCCAACGGGCGCGGTTGTGCGGCAGACGGGGCTGCAATTATGCACCCCCACGCCCAACCGACGATAGATTCCAATGCCGCGGTCACCTCCCGCGGCATTCTGAGGTGAACTTTGGCGGGTCTCCTGGCTGCTGTGCGCGGGGCGCTGGTCCGCGCGGCGCGCCGCCGCGCTCTGATCGCCGCTGTGCGCGCTCACCTGCCCGACGCGCTAGCGAGGGACGGCTATCCTCTCGCTAAACAGCCGTTTCCGTCGCTGACGCTTCGGGTTAGTGTTGTTCTGGCCCTCCTCATCACATTCACCACGACCGCGCATGCTCAGTGGCCCTGGAGCGGCTTCTTCCGCCGCTCGTCAGAAGCCAAAATCGTCTCCACGACGCCGCATTCGGCAATTGCCCGCATCTCGGTGCAGGAAATGGACGGCATTTCCTTCGGCACCGGATCGTTAATTGACGCTCGCGGCAATTTCGGCCTAGTGATCACCAACTGGCATGTGGTCCGCGATGCGACGGGAGAAATCAGCGTCGAATTCCCCAGCGGCTTGCGCACGCCGGCGAGGCTGCTGAAGTACGATGCGGATTGGGACCTGGCGGCCCTGGAAATCGCACGGCCCGCAGGCGTGCAGCCGCTCGTCATTTCTTCAGCACTGCCGCAAAAGCAGCAGTATCTTGTTATCGCTGGTTATGGGGCTGGGAATTATCGTGCGGCCGCTGGCGCGTGTCAGCAATACCTGGCGCCAAAGGAGGGAATGCCGTTTGAGATGGTGGAAGTGAGCGCCGAAGCTCGGCAGGGGGACTCCGGCGGTCCGATTCTCAACGAGCGCGGCGAAATCGCGGGCGTGCTCTTCGGCGCGGGAAACGGATTCACTGCCGGCAGCTACGGTGGGAGAGTCCTCGACTTTCTTTCGTCAGTCGTTCCCAACGGCGTGCCGGGAAGTGATATGCCGCCGGGGTTGAATCCGAGTGCGATCGCTCAGTCGCCGGCCCCGTCGCTCAGTCCGACGGCCGACCATGTGCCGCGGACCGATCCGTTTACGGCCATCGCGCCGCACGTGCAGGACCAACTCCAAGCGATGGCCCAGCCGCCGGCCACCGCGCCGCGCTTGCCAAAGAATGTGCTGACGAGTCCACCAGCGAGCGCCAATCCAGAGCTTGCACTCGTCCCGCTGCCATCGCGGCGATCGCTCCCGGCGACGCGGCCGACGGAACTTGCGCCCCCATCGCGGCTGGAGGTCGATCGCAGTTCGATCGCGCCGCTTGAGCCATCGGAGGCCGCCGCCGCTCCCGACGCGCAAGCTGACGTTTGGCAGCCGCCGGCAAGCATCGCTCCCATCGAAGGTCCGCCGAACAGCGCGTCCCTCAAGCCCCGCAAAGGGGCTGCGGAGACACAGCCAACGAGCATTCAAGAAGCACCAGCGGATCAGCTACTGGCTGCCGCCTGGAAACAAATCGGCGGCACATCGATGCTGGACCAGGTCAAGACCGTGCTGGCCGCGTTTGGCGTACTGGGAATTCTGGTCACGCTCTGGCGATTCATCAGCCGGGATGGATCGGAAGACCACGCGGAATAACGCGCGTCTGCTACTGCCGCCCGCGGAAGATCCACCCCTGCCAGTAGAAGTAGATAAGCATGCCGATGGCCGTCACCGCCATGAGTCCCAGGCTGAAGGGATAGCCAAGGAACCAGTCCAGCTCCGGCATGTTCCACGGGGAAACAGGGCGGAAATTCATCCCGTAAATGCCGGCGATGAACGTCAGCGGGATGAAGATCACGCTGATGATGGTCAGCACGCGCATCGTCTCGTTGATGCGGTTGCTGATGCTGGACATGTACAGGTCGCGGAGGTCGGCGGTCAATTCGCGATAAGTCTCCACCAGCTCGACAATCTGCACCACGTGGTCGTAACAGTCGCGGAGGTACGGCCGCGTGGAGTCCGAGATGTTGGGAACTCCCTCCCGCATGAGATGGGCCAGCGCCTCGCGCATCGGCCAGATGGCCCGGCGGAGGATAAGCAGGTCGGCTTTGACCTCGTGGAGCTGATCCATCGTTTTGCGCGAGCGGGCTTCCAGCACGGCGTCTTCCAGGCCGTCGATCCGCTCGGCATACAGCTCAAGCACGGGATAGTAGGCGTCGATCGCCGCGTCGATCAGGGCATAGGCCAGGTAGTCACTGCCGCTGGCGCGGATCTTGCCGACTCCTTTGCGAATCCGCTCGCGGACGCGATCGAACGGATCGCCGGGCGTCCCTTCCTGGAAGGTGATCACAAAGCCGGGGCCGACGAACAGGCTGAGCTGCTCGGTGCCGCAGCGATCGAGCTGGCAGCTGACCATCCGCAGGACGATGAACAGGACGGCTCCGTACTCATCCACCTTGGCCCGCTGGTGGGTGCTGACGACATCTTCCAGGGCCAGACGGTGGAGGTCGAACAAATCCCCCAAGCGCTCGATCAGCTTGGCGTTGGCCAACCCTTCGACGTTGACCCACACGACCGGGTGATCGGCCAACAGCTTGGGAATCTGCATCACGTCGGCCAGCTCGTGCTCGACGAGTGATTGCGGTCCATAGGCCAGGACACTGGCCTCCGACGGCCGCTGGGCAGGGCTGGGGGCAATGACGCCTGGGCTGGTGCCGGGCGCGGTCCGCCGCTGGATGCGAATCTCGTGGCGCTGGCGGCGTTTATTCTTCTTGCTCAAGCGGCGGCCCTTCGCACGTCGCCGGCGGCCGGCGGCGTCAACCGCACCTCGACCGGGCGAAGCAGGTTCAAATGCACGTCCCGTTGCGGGTACGCGATGATGATACCATGCTCGGCGAACAGGTCGTCGATGGCAAACCGTAGATCGCTTTCGATCCGGCCGCGATCGGACTGGCCTAATCGCAGCCAGAATGAAAGTTCAAAGTCCAGTGAATGGTCGCCGAAATTCGTGAATGACACGTTCGGCGCAGGGTCCTTGAGCACGTCGGCATTCTGATCGGCAGCTTGCAATAGAAGTTTCGCCACTTGCCGGGCCGGTGAGCCGTAAGCCACGCCGACCGTCACCTTGCTGCTGATGACGTCGTCGGAGAGCGTCCAGTTGACGACGTTCGTTTGCAGGAACGTGCTGTTGGGGACCAAGATCTCCATGTTCGAGCCGGTCGTGATTCGCGTGCTGCGGGCTCCGATCTCCGTCACCTTACCCGTCGCCCCGTCGATCTGGATCACGTCGCCCACTCGGATCGGCCGCTCGGCCAGCAAGATCAAACCGCTAATGAAATTGTTCACGATGTTCTGGCTGCCGAAACCGATGCCGACCGCCAGTGCCCCGCCAAAGAAGCTGAAGACGGTGACCGGCACTCCGAGGGCGCCGAGCGTGGAGAGCGTGAAGGCGGCCATCAGGGCGTAAAACCCGATGGTTTGAATCGTGGCGACGTTGTTCCTTCCGATCCCAAGCCGACCGAGAATTCGGGACGCGAACCAGGAGCTGATGCGCTTGGAAGCCAGGTAACCAATAAACAGCAGCACTAGGGCGATTGAGAGCGTTTCGACCGTCACCTTCATGAAGATTTCATAGCGCCAGACCTTTACGAGCTTGTCCCAGGCATCTGGAAGCGAGGTGGGAATCACCTCCTTGAGCCCTGCCAGGCCGGTCGTCGTGATGGACGCGTCGCTGCCTGCCGGTTTGTCCTCCTGAGCGTTAGTCTGTCCGCTGGTCTCAGCCGATTTGGTTTTGACGGACGAATGCGAAAGTGGCTCAGGCGTGGACTTTGACGGCTTGCCATGCCTTGTCTCGGGCGCGGCCGCGGGTTCCGACTCAGAACCCGGCTGTTGATCGAGCGGCTCCGCAAACTGCGTCGGTTCGATAGGCGTTTTTTCGCGATAAGTATCCGCCGGCTCGCGCAGCGGCGGCTGTGGCGGCAGTCTCGTCTCTAGGGACTGCTGCGGACGCGAGGTCCCCGGCAGTGCATAGACGCTCGAGCCGGCTGCGGCATCAACGTCCTGCTGCGGCGGCGAAACGGTCGGGAAGCTTCGCTCCTGCCCCTGTCCGCGGGCAGTGATCAGCAGCAACGCGACAACGCCTACGAGGCAATAAAGAATGGACCGGAACATGACGTGGCTCCGTGGGACCTACAAGCGATGGACGCAGTTGCCGCGAAGGAATAGCTGCACGCTTGCAAACGGTCAAGAGATTGCTGGCTGCTAGCACGCTCCGGCGGCTGGGGGATAGGAGCTGAGTGCCGCTGAAGCCCCGGGCGTGGCTCCCTTTAATTCCGCCATTGCTACCTCCACGTCCCACTCAGGCTGAGTCGGTTTTTGAGTCGGTTTGGCGCGCGACTCACAGCCGCCGACTCGCACCCCAAGTCGTGCATGTATACATACTTACACACTTGAGTCGCCCGACTCAGGCCTTGAGATGAGTCGGTCTGAGTAGGCAAGCGCGGGTGTCGGGGTGTGAGAGTGTGAGAGTGTGAGAGTGTGAGAGTGTGAGGGTGTGAGAGTGTGAGAGTGTGTGAGGGTGTGAGGGTGTGAGGGTGTGTGAGGGTGTGAGGGTACTTAAGGTCCCACCCACCTACCGATACCCTCGAACTCACACACCCTCATACCCGCACTCCGGGCGCGCATCGTGGTATGAGAGTGTGAAGATTCTCAGTGTTCCACACTCATACCCACAACTGAGCTATCACACACCCCGCTGCGTTCTAGTGGGGGAGCTGAGAAGGAATAGCTACAGGCCCCCATACGTTTCGGCACTTACGTCACCAGCGTCGCGGGCCAGCCGGTTACAAGTGCAGATAGTGAACATATTTACACAACTGCCGGCTTGGGCCGACTCGCGCTAAGTCGCTCCAGACACAACGTCTGAAGGGAATAACCCATTGGAGGGGTTGAGCAGTCGATTCACGACCAGGATGTCAAAGATCCATTTCCGCGCAGCGGCAAGCGCACCGACCTGGCATGGGGCAAGTCGTGGAGCGGCGGCGCGGGATTTAAACTATTGTACACATGTTACCGACGGCGTCAATGGGCGGGCAGCGGAGCATCGAGCTTTCGTAGCAGCCACCTTCACTGTCTGCAACATTACAAATAAGGCGTTGCCAACCGCGCCACGCCGTCGCGGAGGCGAATGAGCAGCGGGCGGCCGTCCACGTCCGCCAGCGTGATTTTCTTCGATCTTTGACGTTTGAGTTCCACTAGGTCGCGGAGCCTGGCCGCCAGTTCGCGGTCGTAGCACTCGACGTTGAATTCGAAATTCAGCCTCAGGCTGCGCGGATCCCAGTTGCCGCTGCCGATCATGCTCCACACGTCGTCCACAAGCATTATCTTGGAATGGTCGAAAGGCGGCGGCGTGAGCCACACCTTGCAGCCGCGCTGGAGCACTTGCCAGAGCTGCGCCATGCAGGCCCACTGGACGAGTTTGAGATTATTCTGCTCCGGAATGAAGATATTGACGTCCACTCCCCGCATTGCCGCGACGGTCAGCGCCAGAATGAGCGTTTGATCTGGCAGGAAATAGGGCGTGACGATGTGGATGGAGCGATGGGCGCAATCGATGGCGCCATGGATTGTCAACCGGATTTTGTCGAAGTCCAGGTCTGGTCCGTCGGCAATGCCGCGAGCCAGCACATTCCCCTGCGGCGTCAGAGAGGGGAACCAGGCCTCACCTTCGAGCTTCTCTCCCGTGCAGAACTCCCAATCGAGCAAGAACGTCTCCTGCAAGTGCGCGACCACCGGGCCTTCCACTCGGAAGTGCAGATCGCATAGCGGGTGCTGGCCGCAGTTGGACTCCATCGTCCCTTGCCGGATGTTCATTCCACCGGTATAGCCGAGGCTGCCATCGACAACGAGGATTTTGCGGTGGCTGCGCAGGTTGCTGTAGTTCAGCTTCCAGGGGATAAGCGTGGGCAAAAAAGTCGCGAAGGGAATGCTTGCCTCGCGGAGCTTCCCTTTGATCGACGGCCACGTGTAGCGCGTCCCCACGTCGTCCATGAGCACCCGCACCTCCACGCCGCGAGCGACCGCGCTGGCCAGCACATCGACAAACATCGCTCCGGCAGCGTCGTTATCGAATATGTACGTGGCCAGGGTAACGGTCTTCTTGGCATGCTCGATCGCGAGGGTCATTTCCCGGTAGGCGCCGTCCCCACTGGGGAGCGGAGTAATCGCGTTGCCATCCAGCAGCGGAAGGCCGGTCACGCGGCCGACGAACTCGGCCAGTGGCGCCATGTGCGACCGCTCCGGACCCAGCGCGCGCTGCACTGCATCGGGCGAGCAGTGCGCCAATCCGCGCGAGCCCTTCCCCTTCGCCTGCGTGCGCAGCAAACGCCTGGCGCGGCGATGCAGCCGATTGATGCCGAACATGAAGTACAACAGGGCGCCGAGAAAAGGCGTCAGCACTATGATCCCAGCCCAGCCGATGGCCGCCCGATTGTCGCGCTTTGTGAGCACGACATGCGCCGCGGCAAAAATCATGACCAAGAAGTGAGCAAGGCCGAACAGGTACGGCCAGACGGTGGAGAAGATGTGAAGCATCAGGGCGGGTCGAACCTCGTCGGGCAAATTCTCGACTTGTCCAACACGGATTAGCGCAGGTTGCAAACCTGTCCTACGCGGGAGGGCTCTCGCGCACCAGAGCGCTGATCTGCTTGAACTGGGGCGTTCCCGCGACTTCGCACCATTCAAACAGTGCCGCTTCAGTAGTCGTCAGCGTCGCCCCGGCCGAGTCCATCCGCCGAATCGCCGTCTCGTGGTCGATCGCGTGCCGCGCCCCCAGCGCGTCGACAGCGACCAGCACCCGGTACGCTTCCCCGAGCAGGTCCATCACCGTCTGCTGAACACAGACGTGCGTCTCAATTCCGCAGACGAGAATCTTGAAAATCCCCTGCTGCTGCCAGGTTTCGAAGATCGGCGCACACTCGCCGCAGCTAAAGGCGAGCTTGGCCGGAATTTCCCCCAGGCGCTGCCGCAGCGCGTCCGCCGTCGGGCCGAGGCCCTGCGGATACTGTTCCGTGGCGGCTACCGGAATCCCCAGGATTTTGGCCCCATCGATCAGACGCCGGCAATTGAAAATGATCCGTTCGTGGCCGGGAATCAGCCGCAGCAGCTTCTCCTGCATGTCTACCACCAGCAGGGCCGAATCACCGCGCGACATCAATTCCGGACTGCGGGGAAGCCGGGAAGGAAAAGGCTCGTTCATGCGCTCAGCATAACGGCACTCAGCCGCCAGAGAACAGGGCAGTTTGGGGAAGGGCTTGTTGATTGGAGATCCGGTAAGTGCACCGCTGGCCGTTCTCCGATCTCACGTATCACTCTGCAGAAGATAAACGCCGGTCAGCAAACGCGCATCCAGCTTGATTCCCAGCTGCTCGCGTCCCCACAGCCAAGCGTCGATCTCGGCCAGCGGCACTTCATGAATGACGATTTTCTCACCGGCAACGCCTCCGCCGTGGGCGATCCGGCGCAATCCCCGGGCGATGAAAAATGTGATCGTTTCGTCGGTCATGCCGGCACTCGTAACTCCGCGGAACACTTCTCGCATTTCGTTTGCCTGATAGCCAGTCTCTTCCAAAAGCTCACGGTGGGCCGCATCGGCCAGCGATTCGCCGTCGGCACCCGGCTCGTCGCCAACCAGGCCGGCCGGCAGCTCAATGACTTTGGCGTTGACCGGCGGACGAAATTGCTCGACGAGGAGCAGCTTCCCCTCGTCGGTGAGTGCCGCGATGGCAATAACCGCCGTGCAGTTGGCTCGCTGGACGAACTCCCAGCCGTCTCGCGCGACGAACCGCAGGTACTTGGTGCTGGTCAGCACGCGTAGTTCAGGCTCGGGAGGAGTCATCGACAGGTATAACCGACAGAGGCCGTGCTACTATGTCAATTTGCCAACTGCTTGTCGCAGTTCGGCCAATTCGCGCTCGTAACCGCCGGAAAGGATGGGAAAACGGCACCAGGTTTTTGGATCGAGATTCTCGTCGTCGAGATGGAAGCAAGGGGCGTACCGCTCCCGCTTCCACTGGTTGCGGCACCACAGGCGGAAGAACCGCTCCACCCAGACGCACATTTGCTTCGCGGAGTATTGCGGGAACTCCACCCGCATGACGTGAAAGATTTCCACGGGCTGCATCTTGTCGCGGATCGCCAGCCGCTCGACCTTGTCCAGAACCTCGTAGGGCATCAAGTCGGCCTCGTCGGTCTGGTGCGATGATGGAGGACGCAGTTCGGCCGTCGGCTGCTGATCGTTGACGGCGGCCAGTGCCGGCATTGGGCCAATACTTTCTGGCCCGATTTTTTCCATCCAGCGAAGCCACTGGCGAAGGAACGCCTTGTCGATGCCAGCAATGGGCGCCAGGCCACCACTCGTGTCGCCGTCCATCGTGGCATAGCCGACCGCCGCTTCGGAACGGTTGCTGGTGGTCAAGAGCAACGCTTGCTTGATGTTGGCCAGCAGCCAGATGCCCGGCGAGCGAGTGCGGGCCTGGATGTTTTGTAACGCCAGATCGTCCTTATCCCAGCTTAGCTCCCGGCCTATTGCTTTGGAGACGACGCCGATGTAGCCCTGCACCAGCGAATCGACATCGAATTCAAGGAATTCCGCGCCAAGCGCCTCCGCTACGCCGCGGGCCGCGCTGCGCGTCACGTCGCCGCTGTTGCGGGTCGATTGGTAGACGCACGTGAGCAGCCGGCGAACGATCGCCCGGTTGTCCGCTGCCTGCTCCAGGCCGCCGATGTACTCCAGCTTCGCCAGCAGCCTTTCTCGGCCAATTTCCGCTGTCGCGAAATCGACCAGGCGCGCTGCGAGAATTGACACGGCGGCAGAGTCTGCCCCGCCGGAAAGCGAAACGACAAAACCCTGGGAACGGCTCTTGCGGACGTAATCATACAAAGCAACTGACACGGCCCGCGTGAACTCTTCCTCCTTGATCGCAGCGGAGTTCTCCCACGCTGAGGGGCGCGGCTCCTCATGCTGCGGCGACAGCGGCGGAAAGTCGAAACGCGATTCAACGATACTCGAATCATCGCCCGTGATGGTGGGCCGGAAAGAGCCGGTCCGCGACCGGCTCATCCGGATCGCGTCGATGTCCAGGACGGCCGTGGTCACTTGAAAGTCGGCATAGGTGAACCGCGGACCGGTCACCAGAAGCTTTCCCGATGCCGCGATCATCGCGTCGCCGTCGTAGATTGCCCGGCCCGCTTCGTTGCCGACGAGATTGGAGTAGACGTAACCGACGTTGAAGGCCCGCGAGCCCTCGATCACGAATCGTTTGCGAATCTCGTGTTTGCCAAAGGCAAAGTGGCTGGCGCTCGGATTGAGAATCAGATCCACGCCGCGCTGCGAGAGCCGACTGCCGGGACGGCCGGCCACCCAGGCGTCCTCACAAATCTCGAAGCCCAGGCGAATGCCGCCGCAGTCGAAGATCAGGTCGCCTATCGGGTATTCCGTGCCAGCAACATGCGTTTCGCTCCGCACACCGCTCGGCCAGGGTTTGAACCAGCGTGGCTCATAATGAATTCCCTCCCCCGCCAGGTTCTGTTTCCCCACGAAGCCCAGAATTCTTTCGTCGGCGATCAAGCAAGCAGTGTTGAAGAGTCCCCCCGAGTGCAAGAGCGGCAACCCCACGGAGATGATCATGCCGCGCGTTTGGGAGACTAGCTCCCGAAGCACTTCCAGCGCCATTCGCTGCGTACCCGGCGCGTGAAAAGCGTCTTCGCAGCCGTAACCGGTGATGCACAGCTCCGGCAGGCAAAGAATGGAGACTCCCGTGGCTCTCGCGGCATCTGTTGCCCGCCGCAGCTTGTCAAGATTACCGTCCCAGTCGAGCGGCGTCGTGTTGATTACCGCCGCGCCGACGCGAATGAGCTTCATCAGGAACTTCTCCAGGCTTCTTTCATACTAACCTGAAGCATCAGCGAGGGGGACATCTACTTCGTCGCCACCAGCACCGCATCGTGCCGCCCGTCGGCCAGCCAGCCTTCCGCATAGTGGATAATTTCCAGACCCTGAATCAACTGCGGTAGTTCGCCGTCGCGGAGCAGAAAGTCGGCCGGCGGTTTCTCATGCCGCTGGAGATTCGACTTGGTCGGCTGGATCGCCACTAGTTTGCCGCCAGGCGCCAAAACCTGCGGATAGACTGCAAACAGCGGCCGCTGAAGGTAGCGAACGGAGACGATGAGGTCCCACGGACCGTGCGGAAAGGGCTGTTCTTCCAAGTCGGTGCAAAGCGTCGTCAGGGTCACTCCGGCTTCCTGCGCGCGGGCGGCTGCTAGAGCAAGCCCCACTGAGGATACGTCCGCGATCGTGACGTCGAGCCCGCGCTGCGCAAGCCAGATGGCGTTGCGCCCTGCGCCGCCGGCGACATCGATCGCCTTGCCTTGACGCGGTAGATACTTCGCCAGCGAAATGAGGACTGTCGACGGTTCGCGCGGCGCGAAATCGGCGTCGGCGTATTTGGCGTCCCATTTAGTGCGGTCAAAGTCAGGCATCAAGATCCTCGTCAGGGGCTAGACCTGCAAGGCTCGCAATCCCCGCTCTTTTCGCAACCGATTGAGCTCCGCCAATGCCGCGGGGGCCAATGCCACGAGCCGCGTCAACTGCGTCGCGGTCACGTGCAAGGCACGAGCAGCGTCCCGCATCCGCAGGTCGGCGGCATAAATCGTGTCGAGCGCCAGCGCCAAGAGTGCGGGAAAATCAGCATTCTCGGGATTGACGTTGCTGATGCCTCCTTTGGCTCGCTGTAGCCATTGAAGCGACGGAATTGCGGATGACTCGCGCTGCACGCGGAATTTCGTGGCCAATTGAACGCGAATTCGCCGCCAAGCCACCAGGGCATTCTCGTGTTGGCTGCGGCGTTCGTTGGCTTCGGCCCGCACGCCCGTCGGCCGATGCGTGATCACCACCGCGGTCTCCACTTTATTGCGGTGCTGACCGCCGGGGCCGGAGCGGCGCGTCGTCGTCACGTCGCACTCAGCGCGCAACAGGTCGTCGTCCAATTCGGCCGGATGAACCGCTGGACGCGAAACGTCGGATGCAGTGGGATTGCGAAAGGACATCTGCCTTCACTTCACCGTCAGCGGCCGGCCGTTGTCCTTGGGGCCGAGCTTGAGCAGGAAAGGTACGGCCGCCTCGGCCCATTCCTCTGGGCTGGGATACGATGAAGCATTGCCCCCAAAACAGCTCTGCAGCATGTCCGTGTTGATGATGCCGGGATTCAGCGGCACCGCGGCCATGCCTTCTGGCAGTTCGGCGGAAAGGGCCTGCGTCAGTCCTTCGATGGCGTATTTGGTGGCGCAATATGGCGCGACTTCCGGCGATGTTGAGCGTCCCCACCCCGAACTGAAGTTGACAATCACCCCTTTCTTCTTCGCCACCATCGCTGGGAGCAAGTATTTGCACACGTAGTACACGCCTTTGATATTCACATCGATCACGCGGTCGAACTCATCCACGGGCACTTTCCACAAGACCGCGTTGCGATTGACGACGGCCGCATTATTCAACAGCAGATCGGGCGGGCCGCCGTCTGACAGGATCGACTCGGCCCAGCGGCGTACCTGGCTCTCGTCGGCCACGTTCACCACGTCGAACCGGTGTGGCTGGGCAAAGCGCTTGGCCAATTTCTTTACATGCTGGGCCGTTTGACTACAGCCGATGACGGTGTGCCGCCGCTCGATGAATCCTTCGGTCAATGCCAGACCCAGCCCGCGGCCCACGCCAGTAATCACGATCCGCCGCACGTCGCTCATCATTGGCTCCCCGTGGTCGATAGGTTGAGTATAGTGATTCCGACTGCATCGCTTAAGGACTCCGTGCATGTCGATTCGCATGCTGCCAATGCGCCCCTTCCCGCCATATAGC